>CAZGGU010000008.1:19633-28995 GCA_964525395.1 uncultured Gammaproteobacteria bacterium
TATGATTAACTTAGATAAAATTACAAAAGACGGAAAAGCGTTCTTTCTCGCTTATGACCAAGGTATGGAACATGGTCCAGCAGATTTTGATGATGAAAATATAGATCCTAATTATATTCTTCAAATAGCAAAAAGCAGATTATTTACTGGCATAATCTTTCAAAAAGGAATTGCAGAAAAATATTACTCAAATACAGAATTTGAACAAATAGTCCCGCTCATATTGAAACTAAACGGTAAAACAAATTTGACAAATAACCCTGATCCCTACTCACCTCAGATATGCACTCCTCAAGAAGCAGCAAACCTAGGAGCTGCAGCTGTTGGATACACAGTTTATGTAGGAAGCGCTTATGAATCTCAAATGTTTAGAGAATTTGGCAAAATCGTTGAAGAAGCACACGAGATAAATTTACCAGTAATTGGCTGGATGTATATTAAAGGTACTGAAGCAGAACTTAGAAATCAGGACGAAATGACAGCATACGCTGCTAGACTTGGACTCGAAATGGGAGCAGATATGATTAAAATCAAATATCCAGGAGATGAAAAAAGTTTACGCTGGGCAGTAGAATCAGCTGCTAAAACAAAGGTTGTAGTTTCAGGAGGAGAAAAAGAAAATGAACAAATTCTTTTATCAACAGTTGAGGCATGCATGAATGCTGGCTGCATAGGTATGGCAGTAGGAAGAAATATTTGGCAGTCAGAAAATCCTGTAGAACTTTCTCAAAAAATATATAATATTATTTGGAAATGAAAATATATATTGGTGCTGATCATAGAGGATTCGAATTAAAAAATAACCTTAAACGTTGGCTTGATGAAAATGGTCATGCAACAGATGACATGGGTGCATATGAACTCGTAGCCGCTGATGACTATGTAGATTTTTCTGGGATGGTGGCAGAAGCAGTAAGTAAAAATTCTGACTCACGCGGCATTGTTATCTGCGGATCTGGTGTTGGGGTAGATATTGCCGCCAATAAATTCAAAGGCATTCGTTGTGGATTAGGATTCGATGCTGAGCAAGTTAAAAAGGCTCGCGAAGATGATGACATAAACATCTTAGCAATTGCATCAGATTTTACGAATGAAATGGTGGCAGAAGATTTAATCGAAGAATTTCTCCAAACCGAATTTAATCCGAACGAAAACCACACCAGAAGAATAGAAAAAATAAATCAGTTAGGAGGTGCTAAATGAATACACGAAAACTACTCTGGGTCATCGTAGTCTTAATTGGAGGCATACTATTAGGAATGGCCTTAGATGATTTTATTTATGGTGAATTTGGAACTAATTCCTTACTTAATCTTGGGCCTTCGCTACTCTTAACAATTTTTGGAACCTGGCAACTTATTAAAGAGTAAATTAGCCTATTAAAAGTACTTCCTCTATAAGGCGGTTGGCATATCCATACTCGTTGTCATACCAAGCGATTATTTTAAGCATGTTGTCTCCTACTACTTGAGTAAGAGATAAATCCACAATTGCTGAATGCGGATTTCCGATTATGTCTGAAGAAACGATCGGGTCATTGGTTACTTCTAAAATATTTTTAAATTGCTTTTGAGCAGCTGCTTCTTTAAATGCTTTATTTACTCCTTCAACAGTTACTTTTTTCTTTGTAATAATTGTGAAGTCTGAAAGTGAACCAACTACCACCGGAACTCTGATCGATATTCCCTCAAATATATTTTCTAGCTCTGGCAAAGCTTTTCCCGCTGCAACAGTAGCTCCAGTAGAAGTAGGCACTATATTTTCTGCTCCTGCTCTTGCCCTTCTGTAATCCCTATGCCCACCATCTTGAAGTCTTTGATCTTGGGTGTAGGCATGAATCGTCGTCATCATGGCCTTTTCAATTCCAAAGCTATCGGAAATTACCTTAGCTACAGGCGTAATACAGTTAGTAGTGCAAGAGGCATTGCTAATTATATTTTGATTTAGATAATCTGCTTGATTAACTCCTAGAACAATTGTCTCTACGTTTCCTGATTTAGCAGGAGCAGATAGTAAGACTTTTTTTGCACCAGCTCGGATATGAAGATCCAATTCCTCTAAAGAAGTGAATTGACCCGTGGACTCAATCACTACATCTATTTTTAAATCTTCCCATGGAAGAAGTGAAGGATCTTTTTGAGAAAAAACTAAAGTTTTTCTCCTTTTGTTAATGACCAGCTTACCTAATAAATCTTGTTTCGAGTCCCTACCTTTTTCAGTAGTAATTTCATCTTTTAATTTTCCGTAAACAGAATCATATTTAAGTAAATATGCCCAACCTTCCAAATCTGTAGAAGAACCAGTATTTATCGCTACTACATCGATTTTTGTTTTATACTTCTCAAGAATCACTCGATGAGCCATTCGGCCGATTCTTCCATAACCATTGATCGCGATTCTAATCATATATACATCATAACTTGAAAACATATGTGTTATCAAATCGATTAACTTCTTTTATTGAGTTATTATTGCGTAAGAAATCCAAGACCTTTTGTCCATCAGAATAATATAAATCATAATTATCTTTTTCAAAGATTAAATAGTTAACATCCATATGCTTAAAATCATCAATAGTCTTTTGAGTAGATAATCTCTTTCTTACATTCAGAGCCTGTTTCTCCCAAGGGGGGGGAGAAAATCCACTCACACCATTCACAGTTTTTGGGAATTTATTTATTGAGTAATAATTTCTCTTAAATTCCAGCTCTGCACAGTTATCATTCCAGCTACAAAGAGGAATAAAAACTACATTAGTATCTGCTTTTAAAGTTGAGTAAACATCTGGTGTTTTTAGATAATTATCAGTTTTAAAATATTTCATAGGAAAATTAAATTCTAAAATAATTAAAGAAATTAAAATAAGACTAATCATGATTTGCTTATTTACAGAATATTTTTTAAATATCTCAGCAAGCATGATGGCGATACCAACAGAAAAACAGATAATAAATAACATTTCCCATCTTGCTGAATTCCTAAAACCATTAAATCCTGGAAGAATATAGTAAAAAATTAGATAGGGAAGTGGCACAGGAAAAGGCTCATGAATCGTTACACGATTTATATGCATTAAAGGACCAAGTGACAAGACAAATCCAAGAATTCCTGTAAAGAAAAAAGAATTTAAAATATAATTCTTTCTGCTGAAATTTTTAATAAAATAAATAATAAATAAAATTGATAATAAACTAAAAATAATTCCAATAAATCCACTTTTAATTTCTGCATTTTGGGGATAATTATTGTTCGCAAAAATTCTCTCTGTTACTTCATAAAATTTACTGTCCTCATTTGCTACTAAAAAATCTTCTGGCTGAAGCGCAAAATGAATAGACTCCCTGATGTCTCTTTTATAATTAAATTCTTTTGAAACATTAAAATATGGAAAAATTATAGGCAAAATAAAAATCAAACTAAAAATGAAACTAAACATATTTTTCTTAGTTATTTTTGACTTAAAAGATTCTCTATTAGTAAAGAACAAAGACAATAATGAAATAAAATAAAAAAACAAAATAAAATATCCCGGCATAAAACTGTTATAAATTTGTAGAACAAAAAAGATTAAGGAGATCACCAAGTATTTAGAATTACTTGATCTTAAAAAAATAATAAAAAATAGCATTGAAAATACAACCCATTCAATTCCTAAAATCTGTATGTGTATTTTTTTATCAAGAACAGCAGGACAAAAAATAACCATCAACCCAATAAATAATGAAATAAAATAATTTTTACTTAAATAAAAACACAAAATAAAAATAGAAAATCCTAAAAAAATAAATGAAAAAATTAACGTAAAATTGAAAGTAGTGAGGGGTTCTTTAAAAATAAACAAAATAGGTGATGCAATCAAACCAGAGGTAAATAAATAGTCAGAATATGCCAATGTATTATCATAAGGAAAATAAATATTTCCATTGAAGTTTCCAGGATTATGAATAATAAAATTTTGAATCCAAGTAATTATTAATTCATCTCCAAAACCCGATGTGATATTTGTAAGATTAAATATTAACGGAAAAGTGATAAAAATTGAGGCAAGACAAAATAAGAAAAAAGAAAGAACAATAAGCACTACGGTAAAACGATTCTTCAAGAACATTAAATTATTTCTTTAACTTTACCGCAAATTGCTGCAGAGTCAATACCTGCATAGCATAAAAGCTCTTCAGGCGTTCCGCTTCTTGGTTTTTTATTTACACTTAGACTGTAAATTTTAGCACCAGAATTTACAAGTGACGATGCCACAGCTTCAAATATTCCTCCTTCTGGAAAATGATCTTCAACCACAATTATTTTCTTAATTTCTTTCGCTGCCTTTTCTAGAGTCGCAGAATCTAATGGTCTAATTGAATATAGATCTATCACTTGAATATTTATTGCTTCTTTCTTTAACTCGCCATAGGCTTTCAATGCTTCATGAACCGTAATCCCAGCACCAATGACTACTACTTTATCTTTCGCAGAGCTCTTTAAAATCTTTGAACCACCAATCTTAAACTCTTCTTTATTTGAATAAATAGTTTCCAAGTCCATTCTAGTAGTTCTCAAGTAAACTAATCCATGATGCTCAGCTGCTTGTTCAGTTAATTTTAATGAAGAAACTGCATCCGAGGGATAAAGAACTGTGCTTTGCGCAAGAGACCTAAATAAAGCAATATCTTCTAGTCCCATCTGAGAAGCGCCATCAGGGCCAATCGAAATTCCAGCATGACTTCCTACAAATTTAATATTCAGACCAGCATATGAAGCCATTCTTATTTGATCATGTGCTCTTGTAAAAAATGCAGAAAACGTCGAAACAAATGGCAGCTTTCCTCGTCTGGCAAGCCCGACAGCAGTGCTCACCATATTCTGCTCCGCTATATACATTTCCAGAAAACTTTCTGGAAATTTTTCTTTGAAAATTTCTGAATTAGTTGAATTTGAAACCTCACCGTCAAGCGAAACTAGGGAAGAATAGAAAGGTTTTATATTTACCAAGGCATGCCCAAATGCTTTACGAGTGGATTCTAACTGACCTAATTTATATTCTGCGACATGAAAATCATGTTCAGTATTCTTTATGAATCGCTGTGGTAATTTCTCTGGTTCTGCTATTTTTCCGACTATACTTTTATCAATTTCGCCAAACTCCGACTCCGCCTCCCCCATTTTCTCATGGGGGATTGTCTTTGCGTGAAAACCCTCCTTGTTTTCCCATGACTTAACGCCTTTTCCTTTAACAGTTTTGGCAATAATCATTACAGGGCGATCCAGACTAGCATGCGCCACAGAAAATGCGTGTGAAATTTCTTTTAGATTATGTCCGTCAATCACAATAACCTCCCAACCAAATGCAGCAATTCTTTTTTTATAATGCTCCGTGTCCCAACCAAGCATTGTCTCTCCAGATTGACCTAATCTATTTACATCAATTATTCCAATTAAATTATTGAGCTTATATTTAGAGGCTACTTCAATTGCTTCCCAAACTTGTCCTTCCGCCATTTCGCCATCTCCTAAAAGTACATAAGTTTTGTATTTTAAGCTGTCAATTTTTCCTGCCAGAGCCATACCTAGACCTACTGATAAACCTTGCCCTAAAGAACCTGTAGGCGCTTCTGTATATTTAAACTCCATCGTAGGATGTCCTTCGAGGGGGCTTCCAAATTTTCGATAAGTTAATAATGAATCTCGATCAATTCCTCCAGCAGCTGCCCAAAGTGCATAGAAAAGAGGTGACGCATGTCCCTTGGAAAAAATTATTCTGTCATTATTTTCATAATTCGGATGGGTTAAATCAAAATGGAAAAATCCACCAAAAAAAAGCGTAGTCATTAAATCAGTTGCTGATAATGAAGAAGTCAGATGCCCTGATCCAGCAGTGGAAGTTTGAAGTAAAGAGTAATAACGTATTAATCTAGCTAGTTTTTCTAAATTCTCCATACATACATAATATCAATTCATAATTCATAATTCATCATTCATTACTCATAATTCATATCTGATATAATCTTTTTGTGAATCTATTGCAAACTATCATTCTCTCTCTAGTTGAAGGTATTACAGAATTTCTACCTATATCCTCAACAGGCCATCTGATTCTTACAACAGATATTCTTCATATTCCAAGCACAGACTTTATAAAAAGTTTTATGATCTTAATTCAGCTCGGCGCAATTCTTGCAGTAATAATGCTTTATTATAAAAAGCTTTTCAACACTAAGCTTTGGCCTCAGATTTTAGCAGCTTTCATCCCTTCAGCTATTATTGGCTTCACACTTTATCACTTTATAAAAACTTATCTATTAGGAAATGCCATAGTTACAGTGGTTGCACTTTTTATTGGAGGCGTAGCACTTATAGGAGTAGAGCTTTGGAATAAAAAAAGATTAGAAGACAAGGTAGAAAATGATGTTGAGGAAATCAGCGTTAAGCATTCATTTATTATTGGCTTATTTCAAGCATTATCAATAATTCCTGGCACTTCTCGAGCTGGATCTACGATGCTTGGAGCATTAATTCTAGGTATAAATAGAAAAGCTGCTGCTGAATTTTCTTTCTTACTTGCGGTACCAACTATTATCGCTGCAAGCGTCTTAGATATTTATGAGACAAAATTAAGTTTTACAAACCATGAATTAATAATGCTTGGGACAGGTTTTATTTTATCCTTTATTTTTGCTGCAATATCAATTAAATTCCTGATTAAATATCTCCAGAACCACACCTTCATTCCTTTCGGAGTTTATAGAATTGTTGTGGCAATAATATTCTATATAGTTTACCTTCGATGAAAAAATCAAACACCTTTACAGCTGTGTATTCTGCAGTTCAAAAAATTCCGCGAGGAAATGTTACCACTTATGGCGAGATTGCTAAATATATTGGTATTAGAAATTCTAGAGTTGTTGGATTTGCACTTCATGCTAATCCAAACTCTGATAAAACCCCTTGTCATAGAGTAGTTACGAAGGATGGAAAACTTGCAAAAGGCTATGCATTTGGAGGAGCGGGAATTCAAAAACAATTATTAGAAAACGAGGGAATTAAATTTAATTCTGAAAACGTAGATTTAAGTAAATACTTTTATTCTCTTACCTAGCAAAACGAGGTAAAGATAAGCTTGGAAGATTAATTTTTTCTATTTTTAAACCTTTTCTAAAAGCTTTAAAAATCACGAAAAGAGCAGCGAAAATAAACATCGCTACGGCTAGAGAAACTACTAAACCAAACCACATAAATGTCGCTAATGGTCCGAAATTTTCTTTCATAGGTTGTCAATTGTAGCAGAAAAATAAGATAATGTCAAATGCTATAGGATTAAATCTGAGGCTAACGAGTACGAAATGTCTTCAAAATTACAATAATAATCACATTTATAATTATTGGAATTGCCAATATATAATTTGCCTGCTTAAAAGTATTTTGCGTTTCAGTCGAAGTTAAAAAATTAATAAGAAAATCAGGCAGCCGAAAGCCAAAGAAATAAAGAACTGCAAATATTATTGCAAAAACTGCTAATAATTCCACTGTGCCCTCTAAATCCTTACTACTTGAATACATTGTGTTCCCTATTTCAAAGACTAAAATAAAAATTAATAAGTAATTAATAATACTCGTAAACGGAGACATATCAGAAAGCAGGAAAAGAGTAGATAATAAAATTAATATTATTCCCACAAAAACTGGAGCAAATCCTATTAAAGCTCTCCTAACTGGGTCTGTTTTTTGAATATCTACGCTTCCCATTACTAACCCATCCCCTTCTCGTCTCATAGAAAAATTAAGGCCCGATGTTCTCACAAACATTACTTCAGCAGTGAGCAGATGAGCAAGTTCATGAATTATGACCCCTGGAAGAAAAAGGAGGTGAAATAACCTGATGGAAAAACCCTGACTTCCTGAAACACCATAAATAAATGAAGAAATAGTACGTGTCAAAATTTTCGAAATGAAAAATAGAGCAATAAATAACGCGATGAAGATTAAAATCTGCATAGATTTATTTTAACAAAATATCAAATGCTGAATTAGACAGCTTATTTTGGATGGAGAATTTCATCAGCCAGCACATAATACTGCGCTGTAATAGCCCAGTATCTATCTAATGCCTGAGCATCCGCATTATTTAAAGCCTGTCCTGCTAATAATTTCGAATATATTGGGTTAATAATACTTTTTCTCTGGTTCAGCATATTTTTAGCCTGAGCTAATTTCGCTTGGTCATACTTGGGATTTCCTGTAATCGTATTAATGTTTTTTTCATCATCACTCATATAACCCAGCTGTGTTTTCCAATAATTCGGGTCTTTATCTTCTGGATTTATATCCGCAGCAGATGTTACTGAAGTTGTTTTAGCATTGTCTTGCTGGAAAGATGTTTTATCTTGTTTATAAATATCTGATTTAGGATCAAGTTTAATCGCTTTATCAATATTTTTAACTGCATTTTCCTTGTCACCTAAATAAAAATATGAATAAGCTAAATTTTGATAAGTTTTACCTAAATCTGGCTGTACTTTAAGAAATTTTTTAGAGTTTTCAAGAGCACTCTTGTAATCTTTATTATCTAAATCAATCTGAACGAGAGTGTCATATGCATAAGAATATTTCGGATCCAGCTTTATTGACTTATTTGCATTCTCTTTAGCAAGTTCCTTCTCATCTAAATAATAATATGCACTTCCTATTGCATAATATGCTTGCGATTTTGCTATGTCACTTGTTGCGTAACCTAAAGCCTTCTTACCTGCTTCCAGCTCTTCCTGATATTTTTTTTCTCTGTCATATTTGGCTACCAGAGCCATCTGCCTACTAAACTCAGTCATGTTTTTCTTATGTGTTTGACCTTCTCTATAAAGAGGCATTATCGTTTTATAAGCATACAGACCCATCGCACCAATTGAGAGGAAGATAAATATGAGCATGCCAATGATTCCGAGGAGTAATCTTCTCTTATATTGAGCGTCTTTTTGCATAGATACTTAAATTTAATCTTAAAATCAGCTTAATAGCAATAGTGCTCGCTTAAATTTTCTGGTAATCTAAATATATGGATATTCCAGTTGCTAAGATTTGGGAAGACGGACTACGAACTGATCCTTCCAAAAAATCTTTTGAGTGGTGGTATTTCGATGGAAACTTTAAAGATGGATCAACTATCGTCGTTACTTTTCATACTAAATCTCCTTCCAAAGCTGGTGGACCACTTACTCCATTAATAGAGTTTACTATTAATAAACCTGATGGCGGAAAAATATTTTACACTCATGAATATTCTCCTACTCAGTTTAGCGCTAGCAAGGATAAATGTGACGTAAAAATCGGACAAAGCTCTGTTTCTGGAGATTTACATAAATATAAACTTCATG
>CAZGGU010000009.1:0-7280 GCA_964525395.1 uncultured Gammaproteobacteria bacterium
TTTTTTAATAAGATATTTATTAATTCTTTGATTATGGTAAGTTTCAACTTTTTCCTTAGTTAGGGTAAAATGGACTTTAAAAAATTTAAAGGTATTTTCAAATTTTCTTAGTTCTTTTTCAAAAATAATATCTTCTTTTTTAGCATATGAAGAAATTAAAATAATTTCAGAATTGTTTTTTTTGAGCGATTTCAAAATTGAGCGAAACGGTGTTACTCCAATTCCTCCAGCCAAAAAAACTTTTTTATTTTTATTATTAAAATTTATATCAAAAAAGCCAATTGGGCCAAAGAAATTAATTTTTTCGCCTTTTTTTAAATTATGCAGCTTATTTTTGAACGCACTATCTAAAATCTTTGTAGTAATTACTAAATCTTTTTCACTAGGAGATGAGGAGATAGTAAAATATCTAGAAGAACCTCTATCATCAGGATTATCGATCGACAAATTTACTTTAAAATATTGACCTGGATTAAATTTTAAATTAATTGGTTTTTTAAAATAAAAGCTATAAACATTTGTAGCTTCTTTTTTCTTCTTAATGAATTCTAATTGAAACTTTTTTGCCTTCACAATTAATTGATTATACCAGGTGCCTATGTTAGTATGAATACTATGAAAATAAAAGTAACCTTACTTATCGTTCTTCTATTTTTATTTTTAATTTTTAGCTTAATTTATCTTTTAAAAAATTCCAACAAACAATCTGAAAACAAAATAAATCTTTATCCAAGCTCTGAAATAACACCGACTGAGAAAACTACGGTTATTTTAGATGGAGATGGATTTAGACCAAAAGAAATTACTATATCCATTGGAACAGAAATATTTTGGGAGAATAACAGCGGAGATCTAGCTACAGTTGATTCCAATCCACACCCCATGCACACAGATCACCCTGAATTAAATCTTGGAGAATTTAAAAATGGTGAAAAATTAAATTTAACATTCACAAAACCAGGAGTATTCAAATACCACAATCACTATAATCCTGAACAAGAAGGAACTATAACAGTCAAATAATGGCAGGAAAATTAAACGAAAATCAAATACTTGCAGTTAAACATGGAAAAGGTCCTCTCTTAATAATTGCAGGCGCAGGGACTGGGAAAACTACAGTTATCACAGAAAGAATTAGACATTTAATAATTGATGAGAAAATTCAATCTGATCATGTGCTTTCCCTTACATTTACTGAAAAGGCAGCACATGAAATGCAAGAGAGAATTGATTCCCTTCTCCCCTATGGCTATACCAACATGTGGATCAATACATTCCATTCATTTTGCGACAGAATATTAAGAGACGATGCTCACTCAATAGGACTTGACCCTAATTACAAACTTATTAGCGAAGCAGAATCAATTTTTCTTCTAACACAAAACGTTTTTGAATTAGGATTAGATCTATTTAAGCCTAAAGGAAATCCAACAAAATTTTTAGATGCATTACTCACTCATTTCTCAAGACTAAAAGATGAAGACATAACTCCGGACCAATATTTAGATTGGGCAAAAAAACAAAAAGATTTAGATGAAACGAAGCAATATATAGAATTAGCGAATGCTTATAAAAGATATGAAGAAATAAAAATAGAAAAATCGTACATGGATTTTTCTGATCTAATTTCCAATACGCTTCTTCTTTTCAGAGAAAGACCAAATATATTAAAGAAATATCAGGAACATTTTAAATTCATTTTGGTTGATGAATTCCAAGACACCAACTATGCCCAAAATGAATTAGCCATCTTACTAGCTGGAAAGAATGAAAATATTACTGTAGTCGCAGATGATGATCAATCTATTTACAGATTTCGAGGAGCAGCAGTCTCAAATGTCTTGCAGTTTAAGAAAAATTTTCCGAGTGCCAAAATAATCACTCTTATTGACAACTATCGCTCTACTCAAAATATACTCGATGCTTCATATAGATTAATTCAAAATAATAATCCTAATCGACTTGAAATTGTCGAAAAGATAAATAAAAAACTCGTAAGCCATTCATCTGTAAGAGAGAAAGAGATTGAATTTATTCATGAGAAAAGAAATGAAGACGAGGCAGAAGAAATATCAAAAGCGATTCAAAGACTAAGTAAAAAATATGATTATAAAGATTTCGCCATTTTAGTAAGAGCAAATAATCACGCTCAACCAATCACTGCTGCTCTTTCCAGAAATAAAATTCCATTTCAATTTTTGGGCCCTGGATATTTATTTCAGCAAGATGAAATAAAAGACATTATCGCATATTTAAACTTTTTAACTAATCTTTCTGATTCAGTTTCCTTATTTAGAGTTCTTTCAATGGATATTTTTAAAATTCCATATCCAGAATTAATTTACTTATTTAATTTTTCTAAGAAAAAAAATATCTCTCTATTCGAAGCATTAAATCTTCTTGATCAAACCTTTCTGAAAACACAGACAAAAGAAGATTTATCTAAATTTAAAGAGATGATAATTCGACATCTTGAGGCAAGTAAAAAAGAAACAGCAGGACAAATTTTATATTATTTTTTAGTTGAATCCGGTATTTTCGAGACTTTAAGAAATTCAAATTCTCTCGCAGAGGAAAAGAAAATTCAAAATATTGCCAAATTTTTTGACAGAGTAAAAAACTTTGAGTCAGAAAGATTAGATGCTAACATATTTACTCTTTCTGAATGGTTAAATCTCATGATGGATCTAGGAGATAGCCCAACCGCTGCCGATGTAGATCAAAGAGATAACAATGCCGTAAATGTACTTACAGTACACTCATCAAAAGGACTCGAATTTAAGGTTGTTTTTCTTGTAAATTTAGTAAATGACAGATTTCCTTCTCGCGAACGATCAGAAAAAATCCCTCTTCCTGAAGGATTAGTGAAAGAGAAAAATTACGATGAAATAGATTTTCATCTTCAAGAAGAAAGAAGGCTTTTTTATGTAGGAATAACTCGTGCAAAAGAAAAGCTATTCCTCACTGCGGCAGATTTCTATGGTAGTGGTAAAAGAATTAAGAAACTTTCTTCATTTATTTATGAAGCATTACCTGATTTAAAAGAAAAAGAAAAAATAGAAAATAAAATTCAGCAACTTTCATTGACTGATATTCTCTCTGTCTATGAAAATGGTGTGGAACAGAAAATTGAAGAAAAATCTCAGACGAAGGTAAATTATATTACATATTCAAATCTTCAAATGTTTGATATCTGTCCTCTTCACTATAAAGCAAAAGTTATTTTTAACATCCCGACTCCAATAGCTTTTGCTCAAAGTTTTGGTATATCACTTCATAGCACTCTTCAAAGATTTTACAAAGAAGTGCAAAACGATAATATCCCAAGCCTTGAAGAATTTCAAAAAATTCTAACTGAAGAATGGATTAGCGATGGATTTTTAAATAAGGCGCATGAAGAAGAAAGACTTGGACAAGCTAGGAAAGTTATTGATGAGTTTTATAAAAAAGAGTGTAATCCTCCAATAAAACCACTCGGCCTAGAGCTTCCTTTTTCATTTTTTCTAAAAAATAACATTAAGGTTTTTGGGAAAATAGACAGAATTGATAAAACTCCTGATGGAATCGAAATTATAGACTATAAAACAGGATCAGACAATCCAAAGGCTGAAAAGGCACATGAACTTCAACTCGCAATTTATGCACTTGCTGCTACCAGAGTAAAAAATGAAATTTTTAATTATCAACCAGAAGATATTAAATTAACACTCCATTTTATCGAAGAAGGAACTAAGAAAACGATGAATTTCACAACAGAAGATTTATCTAAATTTGAAGATGAAATTCTAGAAAAAATAAAGGAAATAGAGCATTCAGATTTTAAATGCAGCGGAAGCGTAATCTGCAAAGCCTGCGAATTTAAAATGCTTTGCCAAATCTGACCTGGCTTTGCTCCACTTGATTACTATAAGTCTATATGCTATAATATCTCCACTGGGAAGACAATCCGCTAGTCCGGTTTTATCGGACAGGAAAGTCCAGACAGATCTAAAGACGGGGATGGAGCGTAAGCTCTGGATAGCAATATCCGGTGTTCAAATTTTTACACTACTAAACGAAATTTGAAACAGATCTAGAAATGACTAGATTTGAGAGCAACAGAGACGAGTAGTTATGAAACGGGCAATCCTACCTGCTGCAATCTATGACTGATACGCTTGAGGTTTCTTTAGCCAAGTATCGAAAATAGAGCATCCCGATTAAAGCGGGACTTAGTGAAGAAATATCACAAAGAGAAAGATTGCGGACTAGTCCTGAGAGCAATCGAAGGATAATACAGAATCTGGCTTATTATCTTCCCAGTATTTTTTAAAAGCAGTTATCTAACTGCTTTTTTTAATGTCTTTCCAGGGGTGAAACCTGGAGCGCGTCTTGCTTGTAGAGTAATTTTTTCTCCAGTCTTAGGATTTCTACCAGGGCGTTCTGATCTATTTCTGACTGAGAATGTTCCGAAACCTGTAATAACTACCTTGTCTCCATTCTTAAGTGCATCTCTGATTCCATTCAGCATTGCAGAAACTGCATCATTGGATGCTTTATTTGTGAGATTAGCTTTCTTAGCTACGTGAGCGATCAAATCTTTTTTGGTCATATTGATTACCTTAACGATACAATGTAAACGGGACAACTGTCAAGACCATAAAAGTGTTCAACCTACAACCTATATATAACAAACTGTGATTATTTATTTTCAATCAAATATTTCGTCAATTCGCACACCAGTATCGTTCTCCCTTTGCGATTAGAACAAAGAACGTTAAGTTTTTGTTGCGAACGACATCAGGGGAATTCCTCGCAAACATGCCGAGGAAGGGGTGAAATTACCCGACGAGTGAACAAACAAAAATAGTTCGACTTCATCGCAAGAGTTTTTGTGTTACTTTTCCGGAAAAAGTAACGAAAAAGAAGTTTTTATTCGTTTCCGGAGACTGCGCGGAATTCGCGGATAGCCGTTACTTTTACTTCACCAGGGATAGCCAATGAATTACTTACTTCTTCTCTTATTTTTTCAGCTAGAACTGTAGTTTCTGCATCATCTAATTTTCCTGGATTAATAATAACTCGAAGCTCTCTTCCTGCCTCAAATGCATAAGCATCTTCTACTCCATCATATTTCTTCGCTATATCCTCCATATCAGAGAGTCTCACTGCATATTCTTCCACATCTTCGTAGCGAGCTCCAGGACGTGCTGCAGAGATTGCATCAGCTACATGAACTATCACTGACTCTATAGACGTAAATGGAGCGTCTTCATGATGCTGAGCTACGCAGTCAATAATTGGCTGTGGAATGTTATATTTCTTAAGTAAGTCTACTCCAAGTTTAACGTGACTTCCATCCCCAGGCACTACTTTTCCGATATCATGGAGCACACAGGCGATTCTAACGACATTAACATCTGCTCCGACTTCTTCTGCAATATGAGTACCGATCTTTGCTGTTTCAAGCAAATGAAGAGTTAAATTCTGACCATAAGAAGTTCTAAATTTTGCTCGTCCTAAAATAGCAATAATATCTGCGGGAAGATTATAAACTCCTACTTCTTGCGCTAACTTTTCACCTTCTTGGAACATGATTCTCTCAACTTCTTTTCGAGTCTCTTCCACAATTTCCTCAATTCTAAAAGGCTGAACTCTTGTGTCAGTAATAAGTTTTTCAAGTGATCTACGCGCGATTTCTCGCCTTACTTGGTCAAAAGACGAAAGCCTAATAATTCCTTCTTCGTCTAGATCAACGTCTACTCCAGTAGCTTGCTCAAAAGCGCGAATATTTCTTCCTTCTTTTCCAATTATTCTTCCTTTAACTTCTTCATCAGGAATACGTACTATGGATACTGTATATTCTGGGATATAGCTTACTGCTCCGTGGCGCATAGACTCTACTACGATCTCTTTCGCTCTTTTGTCCGCCGTACTTTTAGCTTCCTCCTCACGCTGCCTAATTATCTTAGCTAAAGCTTCTGCCTCTCTTGCCTCAATCTGCTTTAAAAGCTCGTCTTTAGCTTCTTCAGCTGTTAGGTGAGTTACTTTTTCAAGCTTTTCAATCAATTCATCTCGCTGTTTATCAAGTGCTTTTTTAGCGCGATCTAGAGATTCTCGCTCTGCTTCTATTCTTTCTTGACGTTCAATAAGTTTCTTTTCAAGTGATATTAAATCTGTATCATTTGCCATAATAAACAACAAAAGAAGTCCCAATTAGGGGGAGAATTATTCTCTAATCAAGTTGAGGTATAAATTTGATTTCATAACTCTTACTGACAACTTCTATTTGTCTGGTGTAATTATAATACTATTGACCCAAAAACTCAACTCAATTTAGGGAGCATAAAAGCAAATGATTCAGTACTACGTCTCTGATACTCAGAATCTCTATAATCAGCCTGGTCATAAAAACTCATACCCTCCAAGACAAAAGTTTTAGGCTCCCCACGTGAGTTGGTAATTGGCTCCATTCCAAATGCAACCCATTTAAAATTTTTCCAATATTTACTTACAAAATTTGGCACTGCTTCAGGAATACAAAGATCTAATCCCAATTCTTTTGCTCTGTTATAAACTTGCTCCGTTGTCGGATTCTGGAAATACCAATTAGACGCCACTTCTTGATCAAATTGTGCAGGATCCGGAAAGCCCATATCTTCAACCCTCAATACCACAAATCTTTCATCTTGCGGCACACTTGCGGTGAGATTCAGGCCATTTTTCAATAAATCTATTGTAGAGTCATCTAGCATAACTCCGCTCTTTCTTAAATCTCCTCGCAACTGAAGATAATTTCTGCTTCCTGCCGTAACTGAATAAATCCCTATCTTCCCATCAGGGAAAGAAGTATAAACATGTTCTATGCTATATTTTTGAAGCTGATCAAAAATTCCTGGCTCGAGCCTTCCATTATATACTTTGGTATTTTCATTGATCTCATCTGGATTACGAGCAATCTGAGATGGCTCACATTCAAATATTGTCATCATATCTACTAAGGAATCTCTTCCAGTTTTAATCTTGGTAATCCTAGGACCTTTATTAAAGTGCATACTTTCAATCACATTATCTATTTCATAAATAAATCTTAGCTCTTCCGCATCGAGCTTTTGCCCTTTATGAAATTTTCTCTCAATATCATTCAGCCTTTTCGTATCAGCAATCTTCTTAGGCATCTTAATTTCAGGATTAGCTACTAGATAATTAAATATCATATCTACATCTTGATAAAAATCTCTTTGGCTAATTAATTCGCCTATTCTAGGATCCCTTTGATAGCCAAAGCCATCGATTCTATT
>CAZGGU010000009.1:7380-8496 GCA_964525395.1 uncultured Gammaproteobacteria bacterium
TAATTAATTCGCCTATTCTAGGATCCCTTTGATAGCCAAAGCCATCGATTCTATTATTTACCTCATGTAAAAACATTAATTCTTCTCCGCTTAGCTCCTGACCTTCTTTAGTTTTTCTTTCAATATCTGTCAATCTTTTCATATCTCTCTCTTTTTTCAGATACTTATCTTTATCAGGAAATTCATCCAGCTTAGCTGCTAACACTTCAACCATATACGGATCAAGATTTTGTCGAGAAGCAATACCTCTTACTTCAGCAATTTTTCCCTGCTCCATTCTAATGGCGATTCTTGGATTGACAGCATCTCCTTCGTCATCATTTGAATAAAATACATAAAAATCTCCAGCCTTTAATTGATTAGCTGCGAAACTTTCTCCTGCAGTGCACCACCCCGTTCCTTTTCCTCTTATAGAAGCTACTAGTGGCTTATGGTCAGATCTTTGACCATATTTTACCCATTTTCCTTCTGTTATAGGCATTTCACCTTCGGGAATTGGTCGTATTTGTTCATTTGCCCAGGCATATAGCATTGCGAAATTTTCTTTATCAAGTCCTTTATGAAACTCCTCAATTAATCTTTCTTTTTTATCACTATCTAGATATTCATCAAACATATCAAAGCTAGGAGGCAGTCCTTTATGTTTTTTGAGCAGAGCGTCCATTACATAACCTAATGCTTCAGCATTAACATCTGGAAACATTTTTACTGTTCCTTTAGATCTCTGCGGATATTCTTTTTTTTCTTTATCATACTCAGATAATCCTACTACGCTGCGAAAAACCCAATACTTTACATAACTTGGTACACCTTTCAAATCAGGGGAGGTAAGATAATCAATCCACTGCTCGAGTGATGCCTGCTGATCTTCCAGCAAACCCTGCGATAATTCTCTTTTCCAATTATTTTTTTGCTCCTCAGAAAACCTGTCATAATCTCCTTGCTGTCCTCGTTCTCTTAAAATTCTTTCCTGAGTTTTCCAGTAGCTTTCGGGAATATCTTCAAATTTAGTCACAAATCGATCCAAAATCGCGGGCTTAAGCATATTTATATTTCTTTGCGCTCTATTAAAATCAGGATGGCCTTCCAGGGGAGGTGGATTAAATATTTGCTCTA
>CAZGGU010000009.1:8596-15534 GCA_964525395.1 uncultured Gammaproteobacteria bacterium
CATTTTCTTAGCGGCCAATTTCTTGGCATTTTCTAAATCAATTTTTGGCCCTATATTTTCGAAATAAGTATCAATTAATGTTCGGTTAATTCCTTTTTGTGTGAGCTCAAACTTTACCACTTTAAGTGGTTTTCTTTTGTATTTTGTTCTGGATTCCACCCAAAACTTAAGAAATGCCTGATCATCTATAAACTTATATTCTTTGAGCTTAGCTAGAATCTCATCAATTATTTCAGGAGTCAAATTTTCAGCTTTTTTGGATTTTTCCTTGAGGTAATCCAAGACTTCTTTTTCACTGCGAGGACGGTAAGATAAATAACGTAAACTTAAATTATAGTAACGGGAGTAGACTTGATCATTATCCATGCATTAAATTTAGCACAAATCTAGACTTGAGGCTTACAGATCTTCTTCGACATCTTCATCTTCGTCTTCTTCTACGCCTAATTCCCTTGGCGTTCCATCTGCTTTATTTTTCTTATATATTTCCTCTGTAATTTTCTTCGCTACATCTGGATTTTCTTTTAGATACATCTTAGTCGCTTCTTTTCCTTGACCTAACATTTCATCGTTATATCTATAAAAGGCTCCAGATTTAGAAATAATATTTAATTCAACTCCTACATCTACTACTGCTCCTTCTTTCGAAACACCATCCTGCATTACATCATACTCGGCTATCCTGAAAGGGGATGAGACTTTATTCTTTACCACCTTAACTCTATGTCGAGATCCGATAACTTTATCTCCATCCTTAAGGGTTTCAATCTTTCTAGAATCCAATCTTACTGAAGCATAGAATTTAAGTGCTAAGCCTCCGGTAGTGGTTTCTGGATTTCCAAACATCACGCCTATTTTTTGTCTAAGCTGATTAGTAAAAATAACTACAGTTTTTGATTTGGAAATTACCCCAGTAAGCTTTCTAAGGGCTTGAGACATCAATCTAGCATGAAGACCCATCATTGCGTCTCCCATTTCTCCTTCGATCTCTGCTCTTGGCACCAAAGCTGCTACTGAATCAATAACGAGAACGTCTACTCCACCTGAGCGGATCAAGCTTTCAGCGATCTCTAGTGCTTGCTCTCCGGTGTCAGGCTGAGAGATAAGGAGATCATCAAGCTTTACACCTACTCTTTCTGCCCAAATCGGATCAAGTGCGTGCTCAGCATCGATAAACGCTGCTACGCCTCCTGCTTTTTGTGCTTCAGCTATAACTGAAAGACAAATAGTAGTTTTTCCTGACGCTTCTGGCCCATAAATTTCGATAATTCTACCTCTCGGAAGACCACCTACGCCAAGGGCTAAATCTACCGGAAGAACGCCTGTGGGGATAACTTGAATATCGAGCTTTTGGGATGCTTCACCCATACGCATAATAGAGCCTCTACCGTATTGTTTTTCGATTTGCTCCATTGCTAGACGTACTGCGTCGAGCTTCGCGGATTGTTCAACTTGTTCACCTGAAGGTACTGGATTTTTTGCCTGCCTTGCCATGACAATTATCTTAATCTCTATTTCAGAATAATACAAGAATCCATACTAGAACAATATAGATCATTATCATCATATAGCTTGCCAAATAAGCATTATTTAAGGTTATGATAGAATACATGTAATTTCCGGGGTATAGTTTAGTGGCAGAATGCGCGGCTGGGGGCTGTGTGGTCCAGGTTCGATTCCCGGTACCCCGACAAAATATGGTTGAATTACCAATTTCAAAAGAGCTAATTATTGCTGGAGACAAGGGCCCTTGCGGTGGCGTGAATATGGCGCTTGATACAACCACCCGAGTACTTGATATCGTTGAAGGGCGAGAAGCAGTCTATGCAAATCATAATCCAGTTCATAATGATCCAATACTTCAGGAATATAAAGAAAGAGGATTAGTAGTGGAACCTGATATTGAATCAATTCCAGAAGGATCAATTTATATTCTCTCAGCCCACGGTACACCTCCATCATTCATGGAAACAGCTGCAAAGAAAGGGCTTTTGGTGGTTAACGTAGAATGT
The DNA here is from genome assembly GCA_964525395.1 of uncultured Gammaproteobacteria bacterium. Classification (GTDB taxonomy): domain Bacteria; phylum Patescibacteriota; class Microgenomatia; order Levybacterales; family UBA12049; genus 2-01-FULL-39-10-A. The sequence continues at coordinate 10,609 of CAZGGU010000009.1, forward strand.
CAGTATGTTTCAAAAGTAAGAAGAAGAGCAGAATCTTCTATCGATAAAAATGAGCATGTAGTTTATTTCGGAGCAAGAAATCACCCAGAACCTGCAGCAGTGCTCAGGGATCTCGATCCAAATGGATATACTTTTGTAGATATAGATGACAATGGACCAACTCAAATCCCCGATGGAACTCCAATTCGAGTCCTGAATCAAACTACTTTATCCACCACAGCAGTTTACGCTAGAAGACATCGACTTGAAACTCAATTAGGAATTAAATTACCAGAACCTATTGGAATCTGCTATGCCACAGACAATAGACAAAGAGCAGTGAGGGATGGGATATTCGGCGATAATAATAGTCGACCTGATGCGTTAGTGGTAGTAGGGTCGCGTGATAGTCATAATTCTAAAGAATTAACTAAAATCGGCGCTGAAGTTTTAGGAGCCGATAAGGCTTTTCAAATTGATGAAGCTGAGGAATTAAGAGAAGAATGGTTCAGAGAAGCTACAAGAGTTGGCCTCACATCAGGAGCATCAGTACTTGATAGATTCACAGAGCCAGTTATTGCATGGTTTAAAAATAAGGGTTATAAAATAAACTTACTCCCGAGCACCGAAAGAGAGCTAATGTTTAAAGGACCAAGTATTGAAAATTTGAGAGCACATCTAGAAAGAAAATATGCAGGTGATAAATTAGCGGACTCTACTTAATTTATCGACTACGTAATCACCTTTTTGAACTTCTTCAGGAGTAGGCGTGGGATTATTTGATTTACTAGCATCAAAAAGCACCTCTCCAACTTGCTCTGGATGCAATCTAAAATATTCTCGCGCAGCCCATTCTAAAGACCCTAAAGTTACAGGATTATCTGAGCGATCTCTTTTAATATGAGCTGAATCCGCTGAAAATTCTCGTGCTAATTCATCTGAAGTAATTAAAAATTCTGACATAGAAGGGATTAACGCTTTGGAGACTGTCTTTTTCTTCTAGCTTTTCCACCCATTCCTACTTTTCTTCTCTCTCTAACTCTCTGATCACGAGTTAATAATCCACTTTTTCTAAGTGTTGGCTTAGCTTCTTCATCGATTGCAGCCAATGCTCGACTTACACCTAGAACATACGCTTCAAGCTGTGATTGAGTTCCTCCGCCTACTACTCTTGCGGTAATAGCATATTTATTTTCACTCTCTGTTACTTTAAGTGGTTTTTCATAAACTGCTTTAGCAAAAACTCCAGAGAAATACTCACTTACTGCTTTTCCATTTACCACTGCATCACCTTTTTTAACCAATATTTCTTCATATTTTAGAGAGTCTGGAACTTTTGAATAAACTCGCACGCGAGCAACTGCTTCTCTTCTTCTTCCCACAGCGAACATAAAGTCCTTATATTTCTTGGTTCCGCCTACTGGTGTTAATTCATGATCTGCCATATTATTTAACTTCTTCTTTCTTTACAAATTTTTCTGCGTATTCATGCTCTGCTCCTTGATAAATCTTAAGACGTCCTAACATTTGGTCTCTTAATCTATTCTGGGGAAGCATGCCTTTTACTGCGTGCTTAATTATATCATTTGCATTTCTATTTCTCATCTCCTGAAGTGTTTCTTCGCGGAATCCTCCTGGATACATAGAATGTCTTCTATAAAGCTTGTCAGTTTCTTTATTTCCTGTTACTTTTATTTTCTTTGAGTTAATAACAACCACAAAATCTCCACAATCTAAGTTTCTCACGAAATATGATTTACTTTTTCCCATAAGAAGATTTGCAATTTCAGTAGAAACTCTTCCTAGAGTTTTTCCTTCAACATCAATAATATGCCATGCTCTTTTAATGTCTGATGCTTTAGTTGCTTGCATTACTTGTCCTCCTTAGCTTTAGCGACGGAGGATTTACCCTTAGCCGCTTTTTTTGTACTAGTTTCTTTTTTTGGCTTTGAAATTGCTACTTTTGCCTCTACTGGCTGCTTCGAACTCTGCTTTGCAGAGGCTGCTTTTTTAGCTTTAGGAGCTACTTCTGAAGGAGCTTTTATTTCTTCAACCCATTCTAAAATTACCATTGAAGCATTATCGTTAAATCTTTTTCCAGTTCTAATAATTCTTGTATAACCACCTGGACGATTAGCAAATGCTGGTGCTATCTGGTTAATCATTTTATCGATTTCAAATGGTTTTAGATCTTTTTGAAGAAGTCTTTTTGCCCCCTCGCCTTTCTTCGCCTTAGTAACTAGTTTTTCTAAATCACCTTTAATAGCTTTTGCTTTTTCCTCAGTTGTTTCAATTCTACCTTTAGAAATTACAGCAGAAATAAGCCCTGAAAAAAGAGCTTTTCTTTGATTTTTAGTTCTATTAAATTGTCTACCAAATACTTGTTTTCTCATGTAATAAAATAAATGCCTGCCCACCATCCCGATATTTCGGAGAGGCTTGCAGGCGGGACACTCTCAAAAGTGCCGAAACACAACTAAATTAATTAGGCAGCTGGGAGTTCAATTCCCTTTTCTTTTAGTTTATCTTCGATGATTGAGATTGATTTTCCACCCATATTTCTCATTGAAATAAGGTCTTTTCTAGGTGCTTCAATAAGTTGTCCAATTGTTTCAATTCCGCCATTTCTAAGAGAATTGTATATTCTTGTAGGAAGGTCTAATTCATCGATTGTTAACTTAAGAGCTCCATCATTAACATCTGACCTTGAACCTTCAGCAGCTGCTTCCTCTACAGCTTTTGGCTCATATACTTGATGAAAATATGAAGTTAAAGTCTTCGCAGCTTGATCTAGCGCATCTTTAGGCGAAAGCACTCCATTTGTCCAAATTTGAAGTGTAAGCTTATCGAGATTTGTTTGTCTTCCAACGCGTGTTGCTGAAACATTAACATCAACTCTTCTTACAGGACTGAAAATTGCATCGGTTGGGATCATTCCAAGCTCTGTACTCTTTCTTTCTTCTGAAAGTGAATAACCATATCCTCTTTGGATTACGAGCTCTAAATCAAGTTTTCCCTTTTTATCAGCAAGTGTTCCAATATAATGATCTGGATTAGCAATTTCTACGTCTTCTGGAAGTTCGAAATCTTTTCCAGTAATATCTCCTGCGCCTTTAAATGAAAGCTTGACAACAGCCTCATCTTTAGAATCTAATAATCTAAAATTAAGACCTTTAACATTTAATAGTAGGTCTACAATATTTTCTTTAAGGCCTGGGATTGTTGAGAATCTGTGCTTAGCGCCTGTGATTTTAGCTGAAGTAACAGCTACACCCGGCATAGAGATAAGAAGTGCACGTCTTAGTGCAGTTCCTAGTGTGTGACCATAACCCGGCTCAAGCGGTTCTATGACAAATTCCCCGTATTCCGGAGTGAGTGTTTGCTCTATGACTTTAAAATTAGGCTCTAACATAACAAGCTATTGTACCATTATCTGGAATAATATTCAATAATCAATTGTGTATCAAAAGGGACCTCTAGATCGTCTTTTTTTGGCACTCTTAAGAGCTTTCCTGAAGCTCCTTCACGCTTAACAAAAGATAATGTGTCTTTATTCGCTTCCATGGCCTGTAATATAAGTGGATTCTTTTGAGATTTTTCTTCGATTGAAATCACGTCATCTGCTTTAACTTGATAAGAAGGAATATTAATTTTATCTCCATTTACTCTAACATGACCATGTGAAACTAACTGTCTTGCTCCAGCGCGAGAGTTAGAGAATCCGATTCTATAAACCATATTATCAAGTCTTGTTTCTAAAAGTGAAACAAATAATTCACCTGTTTCTGATTTCTGAGATTCAGCATATTTGAAAAGCTTTTTAAATTGCTTTTCATAAAGACCGTACATTGCTTTAGCTTTTTGTTTTTCTCGTAATTGAACTCCGTATTCAGAAAGTCTTTTCTTTCTTTTTCGAGCATGTTGTCCTAACGGAATATTTAATCTTCTTTGAAGTGAAGCTGAAGGCTTGTCTAGAACATTCATTCCTTCTCTTCTTGCTAATTTATGTTTTGGTCCAGTATATCTTGCCATAATTAAATTCTTCTTTTCTTACTAGCTCTCGGTCCGTTATGTGGGATCGGAGTTACATCTGCAATTTGTGAAATTGAAATCCCTGCTGCCTTAATCGCTCTTAAAGCTGAGTCTCTTCCTGCTCCTGGTCCTTTTACATATACTTCAACTGATTTCAATCCGCGAACCACTACTTTCTTTGCCACATTTTCAACAGCCGTAGTTGCTGCGAACGGAGTTGATTTTCTTGCACCTTTAAAACCTGAAGCTCCTGCTGAAGACCATCCAATGGTTTCACCTTTATTATTAGTGAATGTTACAAGTGTGTTATTAAAAGTTGAGGTAATATAAACCTTACCATTTTCGGTAACTCTTTCTACTTTCTTAGATGCTTTAACTGTTTTTTTAACTTCTTTTGCCATAATTTTATACTATACCCATTTTAGTTGCGTCTTCTTTCTTGATCGCACCAATGGTTACTCTCTTTCCTCTTTTAGTTCTAGCGTTTGATTTTGTTCTTTGTCCACGTGAAGGCAAGTTTCTTGAATGCCTTACTCCTCTATATGCTCCTATATCTTTAAGTCTTCTAACGTTTCCGTTAACTTCGTTTTTAAGATCTCCTTCAAGCTTTAATGTTTCAAGAGCTTGCTGAATCTGCTTTTGCTCTTCTTCTGTTAATGTCTTAACTCTTTTAGATCCATCAATTTTTGCTCTTTCAAGAATTCCAACTGTATTTCTTCTACCTACACCATAAATATAGCTAAGTGCTACATCTAATCTTTTATCGTCTGGTATATTTACTCCTGAAATTCGCATAATAGTTAACCTTGACGCTGTTTGTGTCTAGGGTTATCACAAATAACCCTCACAACTCCGCGTCTTTTAATAATTTTACATTTTGAACATCTCGCTCCAACGCTCGCTTGAACTTTCATA
>CAZGGU010000009.1:15634-28139 GCA_964525395.1 uncultured Gammaproteobacteria bacterium
TTATTTTAACCTAAAGGTTATCCTTCCTTTACCCTCATCATATGGTGTCATTTCAATTCTAACTCTGTCTCCAGGTAAAATTTTGATAAAATGCATCCTCATTTTTCCTGAAAGATGACAAATAATCACTTTTCCGTCTGCAAGTTCCACTCTAAATAAAGTGTTTGGCAGTGACTCGAGAACCTTTCCTTCTGTTTCAAATGACCCTTGATGTGCCATAAAAAAAATTCAAAAATCAGATAAATCTGAGATTTGAGATTTTGTACTTGTTATTATAGCAAACGTGCCTAAAAAGAGCAACCTGTAATGTTTTATGGTGTCAAAATAACAGGTCCATTTTCTGATATAAGCACAGTTCTCTCAAAAACACCCGATAAAGAGCCATCTGAGGTTGCAATTGTCCACCCATCGTTGTTTAAATAAGAAACTTCATCGCTTCCCATATTATAAATTACCTCGATTGCAATTGTCATACCTGCTACTAATTTAGGTGTTTTCTCAATTTTTTTATCCAAATAGCCTGGCACTTCAGGATCTTCATGTAATTCTTTTCCTACTCCATGACCAATTAATGAACGAACGATCGAATAACCATTTTCTTCCTCAACTATTCGCTGAATAGTCTGAGAAATGTGACCAATTCTGTTTCCTATTACAGCCTGGGCAATCGCAGCCTCCAAAGCTCTTTTACCTACCTCTAAGAATTTTTTAGCCTCAGGAGAAATCTTTCCTACTCCTACTGTTTCCGACATATCTGTATAAAGTCCGTCAAGGTAAACTCCACAATCAATTCCAATAACGTCCCCTTCTTTAAGCTTATTTTCCGTAGGTATTCCGTGCACTACAACATTATTTACCGAGATGCATGTAGCATATTTATAACCCTCAACTTTATTAAAAGCTATGTCACCGCCTTTTTTAATGATTAAATCCCATGCTGTTTTTTCTAGTTCTAGTTCACTTACCCCCGGTTTTACTTTCTTTAAGGTCTCCCATAATACATCAGCAAGAATTTTCCCGCCTTTTTTCATTGACTCTATTTCTTTTTCGTTTTTAATATCAATCATTTTTTATTTCTTCTAAGAATTTTTCAAGTTCCTTTTCAAATTCTTCTTTCGATCCTTCATTTTTTATTAAATAGTCTGAGAAAGCAATTGGACCACCTTTATTCAAATCCACTATTTCATCAATATCCCTTTTGACTGACTCTGCTTCAGTAAAAGATCTTTCTATTCGCTCAGCCAATCGTTGATGTCTGATTGTTGGCTTAGCAAAAATACCAAGAATAAATAAATTAGGAATTTCTTTTTTTAAAAATGTGTATTCTTCCCAAGAATAAAGACCGTCTAAAACCACATTATTTCCAGTATTTATTGCTGCTTTTATTTTCGGCAAAAGCTTAATGGCAACAGCATTCATACCAAGCTCTTTTCGAATTTTATTTCTATAAAGTGCTTCATTTTCTGCAGTACGCTCAAGTCCTTCTTCTGCAAGCCCATCAACAACGACTGAGCCAAAATAAACACGCTCAAATCCTTTATCAATAAAAAAACTACTTGCTTCGCTCTTTCCTGCTCCTGGCATTCCGACAATTGCGATTATTTTATTCATGAGGATTAGTTTACAGCTGCTAAAATTTCTTTAGAAATGTTTTCGATTTCTTGCTCTCCATCAATTTCAACTAATAAACCTTTTTGTCTATAATAGAGAATCACTGGTTCTGTTACTTCATGAAATAATTCAATTCTTTTCCTAATAGCGACTAGGGTTGCGTCTTCTCGATCATCAATTCTATATGCAAGTCTCCATAACGCCTCCTTGTCTGAAACTTTAAGATAGATCACCTTTTCAATTCCATTTTCAAAAGCTTCTGCCTGAGCTGTTGTTCTAGGGAAACCATCCATAATATATCCTTTTTCGTATTCAGGACGATGCAAATATTCAGATACTATTTCAAGTGTTGTTTCATCTGGGATAAGTGCGCCTGAGTTCATAACTTCTTTTAAATATCTTCCAATTTTAGTCTTTTCTTTAGCCATTTCTCGGAATATATGTCCGGTTGATAAATAAGGGATGCCTAGCTTTTCTGATAAAATATTTCCTTGTGTAGATTTTCCTGCCCCTTGAATTCCAATTAAAATTATCTTCATAAAATCACCTCTTTTTCTACTCAGGCATCAAAACCCTGAGCTTGTCGAATTAGCTATTTTTGATATCCTTCATAATTCCTCATAACAAGCTGTGCCTCAATTGATTTAATTGTTTCCAAAACTACGGAAACTACGATTAATATTCCTGTTCCACCAAGAACTAACGTTGGAATATTAGTAAATACTTTCGCAGCTGCTGGAAGAATTGCGATACATCCTAAGAAAATAGCGCCTGCTACTGTAATTCTAATCATAATGTAATTTAAATATTTTGCTGTCTGATTTCCAGGTCTAATTCCAGGAATAAATCCCCCCTGTTTTTGAATTTCTTCAGAGATTTTTTTCGGATTAAACACCACACTTGTGTAGAAGAACGTGAATGCTACTACTAGAGTAAAATAAACAGCGTTATACAGTAATCCATCCGGGTTAAACCAGATATTTAATTTTTCAGCCACACTTTGAAGAGCTGGGCTACTTGAAGCTCCGAAAAACTGAGCGAAAAGAGTCGGCAGTAAAATTAAAGAAACTGCAAAAATAATAGGAATAACCCCAGCTTGATTAAGTCTTAAAGGCAAATGGGTTGTCTGACCACCATAAACTTTATTCCCACGAACTCGTCTTGCATAATTAACTGTGATTCTTCTTGTAGCTTCGTTAACTATAACGATTGAGGCGATTACCGCCAAACTCATTACTAAGAAAACTCCGATATTAAAGAAGTTTTGAGCATTTGTGGTTGAGATTGTTTGTCCAAAAAGAACAGGAAGTCTTGCCACGATTCCCGCAAAAATGATAATTGAAATTCCATTCCCAACGCCTTTTTCTGTGATTAATTCTCCGAGCCAAACAAGAAGCATTGTTCCTGCAGTCATAGTAACGATAAATGAAGCAATCTCAATTGGAGATGAAAGTGCCACAATTCCCTGACTACGAAGCAAGGCAAACATACCCACTGCTTGAACTGCTGCTAAAGGCACTGTAAGAAGCCTTGTGTATTGATTAATTTTTTGTCGACCCTGTTCTCCCTCTTTCTGCATTGCTTCAATCTTAGGGAAAATCATCGCAGCCATTTGCATGATGATGGACGCATTAATATAAGGGTTTAAACCAAGAGCCATGATGGAGAAGTTAGCCAAAGTTCCACCTGAAAAAATATCTAAAAGTCCTAAAAATTGATTTCCTGAAAAGAGAGATTTAAGAGCGGCGGTATTAACACCTGAAACGGGGATATGTGCGAATATGCGGAAAATTACCAGAATAAGCGCCGTAAAAAGAATTTTGCGTCGGACATCTGGTGCTCTAAAGCTATTTCTGAATAATCTTAAAAGGTTGTCCATTAAAATTTTAAGCTTCTACTTTTCCGCCTGCTTTTTCAATCTTTGCTGCCGCACTTTTTGAAATAGGAAGTTTTACAGTAAGAGCTTTTTCAATATTTCCGTCTCCTAATATCTTAACACCAAATTCTTTTGCGTCAGCTTCTTTTACTATTTTACTCTTAACCAAAGCATCTAGATCAACCACTGTATTGTTTTCAAACTCATTTAAGTATTTAAGATTAACAATTAAGGGTAAATTTCTGAAACTTTTATTTCGTCCTTTTCCTCTAACATATGGAATTCTCTTAATAAGCGGGAGCGCTCCTCCTTCAAAATACATAGGAACTTTATTTCTTGCATGCTGTCCCTTTGTTCCTCTTCCTGAAGTTTTTACACGACCTGTTCCATGGCCTTGACCAAGTCTTCTTTTGGATCTAGTTGTAGCTTTTACTAAATTATTTAACGCCATTCTTCTTCCTTTCTTGTTCTCTTTCATATCTTTCAGAGAGAAGTCTTAGTGCTTCGATGGCTGCATAAACATTACTTGCTTTATTTTTTGTTCCAAGCACTTTAGATGAAATGTTGCGAATTCCAGCTGCAGTTACTACGCTTCTTACAGCTCCACCAGCAATTACACCTGATCCAGGAGGTGCTGGTTTTACCAAAACTTTTGCAGCTCCTAATTTAATATAAAATTCAAAAGGAATTGTTCCGTTTACAATTGGAACTTCAACTAAATTCTTCTTAGCCACGATTACGCCTTTTCTGATCGCAGAAGCTACATCTGGTGCTTTTCCAAGACCTACCCCTACTTTTCCTTTTCCATCTCCAACGACAGCTAAAGCTGAAAATCCGATTTTATTTCCACCTTTTGTTTTCTTGGAAACACGGCTTACCTGCACGATTTTTTCTTCAAATCCATCTGATGGCTTTTCATAACCGCCTCGATTATTATTGTTACTAAATCTTTGTCCGTCCATTAGAAATCCATTCCTCCTTCTCTTAATCCTTCAGCTACCTGTTTTACTCTTCCATGATAAGCGTAAGAACCACGATCAAATACTAATTTTGAAACTTTCTTTTCTTTTGCTTTTTCAGCAAGCATGAGCCCAAGAGCTTTTGCTTTTTCAGATTTTGTTCCTTTAGTCTTCAATGCTTTTTCTGAAAGGCCTACTATTGTAATGTTTTTAACATCATCAATAAGCTGAGCAAAGATATATTTATTAGAGCGATATACTGAAACTCTGATTCTATCAGTTCCTTTAATTTTATTTCTTGTTCTTTTTTGTCTTCTTAATTTCTTATCCATATTATTTAGCTCCTACTGCTTTTGCAGCTTTACCCACTTTTCTTCTAATGTATTCCCCTTGATATTTAATACCTTTTCCTTTGTATGGCTCAGGTGGACGAACCGCTCTAACTTTTGCTGCATAATCTCCAACCAAAACTTTATCAGCTCCTGCAACTGTAATTACATTTTCTTCAACTGTAAATGCGATTGTCGGATCTGCTGTTATTTTCACTGGATGAGAATATCCGACTGATAATGTTAACATATTTCCACTTGCTTGCGCTCTGTAACCTACACCCGTAAGCTCTAGCTTCTTTTCAAAACCTTTTGAAACACCTGTAACCATGTTTGCAGTATATGCTCGAACTAATCCTGAAAGTGCTTTAGCATTCTCTGTCTGCTCTGTTTGAGTTACTAAAACTTTTCCATCTTCAATTTTCACACCAACACCTACAGGAATTTTAAAAGAAAGATTTCCCTTAGGTCCTGTAACTTTAATCTCTTTTTCATCAAGATTAACTTGTACACCTTCTACTATTTCAACTGGAATTTTTGCAATTTTTGACATATTTATAAATTTCAAGATTACCAAATCTCGAATAATAATTCTCCTCCCACTTTATTTTTTCTTGCTTCGTCTCCGCTCATTACTCCCTTACTTGTTGAAAGAACTACTTTATGTTTTCCGCGTCTTTCAACGTTAGCAATTTCGTTAAATGGCTTATATACTCTGAGTGAAGGTTTAGAAACAATAATAACATCTGTTAAAACTGGAATTCTTTTATCGTATTTAATAACTGCTGTTAATGTTTTCTTGTTTCCATCTTTCACTTCTTTAATATCTTCAAGAAATCCTTCTCTAATTAAAGTCTTACCAATTTCAAAATTTATTTTTGAATAAGGAAGAACTACTTCTCGTCTTTTAGCGAGTGATGAATTTTTAATTCTAATTAATAAATCTGATACTGAATGATTCATATTATTTTTACCCTGAGCAAAGCCGAAGGGTTACCAGCTGGCTTTTGTTACGCCAGGTAATTCTCCTTTCGATGCAAGCTCTCTGAAACAAATTCTGCAAATACCGAATTTTCTCATATACGCACTTGATCTTCCGCAAATATTGCAAAGATTTTTATTTCTTGAACTAAATTTTTGTTTCTTCTGAAATTTAACTACGTTTGATTTTTTTGCCATATTAGTTTTTTGCGAAAGGCATTCCAAGTGCCCTTAACAGCGCTGCTCCTTCTTCATTATTTTTAGCTGAGGTTACGATCGTTATCTCTAAGCCCTGCACTCTATCGAGTTTTGATGGATCAATTTCTGGAAACATGATTGTTTCAGAAAATCCGAGTGAATAATTTCCGCGTCCATCGAAACTATTATTTGGAACTCCCCTAAAATCTCTAAGACGTGGAAGAACGATAGAAACAAGCTTCTCATAGAAATCATACATCCTTTTTCCTCTAAGAGTAACTGCTGCTCCAATTTTATCTCCTTCTCGAAGCTTAAATGTCGCAATAGATTGCTTAGCTTTTCTAACACTTGGCTTTTGACCAGTAACTTTTTCCAGAACCGCAACTCCTGAATCTACATTTTTCTTGTCTGCTAACGCATCTCTGATACCCATATTAACCACAATCTTTTCAAGCTTGGGCGTTGCCATTTTATTCTTAATACCTAGCTCTTTCTGTAAATCTGCTGCTATTTTTGTGTTGTATTTATTGTATAAATTATCCATATTAAACTTTCTTGTTGCACTTTTTGCAAACTCTAACTTTTTCTTTATTTTCAATTACATAGCCAATTCTTGATTGCTTTTTACAATTAGGACAGACAAATGCTACATTCGCTACTGGAAATGGTTTGGTAATTTCGATAATTTCAGATGGTTTATTTTGCATCCTAGATTTATAATGTCTTTTATAGAGATTAAAACCAGGTACTAAAACTTTGCCTTCTTTATCGAAAACTTTTTCAACTTTTCCCTTTTTTCCTTTATCTTTTCCTGTGACGATTAATACTTCGTCTCCTTTGATAAGCTTCATATTATAACACCTCTACTGCCATACTTGTAATCTTTGCAAATCCTCTATCTCTTACCTCTCTAGCAACCGGTCCAAAAATTCTGGTTCCAACTGGATTTTTATCTTTATCATTATCGATTACAACTCCAGCATTATCAGAAAATCTAATATAAGATCCATCTGGACGCTTGAATTCTTTTCTAGAGCGTACAAGAACTACACGAACCATCTGACTAGCTTTTACTTGTCCTGTTGGACTTGCTTCTTTAACTACGCAATTCAAAATATCTCCAATATAGCCAAATTTTCTTTTTGAACCATTCATAATTTGAATTACTTGTAAAACTTTCGCTCCTGAATTGTCTGCTACATTTAACATTGTTCTATGCTGAACCATAATTATTTATTTACCCTCGAAGGACTCTCCTTTTCTACAGCTTTCTTAACTGCTGTCTTTTTTACTGCTTTTTTAGGTTTTTCTACTTCAACTTTTGATTCAACTTGCTCTGAACCTGTCGAACGAACCGTTTCTTTTTGTACTTTTTCTGTTTTTACTTTTGATTCTGCTTTTGCACCTACGACAGAAAGAATTTTAAAGTGTTTGTGTTTAGAGATCGGACGAGTTTCCCCAATTCTTACTGTTGCTCCAACTTCTAAATTTTCAAACCCAGTATTATCAACTTTAAACTTAGAACTTAATTTAATAAGTTTTCTATAGAGTGGATGCGGTGTTCTTCTGAACACTTCCACCACTACTGTTTTATTCATGCCTACTGATATGATATTTCCTTCAAAAATTTTCATAATTATTTAGCTGCAGCTGTTTTTTCTGCAGGCACTGCAAGCTCCTTTTCTTTAAGCAAAGTTAAAATTCTAGCAATCTCTTTTCTGGTGTTAAAAATTGATCTTGAATTCTTTAACTTGTTTTGCTGATTATCAATTTTTAACTTAAAAAGTTCATCTTTCTTCTCAACGAGAAGTGATTTTAACTCATTTTGGTCTTTATTTGCAATTTCATTTACTTTCTTCTTCATACTTATGCCTTTTCTACAAACTTTGTTTTAAGTCCAATTTTGTGTGATGCGAGCCTTAATGCTTCCACTGCTACATCTTTTGATACACCAGACATCTCAAACAAAACCCTTCCTCTTTTAACTGGCGCTACGAATTCCGCTACGTCACCTTTTCCAGATCCCATTCTAACTTCAGGCGGTTTCTTGGAAATTGGTTTATCAGGAAAAATCCTTATGTAAACTCTTCCACCTCGCGCTGTATAATGAGTAATCGCACGTCTTGCTGATTCGATTTGTCTGGCTGTAATCCATCCAGTCTGCTCTGTTGCCAATCCAAAGTCTCCAAACGACACATTAGTTCCAGCGTGAGCACTACCTGTTAAATTTCCTCTAAATTGTTTTCTATACTTAGCTCTTTTAGGCGTTAACATTATTTCTCTTCCTCCTTATTAATCCAAACTTTTACTCCAATGTATCCTTTTTTAGTAAGAGACGGAACACTTGCATATGTAACATTTTCTCTAATTGTTGAAAGCGGAACTGTTCCTTTTTGCGCTTTTTCTCGTCTTCCAATTTCAGCACCATTGATTCTTCCAGCTAATTGAATCCTGATTCCTTTTGCACCACCCGACATAGCTTTTTCTACTGCCTGATTTAATACCTTTTTATGTGGCATACGACGAGCTAATTGATCAGAAATATTTTTTGCTACTAAATATGCATCAAGATTTGGCTCTTTGATTGGTTCAATACGAATATCTATTTTTGGCAAGCTTTTTTTACCTTTATTTTTAGACAACATTTCCACTAAGAACTTCTTTAACTCCTCAAGGCCTGCTCCACCACGTCCAATGACGATACCTGGTTTTGAAACGTATGCAGTTAATTTGATACTGTTGATTGATCTTTCAATCTCCACAGATGAAACTCCAGCTCCTGCGAGTTTAGTCATGATAGATTTTCTCAAGTGATAATCTTCAAGAAGAGTAACACTGTAAGTTCTATCGTCAAACCATCTTGAATCCCAGTTAAATACTGGTCCTAGTCTAAATAATTTTGGATTTACTTTATGTCCCATTTATTTTTCTTCTCCTTTTTTAACTTTTTTCTCTTCAACTTTTTCTGGACTCTGCTTTGCAGAGGGTGCCTCAATCGCTTTAGGTGCTGCTTCAACTGCTGGCACTGAAGCTACTCTTTCTTCTAATACGATCCTGATATTTGAACTTCTTTTCTGATATGGATGAATTCTTCCACGAGTTGAAGGATGGAATCTTTTTATAACTACTCCTTCATTAACATCCAATGTTTTAATAATTAAGTTTCCTTTTTGAAGATTTGAATTATTAACTGCATTAGCTACTGCACTTTTTAATGCTTTTTGTAAATGAGCTGCCCCTCTTTTCTCAATAACTGATAAAGCATCTTCAGCCTCAGAAACAGAAAGATTTCTGATTGCATCCGCTACGATTCTTACTTTTCTTGGACTTGTCTTAACTTCATTAATTCTTGTTACTAATTGCATATAATTCTTTCAAGACTTTATGTCTTTGAAATCTCCCTTGCTACTACTCTTCCGTGTCCTCTAAATGTTCTTGTAGGTGAAAATTCACCAAGTCTGTGTCCTACCATTCCTTCAACTACGAAAACATTTACGAAATTTTTACCGTTATGTACCGCGAAATTATGTCCTACGAATTCTGGTGGAATCTGACATGCTCTTGACCATGTTTTAATTGCAGATTTATCTCCGCCATTCTTTTGAACCATTACTTTTTTAACTAATCTTGGATCTACGTATGGACCTTTTTTCAAACTTCTTGACATAATTATTTACCTCTTTTCTTCAAAATATATTTATTTGAGTATTTCTTCGGATTTCTAGTATTTCCAAATGCTGGACGTCCTGCATAAGTCTTAGGATACTTGAGACCAATACCGCTTCTTCCTTCTCCTCCACCATGCGCATGAGATCTAGGGTTCATTGCAACTCCGCGAACAGTTGGTCTTATACCCATTCTTCTTGCTCTTCCAGCTGTTCCTATAACTTCATTCTTCCAATCAATATTTGAGATTGTTCCTACAGTTGCCATGCAAGCTCCCAAAACTTTTCTAACCTCACCTGATGGAAGCTTCAAGTGAACATAGTTTCCTTCTTTTGCCTGAACAGTAGCACCTGTGCCTGCTCCTCTTGCCAATTGTCCTCCTCGGCCTGGTGTAAGCTCCACGTTATGAACTACAGTTCCGACTGGAAAACTTGATAGAGGAAGAGCATTTCCTGATTTAATTTCTGATCCTTTTCCTGAAGTAATCTTATCTCCGACTTTTATATCGAGAGGTGCAATTATATATCTTTTTTCTCCATCTGCATAGTGCACGAGCGCTACGTCAGCTGTTCTATTAGGATCATATTCTACAGAAACTACACTTCCCACTACACCAGACTTAGTTCTCTTAAAATCCACATTTCGAATGAATCTCTTATGAGCTCCACCCTGGTGACGAACTACTACTTTTCCGTAGCTTCTTCCTGAATTTTTCTTTCTAATAGTTTTAAGTTTCATTATTTAGATTCTCCTCCCAAATCAAAAAGGCCGATTTTTTGTCCAGCTTTTAAGGCTACGATTGCTTTTTTTACGTCTCCGATTTTTTTCTCTTCTCTCTTAGCTCCAACGCGCTGTTTTTTACCTTTAAGAATAGATGTTGAAACACCAATCACATTTACTGAATATCTTGATTCAACTTCAGCTTTTATTTGATTTTTATTTGCTGATTTAGCTACCTTAAAAGTAAACTTTCCAAGAGCTGCATCATTCATTGATTTCTCTGTAATAACTGGTGAAATAATTACGTTCATTATTTAGAACCTCCTATAACTTCAATAGATTCTTTCATTACTAAAACATTTTTATGCTTCAGAACTTCATATGTATTTAATAAATCAGCGCTAATAATATCTACATTTTTAATATTTCTGCTTGCCTTGAAAATATTTGGCAAGTTTTTTGGAGCTCCAGAAGCTACGATAAGTACAGATGCTTTTCTTTTTGTGTCAGTTGTTATTTTATTAAGAACATCATTCATATTTTTTGTTTTTGGCTCAACTTTTTCAAATCCAGAAAGAACTATAATTTCTCCATCTTTTGCTTTTTGTGAAAGAGCTGAGATAAGTGCTGCTTTTCTCATTTTTTTAGGCAAACTAAGAGAGAAATCATGAGTTTTTGGCCCGTGAGCTACTCCTCCGCCTACAAAAATAGGAGCTGATTGGGCCCCGTGTCGTGCTCTACCTGTTCCTTTTTGGCGATACCATTTTGCTGTAGTAAGAGTAATAGCATTTCGGGATTTAGTATGTGCATTCCCTTGTCTTTGATTAGCTAAATAAACCCTTACGGCTTGTGCCATAAGAATATTGTTAATTTTAGCTCCAAATACTTCTTTAGGAAGAGAAAATGTTCCAGCTTTTGCTCCCTTTACATCATACATTGCTGCAGAAAGCCCACCAACCTTTTTATCCTGAGCTTGTCGAATGGAAGCGGCTGATTCAACTTGTCCTAAGCTTGCCGAACTGACTTTTTCTACTTTTACAGCTTTTGGAGCTATTTTTACTTCTGTTTTTTTAACTGTTTTACTTGTCGCCATTTTCTTCTCCTTCCACTTCTTCTTTAACCTCAGCTTCTGGTTCACTTGCAACTTCCACTGTCTCTTCAACTGCTGACTCTGTTGACTTAGCATCAGCTATTTCTGTTTCAACAGGAGCTTCTTCCGTAGGAGCTGCTGCAGCTTGGGCCTCAGCTTCTGCTTTAGCTTTTTCTTCGGCTTCTTTGGCAGCTATGGCCTCCTGAGCTTGTCGATCGGATTCTTCAGCAATTCTTGCTTTCTCTTCTGCTTCTAATTGTTCAGGGGTTTTCTGAAGTGGAACAAACTTTTTGTCTTCCCCTACTTTTTTAACATAAATAAGTCCATTAGTAACGCCTGGAACTAAACCTTTAATTACTAAAACTCCATCAGCTGTTACATCGATTATGCTTAAATTTTCTACAGTTACATTGTCTACACCCATTCTTCCTGCCATTCTCTTTCCCTTGTAAACTCTTCCTGGAGTTGTTCCCTGACCAATAGATCCTGGGGCTCGGTGTCTATCTGACTGACCATGGGTCTTAGGTCCACCTGCGAATCCATGTCTCTTAACTCCTCCTTGAAATCCTTTTCCTTTAGAAACTCCGGAAACGTTCACGATATCTCCTGGAGTGAAAACTTCTGAAGGATTAACTACCATCCCTACTTCTGGAGATACTTCGTCATCTGCAAGTTTTACTTCTCTTAAAAATTTAGGAGCTTTTTCTAATTTAGCTCCTTTTGCGTGTCCGAGTTCTGCTTTTGTAGCTTTCTTTTTCATACTAAAACCAAGCTGTACAGCTTGGTAATGATCTTTATCTAGTGATTTAACAGATACGACAACGTTATCCTTAACATCTATAAGAGTAACCGGAATTCTTCTTCCGTTTTCCAAAAATCTCTGAGATTGATCTTTCTTTTGTCCGATTAAAGCTAACATATCTTTATTTAGCCTCAAATACAAAAAAAGCGACCACATAGTGTCGCCAATTCAGGTAAGAATCAACTCAAACAGTAACTATGTAGCTATCACCTCCTGTATTTGTAAAGCCATTTTGTACTTGTAATTATAGCTAAACTCGTGCGTAAATGCAAG
>CAZGGU010000010.1:0-1689 GCA_964525395.1 uncultured Gammaproteobacteria bacterium
CTAGCTGAATTAAAAGGATTTGTTCACGCAGTTCCTAATCAAGGTATTCTAATTAATACTTTAACCCTTCAGGAAGCTAAAGATAGTTCGGCAGTTGAAAATATTATTACTACACACGATGAAATATTTAAAGCAGAATTAGGCAAGGAATTAATACAAAATATAGCAACTAAAGAAGTGCAAAGTTATAACTTAGCACTCCATGAAGGAACTACAAGAGTTTTAAATTCTGGAGGATTAATCAAAAATGAATGCATTTTGACTGTGCAAGAATATTTAGAGGGTAATAAGGCAGGTTATAGAAAAATACACGGTACTGTACTAAAGAATGATAAAACGGGAGAATTAGTCTATGAACCGCCTCAAGATATACATGAGATTGAAGCATTAATGTCTGATTTATTAAATTATATTAATGTAGATGATCTTCACAATATTGACCCTCTAATTAAAATGGCTATTATCCATTTTCAATTTGAATCTATTCATCCTTTTTATGATGGAAATGGTAGAACTGGAAGAATTTTGATTATTTTATACCTAATGGCTAAAGGTTATTTAAATATACCAGTGTTATATCTAAGTCGTTATATTATTCAAAACAAAAATGATTACTATTTTTATTTACAAGATGTACGTGACAATAACAACTGGGAACAATGGATTTTATACATGTTAGAAGGAGTTAGACTTACAGCTCTTGATACAATTTGGCTTATAAACAATATAAAAGAACTTATGCAAGAGTATAAAATTTTCTTAAGAGATAACTTTTCATTCTATAGTCAAGATTTACTGAATAATTTATTTAATCATCCCTATACTAAAATTGACTTTGTGAAAGATGACTTAGGTATAACAAGACAAACTGCATCAAAATATCTTAAAGAACTTTCTGACCATCCATCTGGATTAGTTAAACATATACAAATCGGAAAATTTAGTTATTTTATTAATGTTAAACTTTTTAATCTTTTTGCACATGAAAGAAATCTCAAGTTAATTAAATGAGCTTTTTTTAACATGAGAAACCCAACATGTTAATATATTAATGATTCATGAAAGCAATAATAATTTCACGAGTAAGCACTGAAGAACAGAAAGAAGCTGGCAATTCCCTACCTGCTCAGATAGCTCGACTGGAAAAATACTGTCTTCAAAAGAGTTTCACAGTCATCAAGAACTTTAGCTTTGATGAAAGTGCATATAAGGACACTCGAAAGGAATTTGATGATATTCTGGACTTTGTCATATCTCATAAGGAAAAACTTGCGGTATGTTTTGATAAGGTAGATCGACTGTCCAGAAATGTATTTGATAAGAGAGTATCCATACTCTATGAGAAAGCGATAAAAGACGAAATAGAGCTTCACTTCGTATCAGATGGTCAAGTAATTAACAGTAAATTATCAGCAGTAGAAAAGTTTAACTTCAGTATAAGCTTAGGCCTTGCTAAGTATTACTCGGATGCTATTAGCGACAATGTTAAAAGAGCCATTGAAGCTAAGCTTCGTAAGGGAGAATGGCCAAGTAAAGCTCCATTAGGCTATAAGAACATTACCCTAGCAGATGAAAAAAAAGATATTGTTGTTGATGAGTTTAATTCGCTTCTCGTAAAGAAAATGTTTGAGTGGTATTCAACTGGTGCGTTTTCTTTTATGACAATACGTCAGAAATTGAAAAAAGATT
>CAZGGU010000010.1:1699-23658 GCA_964525395.1 uncultured Gammaproteobacteria bacterium
AACTTAATCGTTTCACAGGGCTTCCTCGATAAGATACTCAAAAATCCCTTTTATTACGGGGTTATGAACTTTAATGGCAATCTATACCCTCATAAGTATCAACCCATCATAGGAAAGGATTTATTTGATGCTGTACAGGCTGTTAAGGCTGGACATCATAAAAAGAAGTTTAAATATGCAGGTCTAGACTATGCTTATAGAGGTCTGCTTAATTGTGCGGATTGTGGACTTGCTATAACTCCTGAAAAGAAGAAAGGTAAATATATTTATTATCACTGTACTCAATATAACAAAAAGCATGGTGCTACTTGGATACGTGAGGAAGAAATAACTACCCAACTGGCAAGGTTATTTAAAGGTATACACATACCTAGAGAAATCATTGAAGAAATAACTACTACTCTTAAAGCAAATCATGAGGATAAAAGCGAATTCAGGAAGGTACACGCTGAAAAGCTATATAAAGAACGTGAAGTATGGGTAAAGAGAAAAGAGCAACTATTTATTGAAAAGCTTGATGGTAGTATTACTAACGCTGAATACAACACTCACTACAATAATTTCATAGACAAGATTACAAACATTGATGCTCAATTAGCACAGTTTGAGGATGCAGAAGATACCTATTATACAAATGCTAACGGTTTACTGGAACTGGCTAACCGTGCCTATGATCTATTTATGAGTTCTGAAGTAGAAGAAAAGAGGCAGTTGATCAATCTTACACTTCAGAACTTGAGATTAGAGGGCAAGAAAGTGCGTTACGACTTCATAAAACCCTTCGATCAGATCTTCTTATATGCTGATCGTCAACAATGGCTCGCGAGGTTGCCTCCAGGTGGAACCAAATTCTACCAAGCCTCCTTCAAACATTCGAAAAACTAAAAAAACTTGGATTTACCTATTGCAAAGGCAACATCTCCATTATTGTACCAGAAAAGGAGCGCAAAAATGTTTAATTTTAAGCATTTTATAAATCTGTACTCTGATCGTTTCACCTCTCGCCTCTTTGACGAAACAACTTTTTATAAAGCCTTTGTTCAGGATTTAAATTCATGTCAAAACGAACTTATCATTGAAAGCCCATTTATTACCCCATCAAGAATCGAGAAGTTAGTTCCATCCTTCAAAAAACTATTAAATAAAAACGTAAAAATATGCATTATTACCAGAGATCCTGCTGAACATGATGAAATTATTCGATATCAGGTTGCAAATGAAATACTTAAATGTAGTGAGATGGGTATAAAAGTAGTTTTATTACAAGGCAATCATCATAGAAAATTAGCCATCCTAGACAGAAAAATACTTTGGGAAGGCAGCTTGAATATATTGTCTTTCAATAGCAGTCTTGAAATTATGAGGAGAATACAGGCGGAAAAGTCTGCAAAAGAGATGTATGACTTTTTAAACTTAGACAAAGTTATTTGATGTATACTATGCACATGAGCAAAAAACCAGATAGATATCAAATCAATGAAAAAGATATCAATACAGTTTTGAAGATTTTAAGACGCATAGATCCTAAAAATGCGACTCCTGAAATGGCCATAACTATTTTAGAACATTTTCAAGCGAAATTTCATATTCTAGCTCATGAAGATCCAGATAAACTAGTGGAATTATTCGACCAATTAAAAGAAGAAAAAAGATTAAAAACAAATTAGTCTTCATAGAAGATGATTTTTTCACCCGATTGTCTACTTGCTTTACCAGCTTCTATCATATAGTAATTTTCCTTTTGACCATTCAGAACACTCTTAAACGAAGCAAAATATGGTTTACCTTGTATCTCATAAATCATACTCACAATGTCGTTTACTGGAATTATTTTTTCGTTGACGATGAGATTACTTTTCTTGGTATCAAAATTTATTTCACCAATAAATAGAGTGTTATTAATTATTGAAATAGCAGTAATAATATTATAATCTGGCGACTTATAAACACGTTTCCAGAGATCCGGTTTATCAGGCCTGATACTAATGAGCATATTATTATGACTATCCTGATTTGATCGAAAGGTACAAAGCACTTCATTTTCATTCTTAATAAACACGCTATCGCAATATTTGTCCAGATTTATAGTGTTATAAAAAGTCTGCTTCTTGTTATAGACAATATTCCCGTCATAATAATCTAAAAGCACCTCTTTTATTTCTTTTTCTTTCTGTTTCGTTTCAAGATTATAAATGGTAGTCAGTGGTTTGTCCGTTTGGATAATAAGCAGGTATGGATAATGCACCAAAACCTTATCAGGATATTGTTTTAAGGTATATGCATTATCAAATACATATAGTTTAGAATCTTGAAGATATACCATACCACTCGTTATATTTTGAGTATTATCCTTATTAATAAAGAAAAAATACCAGATTAAAAACAGAAAAAGCATTAAAACTACTCCAAACGCGAGTAGTTTTCGTTGATTTTTTTTCATATATTATTTTATATAAATCATTGGATTAACTGGTAACCATATGGTTCCGCTTTTAATCCTAATCTCATAATGAATATGTTCCGCGGTGGAACGGCCGGTATTGCCCATTTCACCGATAGCTGATCCAGCTTGTACCGTATTTCCTGACGCAACATACACATTTTTCATATGCATATAGATGGTCTGCAATGAACCGTCACCACTGGTCACCTCTACCGTTTCAGATCCATAGGAATCTATATAAAAGTGCACAACTCCCGAATGTGTCGCGTAAACGACCACTTTTTTATTTTGTTGATATGATTGATTATTTGAATAATAGTTGTCATTTGGTACCAAATCTATTCCCGTATGATTCCGTCCAAAGGTTAGAAAATATGATGGTTCCATAAAACCAGCAGTTATTGATCCAAACTCAAACCCATGTCCTCCTAAGGGAATCTGCATCGGAATACTCGTTTGAATAAAAGTACTATCTGATGAAGCATGTGTACTCGAAGTAAAGGGATCTATAATTTTCTGTAAAAAACCTTCCGTTGCTAAAAACGGCGACAGAATTATTGTTCCAATTACGACAAATAAAAATATTCCTAAAACAACCAACGATACAATACAACCAAGTATTGGGCCTTTAAACTGCAATGCCGCATCTCCAACTAGTGGAAACGGAATAATGAGATTTATTGCAGTTTTAATGATTGAGTCGATAATAAATCCAAAGGGATCATTTTTAAATGTACGGGCTGCCTGAATTCGGTTAAATAATTTCATCTGAACCATGTGTTGTAAATACTAAATCTTGTTCAAATGGCAGAACCGATATATTCAGACGAATATGTTCATTTTCTCGAAATAATACAACTTCTCCTATTCCCAGATGACCCAATTGTTGTTTTTCTTCATCAGTCATCGGATAAATGGTGGCAATTTCACTCAATGTGGCATATGACTGTTTTAATAATATTTTCGTTTCAGAGTTTGTAATAATCGCTTTTCCGTATTCATTTTTCAAAAAATCTTCTACATCTTGCGTGATAGAAACTACCCCGACATTACGTTTTCTGGCTTGCTTAACCAGCTCTCTATAGAAGATTGCAACTTCGGGGTCGACCAGTAGTTTATGCGCTTCATCAATAAAAAGCATTCGTTTTTTATTATTATGCTTATTGACTAAATTCCAGATAAGAGAGGTCAACAGATACATCGCAGGATCTCGTTTTTCATCTTTTTTCAAATCGTGAAGATCCAAAACGATAATATCACTTTGTAAATCCAACTGTCGCGTTGAGTTAAATACTCCTCGTAGGCTTCCTGTTGATAAGACGCTTAAATCCTTTTGCATTGGGTGATCTTTTAATGAGTCCAATAAATTGTCAAACGTAGGCACACCACGATCGTATAGTTGTATAAGCTTCTCATCGAGCAAAGCGCTATTGTAATGATTGGAAGAAATAAAAAACTTCAGGAATGTTTTGAGGGTTGAAATATGATCTAAAATATCATTCTCCTGAGAACTATTGATAAAAAACGGATTGATACCGTTTTCCCGTGAGAACTGGATTACTTCTCCACCCAAACTACGCGCAAGGTTTACATATTCCCCTTCCGGATCAATAATAAGAATCTGTACACCTTTCATATAGAGTCTGTTCATAAGGATTTTAGCCGTCACACTTTTACCAGATCCGGAGACTCCAAAAATATTGATGTTATTATTCCGTGAAGTAAATGGATCAATAAATACTAAAGAATTATTAAACGCGTTTGCGCCCATAAAAATGCCGTTTGGATCATTGAGTTGCTTTGAAATAAACGGCATTAAGTATGAAGCAGCAGTCGATTGAAGAATACGGTTTTCTTTGAGATGATCGGTACTAAATGGTAAAAAGTTTTTAAATGCTGTTTTCATACCAAATGTATACTGGTTAAACGTAAGATCCATTGTCCCAGCGAGGTTTTGCAGTTGTTTATGCAGTTCTGCCAACTCTTTTTCATCAGCCGCTTCCAGTTGAAGATATAGAGAATAAATGACACCTTTCTCAGATTCGTGTACCAATTCATCAATAAAGCTCATTACCTCTTCGATATGCTTATCTATCTGCTGATCACGGACTTTACCATGTTTTAAGCGTTCATTCTGCTGCATCTCAAGCACTGATAGTCGTTGTCTGGCTTTTTTCAGTAATTCACTACTTGGTGAGGATTCGATAAATATGCTTAATGTAAATGGCAGTGACGAAGTTAATAGTTTAAAAAAAAGATACGGGCTTAAATAAGCCGGTATATCGGCCAGATAATAGAATCGCTTCAATTTCGTTCCGACTTGGAGATGTGAGCTATATTCTTGTATATACTCGCTTTTATATGACTTTGTTCCATTCCGGTCAATCTGTATCCCATCATCATCTTTTTTGATAGTAAGATGAAACTCGGCTTTTTTACTTTCTTTAACAGCGTATTCATAAGCTCTTTTTTCTTTTTGATAGTTCAGATAATACTTGCCCTGTCTAAGGGGATTCGTACTCCTGAGCAAGGTCGGTTTCCGTAACTGAGGAATACTGCTTGTTATAAACGGCGTCTTTTCAATTAATTCCTGCTGTGTCGCAATTACCTGCATCAACCGTTTTATTTCATATTTTAGTGCCGTTGTCGCTACAGTATACGGGAGCTTTGATTCACCATTAAAAAACTGTTTCTCAATTTCTTGTAAACCGCTACTTTTCATCGCGTATAAATCATATTCCCGCTTTATTTTTTTAAGATCAAATGTTTGTTTTTTTGTTTGATCGCGTAACAACTCTACCCGTTCCTGTAACCTTTGACTCATTCGAATATGGAATATATTTTTATTAAAACCGGCAGCGTGCTTTTGAATGAATTGTGTCATTGATGATATATTCATCTGAGTGTTGATTGAGCAAAACTGATTAACTCGGTTGTATCAAGAGGCTTGACAGAAATATTACAAGCAACAACAGCAGAGGAAAAACGTATTGCTATGTCGTTTAACTTTTTAATTGCTTTGACTTTCTCATATGGTTTTTCCGTGTTGCAGGGAACAGAAAATACTGCATAATGCCGAGTTATAGTAAACGCATTATTCTGTATGAGATCTGATATGTCGTGGATATAGCGATCAATAAGCGGTTCTCGTTTTGTGTTTGAATCATCGTAGAGGCGTGATAAGTGTTTTGAATAGTCCTGAATATTTGCTTTCTCTTTTTTCACAATAAACTGAACCTGAGAAGACAACAGATGGATCATTTGCTTTAATTTGATGAAAAAATGCTCACGATCCTGATCATTCAGTAGGGCGATATCAAATGGCTCAACTTCATACATTTTGACGATGGTATTCTTTCTGATAATACAGGTATCCTGAATGGCAAAATCTACAAAATATGGCTCAAGGTCATTATGCCGATGCTCTTTTTTTGTCGTTTTAAATGTTATTCCTCTTGGCACGATTTTATAAATTGCCTGATTATCTATCTTCTGTGTAACCAAAGCAATAAAAAAGATCTCAGTGACTATAACAGTTGAGATAAAGTACGACCAGTTAAAAACATGCAGGAAATATTGAAAAAAGATAAATATCAGTCCTGCAAGAATCGCACCTACTGAGACAGCAATCATCGTATCTGTAAAAAACAGACTTCGCAAAATATGGACTCTAATGTCATCTTTATATATTCTGACGCTTTTCATAGGGTGAGTAGAGACGGATAATATGATCGCTTGATTGTTTTCCTTGTCGTTTGATAATAACTCCCTTTACGCCTAATGCATCGTTTCTCGATCGTGATACATCTAAAAAGTTTTGTACCCGTTCAGGGTGACTGGATGAAGTAATATGTGCGTAATGTAAATCCTTTCCCCGTTTTCTGGATTCCTGCATTGCGTTATAGTTATGAGGATTCTGGTTATATTTGTTAAATGCTGACAAATCAATAAACTGTGCGTTATCAAGTTTTACCCGGTTCAATTTATTATCCGGTATACCATCTTGAGTTGCTTCGATGCGACTTGGATAGAGTGAAGTTAGCCCGGATTTTGGATCGCTATATTGATATGCTTCTCCTGATACCGAGACAATCCCTTGCTTTTGATTAACGGTTTTAACCTGCAATCCTCGTTGACTTAAATCTTTTGAAAATTCAGGCATCGCAGTTGTAACCATATGAGGACGATCGCTACTGCTTCCCGGTGAATTCCCTGTTTTAGTAGAACTACTCCCCTCAAGAGGACTATCATCAGAATTTTTACTAAATATTTGCCGTAATTTCTGAGCTGATCCGTAACCGGCAAGAGAACTAATACTTCCTCCAAACAATCCTCTTCTAAAGTCACGGAAATTTGACTGAAACGGTTGCACTACACTTCGTGAAGAAATCGCAGCCTGCATATTGGTAGCCATAGCATCCCATCCGTTTCCAAATATCCGCCCGACTAATATGTTCACTCCACCTAAAAAGAACAGAAAACCGGTATAAAAGAAAAGCATCCCGACACTTGGTCCTTTCGCATTTAAAATATTGGTAAAAATATCTGTAGCTATAGCAAATCCCAGAACAAATGCCGGCTGCATAATGAGAAATGTAAACCATGACTTGAAGAATGTATAGACAATATGTTGAGTCCGTTCCGACAACGCAAAAGGAATAATGACAGGGTACAGGACGCCTAAGAATAAAAGTGATGCAAATCGAATCACAAACTGGAAACCGATATAGAGAAATCCACCTAATAAAAATAAAAACGTCAGAGCAAATAAAAAGATTTTGACGATAAATTCTCCTAAAGATTTTAGTACTCCCCCGACAAGTGAAAAATCAAAATGAGGAATCCCATACTGTTCAGAATCCTCTCCGTTTTGAATTTTTGTGTTTACCTGATCCAAATAGGTATCTAAAAACTGTGTGAACTCTGCCGTGGTAGTAATTTTTTCAACAAGCAGATTATTCAACTGAATACTATATGAAAGGCCAGATGGAACAACGATAAATAATGAAATAGTAAGAACGAGCCGGAAAGCAAAGGACTTTAGCTCCTCTGCATTATCCGATCCGATTTTACCAATTGCAATAGCCGCAATTACGATTGCCATAATTGGGACGGCAATCTCGCTAAACATATTCCGGTATTTGGTAACGCCGGGTATTTCTGAGCTATCATGTAAAGAAATTGTGTCGTTTAATGGATCTGGTGTATAAAAAATAAATCCTCCTAACATGGAGTCAAATCCCTGTATAAAGTCTTTAAGGATTCCCACTATGACGTTTGGTTCGCTTACGGTTGTAAATTCATTAGTATATTGAACAGCGGGGGTTGGAGGAGGGATCGGTGTTTGCGCAGATACAGAAGTCGTACTAAGCAGAAATACTGCACAAACAAGAAGAGAATTTTGTAGAAAGTTCATACATATGTAATTTCTATCAGGCAGTCCCACCGACAAATTTTTTAATAATCTCTGCTATGCTGGTTGCTCCAAAGACCAATAACCCGCCAATCAAAATATTCATGATCCAACCTTTAAGGCGGGATTTTCTTTCTATGTCATCCCCACTCATAACAAGAAACACGCCAAGCGTCGCGATCGCAATAGCCATAACAGGGAGAGAGTACCATTGAAGTGTTTTTACGATTCCCCACAAAAGGTTATCGAGATTTTCAAACTGAATCGGTTGTGCGTTTTGGTAGCCAGTTGTATTACCCATAGTTTATTTGAGAATAAAGTGGATTATATAAAGGAGAATCAAAAAAGTCAATATAGATTATATTGATGGGCTAATCTGTGCAGTAGATATATGAGTATTTAATATGTATGACAATATATGCTGTACCTATAACATAGGTTACTATCTTTTTTATTTTTTCAACATCTCTTTTACTTTGGCGATGACCTGATCGGGAGTAAGATCAACTTTAATGACATATGCAGATGCGCCCAGCCGCATAAGCTCAGTAATAGTCGGGTCCTGCGCCAGATTGGTAAGCAGTACAATTGGCCCATTTTTTGCAATCGGAGAATCTTTTTCCAATGCTTTAAGCACAGCGAGCGCGTCCATTTTTGGAAGCATTACATCAAGCAGGATTAAATCAAACCCTCCTTTTTTCATGTAATCAAATGCCTCTTTCCCGTCTACCGCATACGTTACCGTGTACCCTGCGCTTTGTAATATCTCGCCATACAGATCCCGTATATATGCATCATCGTCAACAACAAGTATATGTTTCATAAAATGATTAATAAATAATAATTATTCATAGCGAAGGGCGTCCAGTGCCGATATCTTTGTGGCGCGCCGTGCCGGATAAATACCCGTAAGGAGCCCGACCACAACCGACAAAAACATAATCAGCACGATAAAGGGAAACGGAATAAAGGCAATATCTATCACACCATACCCTTTTGAAACAGAAAGCGCAGTCAATACGACAGACAACAGCTTACCGGTAGTAAACCCAATAAGCAAACCACATAAGCCTCCTAAGACTCCCATTATCATAGATTCCGATAAATATAAATCCTGAACTTCGCTGGAGCGCATTCCGATGACTTTCATCATCCCGACTTCATGCGTCCGTTCAAGCAGCGATATCGTAAGTGTGTTAAACATGCCAAGCGCCGCGATTGTCAGTGCTACAAATCCTAAAATTCCAAGCACCATACGCAAGCCGGAAAATAACCGTTCTATCTGGCTAACTGTATCGGCTACCGAGGTTGTCTTAAATCCAAGGAGCTCTACATGTTTTCTTATGGTTGGAATCTGTCCTTGTGTATTTGCGACCAATTTTGCCTGAGAATAATTACTCAAACCCAGTTCCTTCACATCAACAAGCGGTACATATACAATCGGTGTTTTATTGTCCGGTGTAATTCCAACAATCGTATACGAAACCGGGGCAGACTGGATGGTGTCACGGCCTGTCGTGAGTTCTGATGTTGCGACAAACGCCAGCTCAAATCGGGTACCGACTCCCTTTGATTCCGTAACTCCAAGTATTTGGAGAAATGCCATATTCACAACTGCTTGACGTTCTCTTTGAGGAAGCGGGACCGATGCTTTTTTTGTAGTGGCCGATACGGTTGCCACCTCGGAATCGACAATTGCCGAACTGCTTGCCTCTGCTAACACGTCTGCGCTGGTTGCGGCGACTCCCAATACCTCCGGCAGATCATAGGCACGGGTTATATTCATAGAAAGCTCCGCGATATATCCCTCTGTCATAACTTGTTTTCCCTCTGTATCAAGCTCAGGTTTATATGCCAAGGCACCCTCGTCTGATGTATCGGATTGTTCCGACCACAAGGGGACAGTTGTTTTGATCCAGCGACCCATTTTTTTCCCATTTTCATCAACCGCGGCTGCCCCTGCCTTGTCTTCACTGATATATGATCCTCCCCAGTATTCTGCGCCTGTATCCATTCCATCAGAATCACGTGTGTATCCCAAAAGTTGCGCGGAGGCTGATGGCGCTTTGCGTACGCGCACATATGCCTCAGGCTCAATATGGAATTCTACCTCGCCGATTTCAGTTCCATATGACGGAACAGCGGGAACACGTGTATCGTGTACACCCGCGACCTCACCGGAAGTAGTACGTGAACGAGTATCTGTCACTTTCACTGAAACTTCATTGCTTTCAAAAATTGCGCCCTTTGCAGGCTTTATAGCCGACTCCTTAAGATAATCCGATAACACACCATACACCGCAACGTCCGAGCTTGAATTCTGGTAACTGATCTTGCCCACAACTCCGATGACTGGCAGTACTTTATCTACACCCTCTATTGTCTTGAACGAGGCAAGCGAAGTATCGGTAATTCTGATATTGCTGGAAACGGCCGGAGTTGTATCTATCTGTCGTATCTCATCAAGCCGGGCAACCCGGGAAATGACCATCTTCTCAAGACCATAGCCGACCGATACCAGAAATACGATAGTCCCGATTCCGATTGCCATACCGCCTACTGTGATTATGGTGCGTGCCCGTTTTGACCAGATATTTTTCAAAGACAAATCTATAAGATCAACACGGGCAATACTGTGTTCTTCCTGTTTATCAAAAAGAGTAAACAATTTTTTATATAAAAAAAGAAGCCGTTTTTCGCTCAGCCGGGCAATGACGGCCGGAAACCAGCGATTGTGTCCGATAGCTTCTACTGTTTTTCTGGTGAGATAGAGAAAAAGCAATGCGGAAAAATGAAATATCCGTGAGATATTGGAGAAAAATACACCTGTCAAGCTGCGCATCCCGGCTAAGGCAACGCGGATATTGGGAATTGTCCGTATCTTCTCCCGCGTTTGGAGCTTTCCTTTTTGCATGTCAGGCGCCCCTGATAAAACAATCCGGCTCAACAGCATCTTTTTCACTTCCTCTCGGTTCTTTTCGGTCGCCTCGACTATCCGGATTATCCGTCCGTTAAACATATGGACAACTGTCTGTGCGTAATCTACATTATCTATATTATGTGTCACCATAATAATGGTTTTGCCTTGTGTATGAAGCTTACGGAAAAGCTCCATCAGTTCTATGCTACTCTGGTAGTCAAGATTACCCGATGGTTCATCGGCCACGATAATATCTGGATTGGTAATAAGAGCACGGGCGAGAGCCACTTTCTGCTGTTGCCCCGAGGAAAGCTCGGACGGATAGTAGTCTGCCCATCCGGCCATTCCCACGGTCTGTAGCACCTCTTTGGCCTTTCGTGTGGCCTGTGTCTTTTCAATTCCGGTGAGCGAGGCGGCAAACGCGACATTTTCACACACAGTCAGTGATTTAATCCAGTTTGACTGCTGATACACGACCCCAATATGCATCTTCCGGTACAGCGAGCGTTCATCTTCAGTGTAGGCATACATATTACGGCCAAACATATGCACTGTTCCCGAGGTCGGCTGTTCAAGCCCCAAGATGGCATGAAGCAGAGTAGATTTTCCACAGCCCGAATGCCCAAATACTATCACAAAATCGTTTTGGGCAATAGAAAGCGTTATCCCCCGTAGCACCAGCGCTTCCTGCTGCTTTATCGGAAATACCTTGACGACATTGGTGATTTCAATTGCATTTTTGTTTGGTACGGTTGTCATAGATTTTTGAGGAATCCGAATATGTCGGATAAATTACCAATCACCAGATCGAATGCCGACTGGGTTGCTTTGGGTGCAATCGTGACTGTATCTACCGACTCTCCCCGATTTCCGGCCTTGTCTTTTGATAATGCCCGCATATGATACACTTTGGATGGTGTTAAATTTGAGATGATGACCAGATGATTAGTCGTCAGATTTGTATCTTCTTGTGTTTTTTGAGCATACGTTTCGCCTGTCCCCTCACCAAATTCTATCTGGGAAGTGGCCGGTTCATCGGTATCCCACGACACAACAAGCTGAGCGGTTGATTCCCCATCCGCGCCCGAGGCAGGAGGCAGGGTGGTTCCCTCAATCTTCATATTTTCAATAGCAGGCGGTCGTGAGTCGGTTGCGGTGGTGAAGCGCACACTATCTGAGATGGCTTCGTTGCCAATTTTATCTCGTCCTTTAACTACAAGTAAATACGTAGTTTCAGGAAGCAGTCCGGAAAGAATCATCTTGTGTTCACCACGGGTGAGTGCGATATTCACCTCATCACGGACTTTGGAAACTGCGTCTTCTGGATAATAGGTGATGATCGAGGAGATTTCCGTATTAGAAAGCCAGGTGATCTGCATGGTTGGCTGAGCACTGTTTTTGAGCTCCTGTAAGCGCACATTGGAAATAAGCGGCCGGGGCAGGGTGGCAAAATCAAGAATAGTGCCCTCATACTCCGCGCCTTCACTGTCTATACCATTTATTTTGTAATAATATTTGCTTCCATCGGTAAGCCCGCTCAACTCCGCCGTGTAGGTTGTTTCTGTGGTAGAGGTTGCAACTTCCTTGACTCCGCCAAATGATGTCGATACACCGTAGTAAATCCGGACTTTGCTTGCTCCTTTTGACGTAAACTGAATGATCGCGCCCGAAAGTCCGATATTTTTGGCTACCACATCTTTGATCGTGGGCGCTGCATCGGTGGTAAATGTTTTTTCATCGCTTTGCCCGGTGTTACCGTCTTCATCGGTCCATTTGGCTTTATAGTAATAGGTGGTACCCGGCAATAAATTGGTGAGATTGATCGTATGATCGGTGACCTGAGAAGAATTGGATGGTTCCTCGGAGTTATAGGAGCCTGATTTTGTACCGTAGGCGACTTTTGAATCCGAGGCGCGGTTGGTACTCCAGCTTATTTTCGCTTTCTTGGTGGTAACCGATGTTACCGTTGGGCCTGAAGAAAGTGAGGCTGCATCAAAATATTTGCCCGTTGGCGTTTTGGAAACGGTCGAGGAAACGGCCGAACAGCTATTGGCGCTGTCGCAGGCTTTGACACAGTAATAATATGCTTGAGCAGATAAGCCTGTGTCCGAATACGAAGTACCTGCCGTTGACCCAATCTGGGTAAACGAGGAAATAGAAGACGAACAGGTCGTGTCTGTTGTTGAGCGAAGGACTTTATAAGACATGACTCCTGCTCCTGCGCTTTCCGGCGCGTCCCATGAAACAGTGAGCTTCCAGTTGGAAGTGGCTTTTATGGAAATATCTGATACATCAATATTACGGGGGATTCCGGGAGCCGAGCCGGAATAGGTGAATGTGACGCTAGTATACGTATCGTAATTGATATTACTGGCTTCGTCTTTGGCAACAAGATACAGGGTATTGGTGCCCGGCTGGGTGGCATAGGCATCGGAGGCGAGGCTGTTTGCGCCTGCCGCCGTATACGTGCAGTTTGATGATGTAGGTATGGTGTTTATGGTATAGCAAAAGGTAAGATTAGTGGCCTGCCCGGTAAATGCCGACGGGTCATCCCACGCAAATGTATAGGCATTAGTTGTGGCGTCTGAGGGTGAAACAGCAAGATTGCGGGGCGCGGAGGGTGAGGTGGTATTTATTTTCAATGCATTTGAGATGTAGCTGGTGGTTACATTCCCCGCACTATCCCATGTACGAAGATAAATAATATTAGTTCCCTCATCAATATCATCATAATCCGGGGTAGACTGGGTGCTGTAGCTCCCGTCGTTTGTGAGCAGATCGGTTTCATCTTCGGTTGCGGTATGAGAGTCGCCGTACCATGTGCCAGACGAGCCTATGCGATACTGGAGTCCGGCAATCCCCGAATGACTATCTGATGGGCCATCAGCGCCGGAAGAAGGCCACAAAAATGTAGTCGCTTTCGTTGCAATATAATCGCTTGGCACCGATATAAAAGCCGGATTCGCCGGATCGGTATTATCAAACCTGAACTGGAATTGGGCGCTTGAGCCGGAATACACATTGCCTGCCGTATCAACCGCTTTTATATTCATATAGTAACTGGCTGTTGCCGAACTCAGCCACGGGCTTCCCCTATAGCTTAACGTTGCAAAATCAATAGAGTTACTGCTCACGATAAATTGACAGGTCGTACCGGTTGTTGAAACGGGAGAAGTGCCAAGAAGCCCCTTG
This sequence comes from uncultured Gammaproteobacteria bacterium, assembly GCA_964525395.1. Lineage (GTDB taxonomy): Bacteria > Patescibacteriota > Microgenomatia > Levybacterales > UBA12049 > 2-01-FULL-39-10-A. The sequence continues at coordinate 15,668 of CAZGGU010000010.1, forward strand.
CTTGTTGCCGGATTTCCCGATGAATCAGTGCCAAGATACAAACAGTACCCCAGAAGCCCCGAGCCTCCTCCATTGTCTGCCCCGGCCGTCCATGAGTAGTACGGTGCGCTCCCATTGGTCCAGCCATTACTGGATAAAGTTGCCCCGCCCACTGTTTTTTTCATGACAATACTCGATGCATTGGTCGTTGGGGCGGTCGTATCGGTAGTGAGGCCTACGGTGATTGACGCAATAGCCGGAGTGTCTGCCCCACCAAAGCTCATGATAGCTTTCACCGAGATCTTTTGGCTCACAATCGGAAGTGTTTGCATGGCGGTTTGGGTAAGCTGCGCTGCGGTATTTACATGACTGGTCGTATTACTAGCCGTTTCCCAACTGTCCCCATCCCAGTATTTCCATGCGCTACCGCTTTCACAGGTTGCCCCGTCGTCGGTGCAGATCTGGTATACAACCGAAGCATTGCCAGAGCCGGTCACACTGGCGGTAAACGAATCGTAGCTTGAAACCTGTGCGTTTGAGTAGGCACTGGTGGTATACACACTATACGTGCCGACTTTGGCGAGGGTAAAATCGTCGAGCTTCACTGTCTTGCCCTGTTTGACAACTACCCCGTATTCACGCGAAGAAGCCGCGCCAGTGAGGGTGCCCGACAGCTTCCACCAGCCGCTACCCGCATCGGTATAGGTTGTTGAGATTGTTGAACCATTGTAATACAACTGCGCGATTGAAGAACTCACCGTCCCGCCTACATTGCCAGTTGTTGTGTCATACACGTATACGGAAAAATTGAACGAGTCGGCTGCGCCGACATTAATGGATTGATAGATTTTTGAATCAGCTACAGATCCTACAGTCACCGTGTTTCCCCCACCGGATCGTCCGGAAGAAGATGAGTAAGATTGAGAGATTGCTACAGGATCACTGGCGCAACGAAAGCCGAAGCCGTTGCTCCGAAAGCTAGGTGTAGCGCCCAAATCGAGCGTAAATGCCCCGGCGTAGGATGTGCCAGTCCCAACCGGCACCGCGGAGGAAACCGTACGTCGTTGATGCAACGGAACCACTATTATGATAAATACGCCCCACGCCGTACGTTGCGTCATACGAGGTACTTAACGGACGCACTAAATCATAGGAAAGAGTGCCATAACTCGTAAGGGCAGTGAATTCCCGCCAATTAAAGCCGGTCTGGCCCGAAACATCAGGCTGATTGGCCTCAGTTATCGTATCACTATTCCATTCCCAGACATTACCGGGAATATCCCAGATATAGCTACCATTTGAAAGAGTGAAAACACGCTTTTGATTCCCTGCTGTCCCTGAGGTATTACTCGCTGTGTTGGTAGGACAACCACTCGGGGCTTCAGTCGTACCCGCTGAGTCGGTGTAGGCACAGGCATTATTGCCAGTATCGGTTGTTGAAGCCCGCAGAGCACGGGCAGGGGCATTATCGTTGTGTCCGGCAAATAGGTAGCCACTGCCAACACTTCCGCCCGTCCAGTTACCAGCTTGTGCCTCGGCATTGCGAGCTAGTGTCATCCACTCGGCGTTTGAGATGAGGTGGGCACTGCTGCTGCCTAGAGTTATGGCACTACAAGCACTGCTCGCCTCGGTCTGATTGATATTGGCAATCGGGTACCCCGAAGCCACCGAAACGGCGGCTTTACTATTGGCTGCCGTACATGCCGTTGTGCTGTAGTTATATGTGTTAGATCCTGTATCTGGAGAAGTAAGGCCTGTGGTAAGGTCGCTCGTTGCCGCACACTTGGCCTCATATTTCATGGCCAAAAAATTTGATGTACCATAGGTGCCACTATTACCCGGCACCTCAACCCAGCCGGAAGGCGGGAGAGCCGTAGCCGACCATGAGGAGGTATCGGAAGAAAATGCGGGATTGGTGATTTTGTTAGCGCCCGTAACAGGACGCCCGCCGGAATCATCTACCGTAACAAGCGTACCATCGTAGGTATACTGCCCCGCGTTGGCTGTTGTAAATGTCCATGTCTTGGTCGTATCGTTTAAGGCAAAAATCTCAGGGATCTTCAACACCCCAACATACATCGCCGCCGTGAACCCAACGGCAACAAAAATAAGCGCCGCCAGATTGAACTGGAGCCGAGAGTAATGATACCTTTTTTCGAATAGAAACTGCTTGAGACTGTTCATTTACATAAATATGATAGATACAGGTTTGTGTAATTAGTTACACTATACAATTTTTGAAAAAATAGTGCAATATATGTCCTGAAGAAGTCTACGCACAATACCCATCATGAAGATTAATACTCTTTAAGTGAAATTACCCTGACATTCGTGGCTTTCCCTTGATGTTTAATATTTTCGGTAATTACCGCGGATTCATAGTACTTTGCTACAGCCAAAAAAGCCGCATCGTAATAGGTAATACCTAAAGAAGATGCCAACTCAAAAGAATCTATTGATAATTCCTCTGATTCTGAAACAAAATGGATCGGAAGTGTATAAAATTGGGTTAATACTATACCAGCATCATCAGGAGAGAGCTTTTTACTAAAAAGCAAAACATTTCCCACCTCATACTTCACAAGTTCTGGAGCCAATAACTCCACATCGCCATCTAACGCATCATCCAATAATCTGTTTGCTTGTTCTATATTATCTTCTTTATCGGTACTCAGCCACTTAATAATGACCGAGGTATCAACGACATATTGTTGCATAGCATTAATGATGTTGCCTATCCTGAACTAAAAACTCTACAGCCGAAGTCACCGATCCTCGACCTTTAATTGATCGGGCATTTTTTACATTTTTCCAGATTTGATCCTTATCGATAATTTTTGTGTGAGGTTTAATAATGATCTCATCGGGTTTAACGATGGATATGGTAACTGCGGACATAGGAGTAACCCAGCTAACGAGCTTTCTTATTGAATCGGGAATGGTGAGTTGTCCCCTGTCACGAATAATGATTACATTTTTCATATTATCATATTATCAGAAAATCTGAAAATTGCAACTTGAAACCTTGTGTAATTTTGCATTCTGATTGCAAAATTACACAAATGATGAACTCGTAAGTTGGAAAAACCTTGAACAGGTTTTTAACAAATAACTTTTCCTTCCACAATCATCTTCTCTCGCATCTCAGCAGACATCTGAGAATGTTCGATAATAATCACCTTTTTTCCCAACAAATATTGAAGCTCTGTTACAAAATTAAGTATATCGAGCGGATCAGTATCCGTAGACATTTTCACAACCAAAGGCACCGTAACCCGGTTGATATCCGACTTATCCGGCACATACACTGCTTTTTGAATATAATATTTTTCAAATATCGAACGTATCCGTTCTTTTTTCAACAGATTTCTATTATCAGACGGACAGATAGACTGTTTCAAATTCCATGTCTGCGCGTGCTTCATATGCCCGATAAATGACTCCCGCATGAGCTGTAGTTTTTCTTTTGTAATAAATCCAGCTTCTGCCAACTTTTTCCGTTTTGCAAGTCTTCTCTGGAATCTTTGTATCGTCTTGCTTCTTACCAGAATGTGGTCATAAAATATCCGGTAGCCAACAAATACAACGCCGTGTGAAACATTTTGAATACTGACTTTTTTAGGATGAAAATTCAAATGGAGCCGTTCCCGAAGAAAAGTTCTAATAGAATCCCGTACTGCTTTTAAATGCTGTTTATCCGGGTGAATGATGAGAAAGTCATCCATATACCGAGCGTACCAGCGCACTTTGAGCGTATGTTTCACATACTGATCCAGTTCATTGAGGTATATGTTGGCAAACAACTGGCTTGTCAGGTTGCCTATTGGTATTCCGCGCCGATCTTGCACCGACACAACCTGTTGTGGCAGTATATGGATCGCCCCATTGGTTTTATATACCTTGTGGCTTGTTATGATGGTTTCCGTAAGGTGAAAAAGATACGGATCAGTAATTTTTTTCCTCAGGATAGAAAGCAGAATATCCCATGAAATACTGGCAAAATATTTTTCAATATCACACTTCAAAAAATACAAAGGTGTATCCTTTCCATATGTACATCGTGCCGCCATCAAAAATCGCTTTACGCGGGTCAATCCATAATGAGTGCCTTTCCCTTTCCGGCAAGCATACGAATCATGAATAAACTGTTTATCAAGCATGGGCTCGATGATGTTAACCAATGCCCGATGCACAATGCGGTCGCGAAAATGCGGTGCTGCAATATGACGTTTTTTGGGATCGGTGACAATAAAATACTTATACGGAAACGGTTTGTACATATTATTTTTGAGCATATGCTGAAGATCTGCAACGTTTCGCTCCAGCCAAAAATCGTAAAGCAGTGTCGCAGGTTTGGTGCGTTTACCCAGACGGACCCGCCGATATGCTTCAAGTAAATGTTCAGATGTATATATGTGTTGTTGTTCCATAGGGTACCCATGTACCCTGCCCCGATTGCTCGGGACAGGAATCGGGGCGTTATGTTTTTCCGTTAAATCCGGAAAGGAAATGGATATTGTGATCTTTGAATCCCGAATATATGTCCGTAAACATATACTTCTCATTCTGGCGTTACTTGTGATCTCTGGCGCAACGAAAGCCGATGTTGTTGTTCCGATTGCTAGGTGTATTGTTCAAATTGAGCGTAAAGGCCCCGGCGTTGGATGTGTTATTCCAATTGGCACCGCGGAGGAAACCGTGCAATTATCTATCCACTCCCACTTGTTATCGTAGCAAATAGCTATATTTTCATCCACCCCTGTAACATCCGGCCGATTTCGTTGAGCTTGTCAACCGTATGAATGTATTGTTTGACGCTAATAAACCGCAAATCTTTCATTAACCGGATATGAATGCGGAGTATATCCAGTTCATCAGAGATTGCGAATTGCAAAATTTTTCTTTGTTCAGTAGTTCGTTGTTTATTGGCCTTGATAATATACTGCAAGATTCGCAGACTCGACTCTTCCGTATACCGGCCGATAGTCAGCCGATGAGCTTTAGGGATACGGTTAAGATGTGGATATATCCAGACTGTAAAATCATATGTTTTCTGAAAAATGAGTAATTTGTCGGGCATATCATAATTTATAATATAAAAACTAAAAAATGTATGTGTATGTAAGCATCCTTAAGCGCTTTGTCCTATCCTGCTTCCTCATTATATGGGGTTCAACGCATCTATCAAATGGTGGGTTTTTAGCCTGTAGAAACATACTCTTATTGTATTTTTATTATAGATTCCCGCAATTGCGGGAAGTCGTATCTTTCTACACGCATAAAAATCCTTTTTTGTTCCGACACTCATCACAAAAAACATTTGACAGATTGGGATGACTTTAACCGCGTTTGAACTCATCCGATCTTCTGCTACATGTTACTTCTTCGAACCTGTAACGATGCATTTCACCCCATGCCCCTTTCATACGGATAGGACAGACACGTTCTATTCGGATTATTAATTATTTAATCCAGAATGGAGGTGAAAATATATGAAACTGTTGACCGCAGAGATTTTAAAGAAACTTCCAAAGCTTTACACATGTGAAGATGAGAAAGATCCAATGATTCAGTGCAAGTTTTTTACACCCGATTCAAACTGGACGTGGTACGCGATTGAGTTTGATGGGAAAGATACATTTTTTGGGTTAGTCGATTGGTTTGACCGGGAGCTTGGGTATTTCAGTTTAACGGAGCTTATGAGTATTCGAGGATCATTACGACTTCCAGTTGAGCGAGATATCTATTTTAAGCCGTGTAGGTTATCTGAATTACCTAATTATTAGTGTAGTGTTTACGAATTTATCAAGGGGGCTGTCTGTAAGACGGCTCCCTTTTTTTATTAGTTTAATTCATTCGATTCTATGCTTATCAAAATTCAAGATTCCAAAAAAACAGTTTCAGCGCCTCTCGATATCCATAAGATTTTAAAAGACTACTTTGCAACTATTGACGAAGTAGATTGCGATAAAGAACATTTTTTCTGTTTCCTATTAGATACACGCAATAGAGTAAAAATTGCCGATCTGGTGAGTGTCGGGATACTTAATGCCTCACTTGCTCATCCACGGGAAGTGTATACAAGAGCCGTTAAATACCGATGTGGCTCGGTTGTTGTGGCTCATAATCACCCGTCAGGAAATCCTGAACCGTCTGATTCGGATATTGAGATTACTAAGAAGTTAGTGGAAGCCGGAAAGATTATTGGGATTGAGCTTATAGATCACATCATCTATACAGCAGAATCATTATACAGTTTCAGAGAACATAGACTCATATAAATTACAAATATTTATCAAATATATGAATACTAAATTAACCAATACGCAAGTTATGCTGAATAATTATCACTCTCGAATAGAGGAGATACGAGAACAGGAGAATGTTGACTGTTTATGTATCTCAGAGCAAATAGAAATTGATATCGAACTGTCAACCGGAGGGCCAGCTGATGGGTTTAAACTCTATCTTGATAAACAGACGCGACAACCAGTATCCGGTTGCTATTATTACGCGGATTGGGGTTGGTATGAGGAAGAGTCGTTAAGACCAGATGAGCTTGATATGGTTGCCGCATCTTTTGGATTTCTATGAATGACAAACCGCAGATCAGGTTCTTCGGAGCTTGGTCTGCGGTTTTTTAGTCTAATCATCATTTTTTACTTTTTTCCAAATATTCCCTTCAATACCATTTTCTTTTAGCAATTGTAGTGTTGTAACTCGTATTGGTAGTGTTTCAATATCGTCTTCGTTCAATATTTTTTTTACATACCAGCAAATATACTTCTCTAATTTCTCATTTGGACAAATGAAAAGTAGCTTTGGCGGATCTTCTTTTTTCAACCATTCTGGTGATGTAAAAAACGTTAAGTAATTTTTAATACGAGGCTGAATGGCATATCGTTTTGGCATATTTTCTTTAAATAATTCTCCAATAATATATTGATTTTCACCTTGTTTTTTATAGGCAAAGTCAGGAAGAATATCACGGATTAAGCCATTCGGGGTAAAATCAGAGTGAGTATAAAAGGTAAATGAGTCTTTATATTTTTTTAATAGTTGAATGTAAATATCAGCAATGAGAAGACAGCGATTAATAAATGGCTCTTTTTTATCACGTTCCCTATAGAGTCTTATAATATATTCTCTTTTGCATACTTCTTGGGTTTTAAAATGTCGTATTCCGTTTATTGCTATGTAATAGACATACGGTGTAGTATTTACTGTTTCTGTGGTATTAATTATTCGATTGATGTATTGTTTGTCATGTAAATCTTTAAGCCAGGTGTTTACGTTTTTTAAGTCAGTGTTTTTGAGGAGTGTTTGTATTTGAATTCTATTGAGGAATCTGAATTTATAGATGAATAGTAGTATTTTTTGTTGGGTTGGTGTAATGTGTAGCATATATTTCCCCTCCTATCCTCCCTTAGGGAGGAACTGTTGTTTCTCCTTTATATTTATATATAAAGATGATGCGGTTAAATTTATTTAAATTATTAAAACAGTCTATATTAAATCGCTACCACCATAGCTGCTATGGTGATGAATCGCTAAATGCTTGCCCTGTCCTCATCGTCATTTGTATTAGTTTTCGATGGTTTATTTTTACTGTTGGTTTCTTTTTTAGTTACTTTCGGCTTTAAAAGATGAATGGGAGTACCATACTTTTTTTGTGAGTATTCAATTGCTTTTTGCTCTCTTGTTTTGTTTGGTTTATTGAGGAATAATTCTACTTTTCCAGTAAACGTATCTTGAGGTACTTCGGCATTAATTTTGATATAAAAGGTGAAGGTTGGGAGATTGCCTAATTGTCCTTTTTGGACGTGTGAACCTAAGTAAGAAAGCAATGTTTCCTCATCTTTTGGAATGGCAGTTCTAAAGATAATAACGGTTCCGCTATTACCTATAATAGTGTCACGCAATCCTTGATCTTCAATTTGAGATATATTTTGATGTGCAAGAACTGCACCTAACCGATACTTTCTCGCCTCGGATAAAATTTGAGCAAATGA
>CAZGGU010000010.1:23758-27879 GCA_964525395.1 uncultured Gammaproteobacteria bacterium
GCATTTCTAAATTTGGTATCAGTTAATAGTTTCTTTATGGTTAAAAATGTCGGATTCTCTTGTTCTAATGCAGTGAGAATTGTGTTTCTTAAAATGTGTTCCATTCGATGCTTCACATATTGATCGCTGAATAGTTTATGAAATACGGAGATTATGGTTGAAACAACGAGATCTTTTTCCTGATCCATTTCATCCTCTGTTAATCCGTCCGGTATATCAAAAATATTAAGGCCAATGGGGAATTTTCTATCTGTCGGATTGACATATACAACATCTTCAATTCTACTTTCCGGTACCGTACCAATTACTGTTTTTGCCAAGTCTCCGTGCGGATCAATTATGGCCATACCTCGCCCATGCATCATATCGTGATGAATCATATGAAGAATCAGGGTAGATTTACCCATACCAGTCGCACCCAGTATATACATATGCCGTCTTCTCTCATCAAGTGTTAAACCGATGGGAGTAATTAACCCTCCATGAATATTATGCGCAAAGACAATATCCAGTGATCCATTGGCGTTTTTTAACGATAACGGAGCTGGTAATGCCGGAGTTTTGATCGTATTCATATCCTCAGTTTGAGTGGTTGAGGAATAGGGAAAATGATACAGAGATGAAAGCTCGGAAGTAGAAAGGATGGGATTTGATGATAGAGAAAATAGGCGCTGTTTAACCTTAAAATAATTAAATTTCTTTATTATCTTATGCGTACCAAGAAATCTAGGCACACCACGTTTTTCTGTTATTGCCTGATAGCCTGGATTTCTAAATGACTCAAAAGATGATATGATTCCGTTTTTACGATCTTGTATTGATTCTTTATTCGATCCTACGATACATAACCGGAATGTAATTTCAAACAAATTTTGATTGATTTTTTTCTCAACAATCTCCTGCATTTCACGTTGTTTTGGAGAAAGTTCTGTAATATCATGCTTTGGCTGATGATTATATTGATTATTGGCATATGCTGACTGTTTTACTTTATTCTGATACGATTCATTAAAACTCCATATAAACTCTCCTATGGCTTCAAGAAAGAATAAAAGAACCGTTCCCATATAACTAAATAGTGTCTGTAGGATTTTTATAAAAATATCAACCGAGTCAATCTTTACTAAAGATACTATCTCACGTCCCGCAATATTTCGATGGTGAAGTTTACTGATAAATGTAGTAACACGGCTATGAGTTGCTGGAGTAACGGGCGTTGTTACGATTTGGATTGCGACAAGCTCTTGTGGATTCAGTTTTGTCATATGTCCTGTTATATATGCTATTGGATCAACATCCTTTAACATATTTTGTTCTTGTAACGGCAACACAAAAGAATTTTTTAAGGTACATTCTGTCAGTAAATACTCCTTTTTTTCAAGTTCATCAATAGTTTGAGGCAGATAGTCATGTATTTGCGTAATACTTACTCCTGTCAGATATGCTTGTAAATTTTTAGTAATTATAGGTACTTCTTTTTCTGGTACGTAAAGAACATATCGTATCCCGTCTTCTCGAGTTGAGATCAACTCGTAACTTAACCGTTTTTTAACATTAAAAAACTTTTCTAAAAATGGTTTATCATAATCCAGTGCGTGGAGAATGCTGAATAATTTTTGGGTAGAAAATGCTGATTGGAGAGAAACGGAAGGCGGCTTAACCTCAAGTGTTACATATTTCTGAAGTAATTGTCTATTGATCTGGAAATATCTATAGGTGATATATATTCCTAGTAATAACAGCACGAGTGCTGAACATATCACACTAAATCCAAGAGTTGAAATCGCTGGAAGATGGAGATAAAATAAAAATCCCAAATATGATGGAAGTGCATTTTTTAAGATTGCCGCCGATGTTGAGATCTGTGCTGAAGTTGAAGAAATCATGGATTAATAAAATTACACTGTTACAACAGTATAAATGTGAAGAATTATATCAGAAGATATCAGGAAAAGATAGATCGGATAAAATTTGAATTATTCAATCAAAATGGAAGTATATCCGAAGACTTTACTTTAAGGACTTTAAAGATTCTTTCTAGCGTATCAAAAGAAGCTCTTACTTCCCCACGTTCTATACGTGCGTAATAATTAACATTCATTTCAACTTTATTAGCTACTTCAGCTTGTGTGAGGTTAACTTTTACTCTGGCCTTTTTTATGTTTTCTCCAATCTTTTTTTGTGACCCCATAAGCTATTATACAACCAATAATTACACTTGTTTTTATAAATGAATCTTTGTATACTATCCATATACAGAATAGTTATAAAAAGATATGGGTAGATTAAAAGGAAGCTTAAATAAAAATTCTCAGTCTAGACCATCAACTTCAAGTTTATCCTCTCATGAACGAATTCAATTTCTTGCCAACCTTATTATAGACAGAATTCTTGAAGATCAGAAAAATGATCAGGTTTTACTTAAAAAGTTACCTCATAACTAATCTATGAATACACAACCAATAGTTGAGAATGCTATCGTCGCAATAAGAGTTTCTACATCAAAACAAGGGACAGATGGTGATTCTCCCGAAGCACAAAAAGAGCAGATTGAACGCTTTGCTGCATCTCATAACATAAATATAAGAAAATTCTTTGTATTTATGGAGTCTGCATCTAAAGAACAGCAACCAATGCAGGAGGCAGTCGATTATTGCAAAAACCCAAAAAATAATATTCAACTTTTTGTAATCAAATCAATAGATAGATTTACAAGAGGCGGTTCATATTCCTACGATCATCTAAAAATGCAACTTGAGCAATACGGTGTGAGGTTAGTGGATATTTATGGCGTTATAAGCTCACATAAAGTAAACACCTTGGAGCATTTGGGTGTTTCTTTTAACTGGAGCGTCTATTCTCCATCCAAAAAAAGTGAAATACTTGAAGCAGAACGAGCTAAAGATGAGATGCGCGACATTATGAGTCGGATGATTGGCGCGGAAATTCGCTATGCAAGAATGGGTTATTGGGTAAGGCAATCTCCCATGGGTTATATCAATGAAAAAATTGAAACACCGAATGGAAAAAGAGTTATTTTAAAACCTCATCCTGTTGAGTCGCCGTGGATTATTAAAATGTTTGACCTCCGCTGTCGTGGGACACTCAATGATCATCAAATCGTAGAAGAAATTAATAAGCTAGGGTATAAAACAAGAATCGACTATATTCGAGATCCTAAAGATAGAACAAAAATCATAAAAGAAAGAGGGGGAAACCCGCTGAATATTAAAGGATTTTGGAAATACATTCAAAATCCTATTTATGCGGGTATCAGCATGGAAAAATGGACACAAAACCAACGGATTAAGGCAAAATTTAACGGGTTAATTTCCATTGAAACTTTTAATAAAGCAAACAAAGGAAAAATAATAATTTCTGAAGAAGATGGACAGATCAAGGTCTATAAAAAACAACCGCCTGAATATTTGGTAAAAAAAGGGGTTAGAAACCCTGATTTCCCGTATAAAAGATATGTTATGTGCTCTCATTGTGAAAAGCCACTTTTTGGTAGCGCATCAAGAGGAAGACTTGGAACTTATTATCCTGCGTATCACTGCAATAAACGCGGGCATTACTTTAGAGTACCAAAAAAAGATTTTGAAGAAACAATATATAAATTTGTCAAAGATTTAAAAATTTCTCAGTCGTACATCGAAGAACTTGTAAGTACCGTGGTCAATGAATGGGATAAACGGCAAAAAGAAGGTAATAAAGATAAAGTCACAGTCGATGTCAGAATCACAGAGCTAAAAACTCAGGCAAAACTGATAGTTGATAAAATTAAGGTCTTAAATTCTACAATCGCAATTAAATATCTGGAAGAAGACCTTATTAAAATAGAGCAACAAGTTTCAGAGCTATTAATCGAAAAAGAAGATGCTGAGAAAAATAAACCTACTGATATAAAGGTTGTCATGGCATATATACAATATTTTCTGGAACACTTAGAAGAATTATTACTGGAAGGCTCTAATCCTATGAATAAGGCATCGTATTTTGGGGTTATATTTGACAAGGCTCCAACCTATCAAGAATTAATTGCTGGAACACCTAATAAAGCAGAATGCGTGGCTCTAAATGACATATTCGTTCGCGATCAAATCAACTTGGCTCCCCGA
>CAZGGU010000011.1:0-13157 GCA_964525395.1 uncultured Gammaproteobacteria bacterium
AGTAGCTGAAAGGAGCTGAGATGAAGGTTTATATTCTGCGTGGTTTGCCGGGTTCCGGTAAATCTAGATTAGTGAAGACGATTGGCGAGATGCATCCATTTTTTCAGATCTGCAGTGCAGACAAGTACTTCCTTGATGTCAGTGGTGAATACCAGTTTGACCCTAAGGAATTGATTGAAGCACATGCGTACTGTCAGCGGGATTTTCATCAGGTCGTGACAGACCGGCGCCAATATCGTGGGTCTGCCGTTGTGGTCGATAATACAAACTTGTCTGCGGTTGAATATAGCTATTACGCCACATTGGCTGAAGCTTTCGGCCATGAAGTAGAGTTCATTACTATCTTGGTAGATCCATCGATTGCTTTTCAGCGGAATGTTCACGGCGTGCCAGAGTCGGCATATCCTCGACTTCAGGAGAAGCTCGAGCGTGGGACGCTTGATCTTCCTGATCGCTGGAATCACGTTTTTCTTATCCAGTAGAAGTGAGGAGTTGAAAAGTGAGCACTCGCGTTAGCGCACTTTACGTGCTTGTTTTAGCAACGACCGGAATCATCCTGATTCTTCAGGTGTTTTTCGGAACGGGAAAATGGTTGCTTGACTTGTTCTTTATGAGTGTTGAATTGATCCATAAGCATGAAACGCTAATTTTAAATGTCATCCTATTCGCCATTGGCATTGTTTTCCTGTTTGGCGCGTATGACGAGATCAAATCTATCAGAAAAAGTCGTCACCAATCAAAGAAGAATGGGTCGGTCCAGATGGGGCCGGGTCAGTTTGGTGATTGGGGCGGATGACATGATCAGTTATATCGCTGCGGTCCGACGAGGATTCCGCGATATTTACGGATTTGAACCCTTGCCGGGTTTGGAGAGGTCTGATAGCCCTATTTTTCCAGAAGGTTTGATCCCTGATGGGACATACCCAATGGAGATCGGTGGCGATATAGATTACATCGGTATCATTGATGGAAAGATCAACTGCTGTAATTTCTTGAATGAAGTGGAAGGGAGCTGAGATGTTCACAAGCGTTGTGTGTCCTGAAGGACACGTAGATAACCCGTTCCTTAGTATTTCGGATCGGGTTTTTAAGGCGCAAGGATTTCAAGTCTCTACGCCTGATCTTGAGCCTGTGCCTGAACCTATTCCTGTCGAAAAGTGTGAGATCTGTAAAGGACAGGTGCTCACTGCTAACTATCTCGCTCGCTACGGCTCAGTTGCTGGATTCTAAGTCTATGACTGATCTGACTCCTAGGCTTATGCAGCGAATTACTCGGCCCTCAGGCTCGCTTCGCGCGAGGCTGCAGATAGCTGGTATTTGCGTAGGACCTGTTTATCACCACCGCGATGATACGCGTGAGATGGTGATTATTCAGATTCCCAATGGATGGTCTTTTATCGCTGGTGATCGCGTAAGCGTAATCAGTGATGACATGGGCAAGATCCGCTTTGTAGATTTGGCAGGCGATGAAGATCGTGAAGCCAGGTTCTATGAAGTGTATATGCCTGATAAATTTCAGAGTATTCTCAAGGGCGCGTTTGTGCGTCACGGTGGCATGCTTTTGAGCGATGAGCCACCGGATGTCATGATGTGTAGCATGATTTCCTGGCTACACGCAAACAAGCCAGCTTCATTGCGCTTGCTCTTTATCGAGGACGGAAACGCCTTCGAGAGGGAAGTAATCGAGCGAAATAATGCAATGCCTGCGCCACAGACGATCCCGACCCCCAAAGTCGTTCAGGTCGAGGTGGCTACTACCAAGTTTCGTCGTCCAATCCGTAGTTAAAAGGCTACTGAAAGGAGTCAAGCAATGAAAACATCGCGAGTATCAGCTCAGTATAATTTTGGTGAGGTTGTTCTAGCGAGGCTCAATAACGTTGGGCAGCTCGAAGGCGTCATTCGGCTTGAAGATGGCCGTAAGGCACAGTTTCATGAACGGGATCATCGTGAGGTGATCAGCATCTTTAATGGTCAAGATGTCGGCTTGGGTGTTCGATTTCGCGAGGATCTCCGCAAGGGGTTCCTCTGGGATATCGAGATGCCTGGGGTCGGCACCAAGATCATTTGCCGGGTTTCCAAGGTTGATCAGTTGGATAAACTTTTCACTGCTACGCAGTGGGCATACGCCAAGGATTGGGCCCGGTTGATGGCACAGATTCTCTGGGTTGAAGGAAATGGTCGTTTGGCCATCTCTGATGCTCTGATGAATTCACAGTGTCCAGCAGGTCACTATGATTACATCCAGCCTTGGAGCGAGCTCGAGCTTCGCGCTATTCGGCGCGCTGCTCATCGCGGTATGATGGATGCTCTCCCAATCAGTCACGATCAATGCGTTGAGTGCAGGGCGATCGAAGATCGTTTGCTGCATGACACATATTTCCTCACGGATGAAATGTTCTATTTCGTTCAGTGTCCAGATGGTCATAATTTCCTGGCTCTCTATGGTAGCGCGCTGGAAAGACGCGCCATGGAGCACGGAGCCATTACTTCGGATCGTGCTATGCCTATCACTCGGGATGAGTGTGAGCAGTGTGATCCGAATGGTCACAGGATTGGCGATGGCATCAAGGAGCTGATTCTTGGGGTTGCTATTCCGGAATTGAATGAGGTCGTGAGTGGCTTCCATCCAGATATCACCATCCATCGAAGGTAAAGAGAGGAGACACTGGTGAAGTTCTTTTTCCTACCGGTTAAGGTGCAGCATCTGCAGCCTTCCGCTTCGCAGGCCACGATGGTCAATACGACGTGGCCTAAGGATCATTCTGATGCCTGCACGCAAGCTTACAATGTGTGGGCTTTTGGGAATCCTGAACTGGTTAACCAGGTGAAGGATGTCCAGGTTTCCTGGGCAACGCCTTACGAAGGGGTCATGACGATTTTCTACAGCTAGCTCCAAGCGGAGCACTAGCATAGGTTAAATGGAGGTGTTATCGCCAGTCACCGTCTAGGCCTCAGACTTCTTCTGGGGAAGTCAGTCCGAGCTCTTGAAAGGAGCTTCCGAGTGGACAAGAGGAACTCATTCCCGGTGGTGTGCATGTCCATCCCGAATCCCCAGGTGCAGAAGCGCCTCGTGAAGGAGGGGTTCGTGTTCTTCGTCGGTACTTACCGGCTGGAGGACGTCTGTCCGGACAGGGTCGTCGTGCTCCTCCCTGCGGGATGGAAGCTCGAGCACGGTTCGGTCGCTAACCTGATCTTCGACGAGGATCGGCAGCCTAGGTACTTGGACTTCCTGCCCAGTGCAGGTGAGTTCAAGTTCACTGTCCTCCCGATCACGATCCCGCCCAAGATCCTTCGGCGTTTGGAGCGTTCGAGGGATGGCAGGATCGTCACGAGCGGCATCCCCATGGATCAGATCCTGTGCCTGCCGCACACCGCCCTGGCAATCCACGACAACCGCAACTTCGCTGCGGCTTTCATGGGGGAGTTCGCCAACTAGTTCCGCAGCTTCTGAGCTAATGCTCAGACCATCCGAAAGGAGGTAAACACGAAGCGTCTGGTCCACCGATATAATCGGCGGAAAAGAAGGAGCTTCGGGTAGCTAGAGGAGTAGTGAACACGCGTTCACATTAATACTCTTCGAGTTTTACTCGATTTTCCTTCCACCAGGCGCTTCATTCGTATTTAGAAGTTATTTTAATTTATGTTTTGATATATATTGTTGTTAACTCTGTAAAAACTAAGCCCCATAGTCTAGCGTTATATGCCTCGTTTGTGATATAATTCCAGCCTGTATTTAAATTTTGCCCAAGACGTTTTCGTCTCTCCCAGATTTAATTCAACGTTGCGATGTTTTGCCCACTTCGCTCGCACTTTAACAAGCTGCGGAATAAGTTTAATTTAGATCCTGAAATATATTCAGGATGACAAATAATGTGCTCTGAGAAAGTAGGGACCGCACCTTCATAATTATGAATTTTGAATCATGAATTATGGTGGAGCTGTCCTTACTTTGCTTTGGCGAAAGCCGCCTAGTTTTACTAGGAGAGCAGAAAGCAGAGAAAGAACATCAGTCTTTACGGTAAAAAGCGAGGTAGGTATGAAACTAGAGAACCGAGAAGACCTATTGGCGAAGTTTACCCAGTGGCTTAGTGATTCTGTTCGAGAACTGCACCTATATGGTGCGCGAGGTACTGGTCACGAAAGGCCATGCTTCAATCTCGAAAGTCTTCTTCAGCGCGTTGTTTATTCGCATGAAGAGAATGCTAGGTCACTTCACATTTCTTATAGCGACGGGCTTTTGAAGGTCGTCGTTATCGTTCGTGATATCGAGCGCCCTGCGGGGATCGAAGTTATGCTTCGATATAAGAGTGGGGGGTTGATCGATTCTAAGCCGCTCGAGCTGTCTGGCTCCAACCCGCGCGAGATGACGGCCGAGCTTCGGTTCGCTCCTTATGGGCCGGCTTTGGTGCTGGAGTTTGTGAAAGCCGATTAGGCTTAGTTAAGAAGAATATATTCTCTCTCCTAAACCTAAAGCATAACAAGCAGAGGGTAGAAGTTGGAAATTTCCGCGCTTCAGATTTCAGAGGATGATATGATCGCTATCGCGATTAGTCTCCTCTTGGTCTTGGCAGCTGCCGGTGTCTTGGTCTTTAACGCGGCCAAGTCTGATGAATTCCCTGACTACTACGAATCTGATCCTTACACCTGAAGGAGGAGAGATGGTCGCACTAATCGATCGTCCGCTTGAGCGAGAAGATACTGGCGTTTGTTTGCCGACTGAGCTTTGGCAGATGGCCAAAGTTTTTAAGGTTGGTAATCGCACTTATGATTCTCGTTCTATGATTAATTTCGGTGGTTTGGATATCTACGGAGAAGACCCTCTAGGGGTTTATTACCTAGTCGAGCCGACCGAAAGATGGAGTAGGATTGTGGATGAGGGACAAAACGTCACTGACTTTTTTTTCTCAGGCATGCATGTTCTTCATCAGTCAGACGTTTTGAATTTGACATCGGTCCCATATTTCACACAGGCTGTGTAGGACTGCGATAGGGTTTGATACCCTAGAAAGGATGGAAAGATGTTCGCTGCTGCGTTAACTTTTCTAGTTTTGTCTATCGGTATTTCTTTGATCGGTTTTGTCGTAGGAAGCGCTGGCCCAGCCGATCTAGGTTTTGTCCTGAGCGATGTTCTTGTTTGGTCTAGTTTCTTTGCTGGAGTAACTCTTCTTATCCAGCGATACTTGGACTACGCTTTCTTTTCGGATGAGTCAGTATTTCTAAGCAGAGCTCAGAAATACTTTTATACTATTATTGGAATTCTCTTGATTTTGCCTGTGCTCACGCCCACTAAGCAAGGGTGGAAGCTCGAGCTTGGCAGTTACAGCCTCAGTCTTCCTTATCTCCACTTTACGCTTGAAGATCTTTCTGCGTGGGTGGATCAGCAGTGGAATGCGCTGCAAGTTTGGCTTGAAGAAATCACTGTCTGGTTGAATCAGAGCAACGATTTCTCCATCAAAAATGGTTTGATTGTTTCCTCATCGGTTATCGGACTAATTTTCATCTTCCTATGGATCTCTCTCCTTTGGAGCGAATTCAGAGGAAAGAATAAAACCATCCATTTTCTTCTAAATGAAGTGAATGTCCTTAGCAAGACTAATCTTCAACAAAGCCATGATCTCGAAGTCGCAGAGGCACAGATCAAAGATTTGATGTCTCAGAAGACTGCTGGTCTTGGTTTGACATCTCTCGATTTTTCCGAAGATTTTTCCGATCTTCTCCGCGAAAAGCGTGATGCATTGGCCGAGGCGGAATTGTCTCCGGTCGGTATGCCCTATGGGGATGATAAATTGGATATTCCTAGAGGAACGATGATTATGCCTAGAGGGTTCCTGGCTAAGGTTCGAGAGCCAGGTCCAGAAGAACTTCGTGCTCTCGACAGGCTTTCCCCAGGTTTTAAGAGGCCTGAGGAGATTAGCCGTTCTGGGGAGCCGAAGGGATGGGGGGATAACATTTTTGAGATCCGTTCTCCCGATGAAAATCGAAGTATTTCCAGGCGTCCTGTACATGACCCCGGAGTTCTTGGTTATGGTTCATATCCACTAGATATGGATCATATCCATGGTGCTCTAAGGGGTCTTCGATTAGATCCAGAAACTGTGGATCTTCTTGCTCGGATCGATCGTGAGGGCATGCCCGAAGAGGATTCTGAGCAGGATTCCTAATCCATTTAACTCTAAGCTGGAACACATCTAATGAATAGACAAATCTGTAGAAGGAGGTAGGTGTGGAAAGGGGTTACGCGCAACAGATGGAAGATCTCCTCGCTAAGTTGCGAGAAATTTTTTATCCATCGTATGGTATTCCGTTGTGGGTAATTTTCACCGTGCTTTTCATCGTGTTCGTGATCTTCGTTGCTTGGCGTTTCGCCAATTGGCGATACCACAGGCTCGAAGAACAGCTGCGTGATGAAGTCGATCGCCGCAAGTATTCGACTTCAGAGATGGATAAGTTGCGGGAGCGGTGGAACCTTCGTGAAGAAGCACTTCTTGGGCAGATCGAAGCTCAAGAGTGCTTGAATGATTTGGCTAGACGTATTCGGCGCCTGGTTAAGCGTTCTCGTCGTGGCCTTTATGAGGAGATGTTGGAGCTCTTCAACACGCAGGAAGACCGCTTGAATCAACTCGCGACCCTCTTCCATGGTGACGTGGAGAAGGTGATGCGGTTTATCAGTCTTTCCGGATTCATGGCTTCTAGCACGATTACTCCCGCCGAGAAGGTGGAGATTAGTGGTGTTTTGGCTAAGATGATGGAAGAATGGGGAACGCCGGAGAATCCGGATGGAACTCCGATTGTTCTCGCCAATCTTGCGGGTGCCTCGACACCGACCAATAATGAAGATGAGTTTGTCCCTGCTTTCAAGATTTTTACGGCAGATCCTAGTAAAAGAAACTGGGAAGACGAGCTCACTGATGGTGAGATTGCTCGGTTTTTGGAGGAGATGGGTCTGCGTATGGAAGATATCCGTTTCTCTGATACACAAGATGGCTCTTACTATACCTTGACTATTCTTTATCCTAAGCGAATCGAGAAGCCCAAGTCCTAAGATCTAGGTTTGAAAACTAGACTTCACATCTGGTCTTGAACCTAAGAAGGAGGAGCTATGCTTCAAGGCACATACACGGCTATCGTCAATGATCTTGTCGAGAGGCTGAAGAGCTTTCTTGATAAGCCTGATTTGACATGGTCAATCGTTGATGGCGATGTGGAATGTATTAAGATTACGAGCGCGTCAGAAGATGTACGAAAGTTTCTTGATGATCCACAGCATCGTTTTATGCCAGAGGGTTCTTTGGATGAATTCTTTTTCTTGCCCAATAGGTGGCATGCGATTCGCATTCGTGCATTTAGTTGTCCTTTTGCACGGGCTACTGCGATCGTCGACACTCAAGATAAGGTTCGATTGATCGTTATGTTCGATAGCGATAACAACCCAGCTCCGGTCGAGTTGGTCAGCTAGAAGGAGGCTGAAAATGGTAGATGTCAATTTTTTCCTAGGTTCGCTATGGGCAATTATTACTGAGATCGGCTCGGTTGTGATTCATCTTGTAGTGTGGTTTATCTTGAGCATCGCGCCAATGATCGTGATTATTTTTATTGGATCACTCTTCTTTATGAGTAAGGGTTTCCGTTCAGATATTAGAAAGCTTACTTATGAAGCGATTTTCTGGGTTGGCGTTTTTATCCTTGCGGTGATCCTTTTCATCCTGAGTTTTCCTCTTTTGGGTACCCAAGGTACCTGGATCGGTGGAATCATCGGCGCTGTGCTGGCAGGCTTGCTAGTGTGGCACTTGAGCAATCCAACTCTAGCAGGAGGCTGAAATGACTCGCGAAGGTGTGAAGTTCTTGGTAGCTCTAGTCGTTATCGCCGCTGTACTCATCTTTGTGGGTATGCAGCTGACTTCCAACGTTGACCTAGTTAAGGTGGCAGCGGATGTCGTAAGCGGTATGATCATCGGATGGCAAGCAATCTTGGGTACCGTGCTCATGGTAGTGGGCGCAGTCATCTTGCTCGTGCTCGTTGTCGTGTTGGGCGAGATCGTCCTAGAAAATTTCACCAAGCCAAAGTATAAGTAGAAGGAGGCTGAGATCATGTGGCTATTCTCTGTGATTTTCCTATACATCGGCTATTCTACTCTTAGTGACACGATCAATAATCCCAAGTTCGGTACGCCGGACGCTTTGATGTGGTCTATCTTCTGGGTGTTGACGTGCATCGCTCTCATTGTGATGGGCGTTGCAGCTGGTATCTTTGAATGGCGCAGTAGGCGTCCGAGCGAGGTGAAGACCGTATATGTTGATCGCCCTGATCCTGTAGAGCCAGAAGATGACGATGATTGGGGTGAGTTTATTCTTCTTACGCGACTCATTTCTTTCCAAATCCCGGACGGTGGAGAATTCGAAGTTGAATTTCGTAAGGCTTCTGATCAGGCTATCGCAGCCTGTATTAAGGAGTTTGGTGAGGATAGCCTCTACGATTATCCCATCGTCTCTATTAAGATCTCTCTTCATCCCACCATGAGGCTATGGGCTTTCCTCGAGGTAGAGTATTACACGCATCCTGGCGAATGGATGGAAGAAGCATAATTCCGCGGCTTTAATTTCGAAGCGTCTGGTCCACCGATATAATCGGCGGAAAAGAAGGAGCTTCGGGTAGCTAGAGGAGTAGTGAACACGCGTTCACATTAATACTCTTCGAGTTTTACTCGATTTTCCTTCCACCAGGCGCTTCATTCGTATTTAAGGACTTTTCTTACAATTTTTTCACAGAATTTTATCAATCGCTTAGTATGGAGCGCTATAAATTGGGAAGCAAAAAATATAATATTATGTCTTATAGAGTTATGTGAAAAAAAGTGTAAGCTAACTTACAGATGTTTTGGTTTCTTTAACTTTTCCAATTTCTTCTAGCTTTTTTGCTAAATCATCATCTGAAATAGCTTTCAAATCTATACCTTCTTTCGAGGCTGTCATAAGCCCAGTTATAATTCTTCGAGCTTTCTCAGCATTACTTTTCCAGACATAGCGCACACTAATCGGTGTTCTCATCTGCTCGTTATTATCTACGAAATCACGATCAATTATTTTAATAGTAGCGAAAAAAGGGGCAGTCTCAATGTAAATATCTGTGATGTCTTGGATGGAAACGGAATGAATTTTTTCACTAAAAAAGAAAGGTCGATAAATTATAGTCACTTTTCCTGTATCGATAATAATTTCATCTCGCAGAAGGGGAATAATGTTTTTCGTAGCAAAGAGTACGCTTTTCGAATTTTCTAAAAGTCCATCAAGTTTTTGTTGGTTTTGCGTTTCAGCTTTGGCCTCATCCTTGACTGCTGCATATGTAGCTTCTTTTTTATCTTTCTCAGTAGGTTCTGGAAAATCTTTAGGTTTAGAGGAATGTTTTTCTTCTTTTACGCTTGGTGCTTTTGGCTTATCTCCCTTTTTCTTAGCCCCTGAATCAGCTTTATCACTTCCCACACTGTTTGAGCTATTGCTATGTATATTGTTATCTTTCCGAATAGTTTTCTCATTATTTATTAAGAGCTCTAAAGGTGAGCTCATTGGATCAATTTTAATTTGTTTTTTGAAGCCTAGCATTAATAAACTATACACGAGAAGCATAAACTAATTGTGAGAGGAATGTAAGATTTTGGTAAGCCTAACTAAACTTTCGAATAATCAAAAACTTAGTTAGGCAAGCTATCGGTAATATTTGTTTTTCGTCTCAAGGGACAAGAAAAACTCGCATTTGAGTCAGCTTGCCCGGAAGGGACTAGATGTTAGCCATCATCTTCCAGATCTTCCCAGCCGTCATGCCATTGAAATTCCTCTTCTTCTGGACCATCCTGCGTATAGAATGGTCCAAAGAGAAGAATAAGAATGATAAATGGTAGAAGTATGGCCAGCGTGATTGCAAGAATTACATTGAAATCCATGTTCCTCCTTTAAGAAGCGACTGAGAAATGCGGATAAAAGGTCATCATCATGATCGCCGTGATCAAGATGGACATAAAACCCATCCAAATCAAAAACTTTTTTGGAGAGAGATCGCGGACAATAAAGGGCACAAGGACAGAGTTGGTACTTACCCAAATGCCCGCCAGCAAGGTTATTCCCATGGAAGTGGTGTTGGTGTTAAAAGGAACACCGTAGAATTCAGATACTCCGATATACACCAAAGCAATGTACGCCCCCCAGTACAGCACTAAGAAGGTGATAGTCGAAATCCAAGGAAACTTACGTCCGGTTCTGGTGCTATCCTTATGGATATTGGTAGTCCAGAGATGGGAAATTCGAAAGACTATGCTGCCAAGGGAACCTAACATCAAGAACAGAAGTAGATTCATCATTAGTTACTCATGTTGAGTTGCAAGGCAGAAGGATGGTAGATAAGGACTTCGATGAATTCGATTAATAGGGACAAGATTGCCATTAAGACCCAAAACCTAATCTGTGAAAATTCCACTTCAGTCTCCTTTTAGTTTGAAAGGCTGATATTTAGAATACCGCCGGCGATGAACCAGAGGTAAACCGAAACGCCTGCAAGTAGAAGCAAGCTCAGTGGGAACGGCTTCTTCTCGCCAGTAAATAGCCAGTTAAGGAGCATTCCGAAACAAAGAAAACTGAGTCCGAAAATGGTTCCTGCTGTGCCCAGATGCGGCGTCTTGAAAAGAAGTCTCGTGATCTCGCTGGAAGCAAGATTCACCAGAGACAAAATCAATACTACCTTCCAAAGCCACCACCACCATGTTTTTACCGTGGTGGTTCTTGGTGCGAAAGGCTTATCGGAGCCGTGTCCTTTAGACACTTATTCCTCACTTTCTCTGTAATATAGTTTAGTTACTAATCTGGCAAAACGTACTATCGAGCAGGAGAGTGCGAGCGTCAGAATAATTCTCGTCCAGAAAATGTCTGGACGATTTAAGAATTCGTTACCGCCGTTCATGCTAATGATAAGTATGCTTGTAGAAATAAGAATAAGCACCAGCATAATCCAAGTTTGAACTAGCTGGGAGCTTAGTGGCTCTTTCTTGGAAAATTTAATCCATCGCATGTTAACCTCCTTGGATGAGGTGTTTAGGTAGATTCGAGATGATAATTAGCGTTCCGATAGAGCTTAAGATGATAATCATCGCGATCATCATAATAAGAGTCCAAACGGAACGGAACTTAATTCCACTTTTATCCCTTTTCAGGAACAATAGCGGAGAAGCAAAGGCTGCTGTGAAAAATAGGCAGCCAAGAATTGTCATCCGAATGACTTCGTTGAGTTCTGTCATTAACTAGCTACGTCCATCGCAATGATGCATGCAATTATAACCGCAGTTAGGAAAATACTGATATCGAGCGGGACTCCCATCCGTGGAATAAAGACAAAACCAATATAGGGAATGATTGCCCAAGCAAAGGAAGAGATCATTACCACTGTCGTGAAGAAATTCACTTTCTTTTGGAAAGGAGTGACAGCCTGGTTGTTGTCCATAAGGTTAATGTTGATTATCATTCCTGCCCCTGCCCAAAGCGCGATGCCTGCAATGAAGACAAAAGCGTCGGGGATAGGATAGGGGAAGGGTGAAAATTCTACGTGCGGAATGAACTGTGATGAATAAATTAGACCTGCCGCAGCGAATGTCAGAATAAGAGCTCTAAGTGCTGATTTCTTTCGGGATTCATTATCATCAGGTAGATTTTTTCTTGTCCGAATGAAAAATATCAGCCAGAATCCTGCAGCGCAGAATCCAAGCCCTATAGAGAAAAGCGAAAGTAGATCTTGCACGCGTCCTCCTTTATTTTTTTATTACCGATAGCTTGTTAAAGTGCCCTCCGACGCTAAAGCTTTGGAGGGTGAACCCTCTTGGTTTTAAGCGAGGAGAATACGATTGCGCGACAAGCTTTAGCGAGGTTCAAGCGTTTATGAACACGACAAAGTTTGCGCTTGCAAATACGTTCGGGAATTATAGTACTTTTGAAGCTAGTAAGCAAACCTATAGTCGCCTTTGGCGACTGCGAATAGCATATGGCATGTAGCAAATAGCAATTTGAATTGAATATCAACTAAAAACAGAGGTCGTAGTTAGAAGTTAGATCTTGATTTAAAGAATTAGCATACAGGAAAGAAAGTTTGGGTGGGAGGAGGCGTCCTCAGCGTAAGCCGCAATGGCCGTGCTGTGGAAACCTCCTCCCGGGCGTCTAGCAGAAGAAGTACCAATCGCTCTTGATGATCAGATCCTCGCCATGGACCTCGTAGCCTGCGAGGATTCGCTTGCCATGAGGCTTGACGACGAACACGCCATCAGGGACGATCCACTTGCGGGAAGGCCCTCCATAGTGCTTGTCCGGCCGCGCGAGGGTCGAGTGGTTCTCAGACGAGAACTGACCTTCGCCGTAGCCGATGCCTTGATTTACTCCCGCGGAGCGGATGTAGTCCTCGAGATCGGACCACTTCACCTTGGGCGGATGCCCAGCGACGAAGGGACCCTTCTTGCTGTTGACGGTGCAGATCGTGAAGTTGCTGCTCGCGTGGAACACATCACCATACTGGGCGACGGCTGAAGGCTGTCTTCCTTCGGTACCGCCGACCTGGCGAATGACCTCATCCTTCAGGACGGGAACGTATGGGATCTGGGGGCCATCGTAGATGACCATGCAGGTGTTGCCGAGAAGATACCTCGTCCAGTGTGCCTCGACGAACTTCATGTTCGCCGCGTGTGCCACTTGGCGGGGGATCCGCTGGAACTCGCTGCAGTGCATCTCGTAAGAGCGCACCATGTGAGTCGTGCCGGCTGAAACCGGGCTGAGCGCGAGCAAGCCAAAGCTCACTGCGAGAGCGAGCGCGCTTGCAAAGCGCTTGGTGATCGAGCGGTTCACGTAACCTCCGTTTTCTTCTTCAGGTTTTAGCTTCAAGCGAAGCCTCTTTCCTGTATGCTGTGAATGTGCTTGCCTGACATTGTCTGCGACTTAGTCGCTGGCAGGCGGGCTGTCTCGCAGCATCATTTGTCTCTAGCGATAAAAAAACCTCCAGATAAGCCGTTTCGTAGGCGAGATACTTTGAAACGAAGGCATTATATCAATTTGAAGCTAAAATGTCAAAACTATAGGATGATTAGACTGGATTGGTGGTCTAAAAAATTGCTTGTGATACAATTTCTTTATGGATA
>CAZGGU010000011.1:13257-14402 GCA_964525395.1 uncultured Gammaproteobacteria bacterium
CAATTTTTGGGTAAAGCATATGCTCATGGAGCCAGTAAATTTGAAGATGATGAGATAGCAAGGAAGGAAATAATCGATATAAATAAAAAAGTTTATGAAAAAGACTCTGAAGTGAGCGTAATTTGGGAAAAAGGAAGATCCTGGAGTTTAGAATATTTTGAAGAACTTTATGTTTTAGTTGGCCTCAAGTATGAGAAGTATTACTTTGAATCAGAAACTGCACCTTATGGCTTGAAGATAGTGCGTGAAAACACGCCTACAGTTTTTAAGGAAAGTGATGGTGCGGTTGTTTATCGCGGGGAAGATGAACGACTTCATACGCGTGTTTTTATAAATTCTGAAGGAAATCCTACCTATGAGGCGAAAGATTTAGCCTTGGCAGTAATGAAGGCAGAAGATTTTCCCGATACTGATTCACTTATCATGACTGCGAATGAGCAGGTTGAATATTTTAAAGTCATGATTGCTGCGCTCACTAAGATTGATCCTTTGGTCGGAAAGAGAACTCAACATCTGAGTTTCGGGTTTGTAAATTTAAAAGAAGGAAAGATGTCTTCTCGCACAGGAAACGTGGTTTCAGCTTTTTGGCTGCTTGAGGAGGTCGCGAAAAAAATTAAAGAGAATTTTCCAGAAGTAGAAGAGCGCACTTTAGAGCAGATTTCAGTAGGAGCTGTGAAATGGGGTATGCTTAAGTTTTCACGAGAATCAAATATAGCTTTTTCTATTGATGAAAGTATCTCGATTGAAGGTAATTCAGGGCCTTACATGCAATATGCATATGCTAGAACGCAGAGCATTTTGGAGAAGTCTGGAAAAACTACTTTTGAAGCTAAATCCCGTGAAAAAATTGATGATAAAATGCTAGCACTAGCTCGTCTTCTTTGCCAATATCCTTACGTTTTGAATTCTTCACGGGAAGCATTTGCTCCAAATTTGCTATGTAACTATTTATTTGAACTTGCCCAGAATTTCAGCAGCTTTTATGAATCAAAGAAGATTATCGGAGCAGAAGACGAAGAAGAAAGGCTATTCCTGGTAGAGCGGGTAGGGTATGTTTTAGAGAACGGGTTAAGGCTTTTAGGAATTGAAACTCCTAAGAAGATTTGATAAGATCCATTGATCATGTATGAAGATTGTTAAGAAAA
>CAZGGU010000011.1:14502-17516 GCA_964525395.1 uncultured Gammaproteobacteria bacterium
TTAGCGCTCGGTTTTAGGACAGTTCCTTTGAAGTCTGAGGAGAAATACGCACTTTCAGTGTTAGCCTCTATTCTCGGCGGAGGTATGAGTTCTCGTTTATTTTCAGAAGTCAGAGAAAAAAGGGGACTTTCATATTATGTAAGAGCAAGCTCGGATCAGTATACTGACGCAGGTTCCTTAGTAGTCAATGCGGGTGTGGATCCGAAGAGGATTTTTGAAGCTGTTGAAGTAATTGTAGCGGAGTTATCTGATTTGAAAAATGGAAAGAAACCAATTAGCAGTGAAGAGTTTTCTAAGGCTAAAGAATACTTGAAAGGACACTTGGTGCTTGAATTAGAGGATTCTCGCTCAGTTTCTGTGTATTATGCAACGCAATATATTTT
This sequence comes from uncultured Gammaproteobacteria bacterium, assembly GCA_964525395.1. Classification (GTDB taxonomy): domain Bacteria; phylum Patescibacteriota; class Microgenomatia; order Levybacterales; family UBA12049; genus 2-01-FULL-39-10-A. The sequence goes on from CAZGGU010000011.1 coordinate 14,886, forward strand.
GGAAAATGAGGCAATAAACCCTGATGAGGTGATAAAGAAGATAGATAAGGTTACAATTGAGGAGGTAATGAGAGTTGCTAAGAAATATTTAACTGATAAAACATTAAATCTTGCAGTAATCGGTGATTATGGAGCAAACGAGAAAATTAAATCTGCTAATTTACAAAAATTCGAAAAACTATTAAAATTAAGCTAATTATGGAAAGATCAGTAGTTCTAGTTAAGCCAGATGGAGTTCAAAGAGGCCTAATAGGTGAGATTATCTCCCGATTTGAAAGAAAAGGGTTTAAGTTAGTTGCGCTTAAAATGATTCCTCTAGGAGATGAGCTTTTAGAAAACTGGTATGAGCATCACAAAGATAAGCCATTTTTTCCAGGACTTAAGTCATACATGCAGGAGGTTCCAGTAGTTGCGATGGTTTGGCAAGGACATGAAGGAATCGCTGCTATCCGAAAGATGATTGGAATTACTAAGTCTCGTGAAGCAGAGCCAGGTACAATCAGAGGAGACTTTGCTATGAGTCAGCAATATAACTTAATCCATGCTTCAGAAAACGCAGAAGCAGCCGAGAAAGAAATCGGTCTTATGTTTACAGAAGCAGAGATGTTTGATTGGAATAAGAAAGATATTGAATCTATTTACCTACCAGACGAACGCTAAAATTTCTGCCACTTTTTGAAGAAAAAGTTGCAGAAAACTTTTTTGCTCTGAAGTTAGACTTGTTTTTATTTATTCATTTACCGTGGGAATTCACCCCCTTTTCGATTTTTCAAGCCGAGGAATCTCGCCGCTGCATTCATTCATAAAAACTTAATGTCTTTTGTTCAAGGCAAAGGATGAAGAGTAGGGAATTACTTGGTTGGGGACATTGAAGCGTATTCGGCGTCTATGAGGTCTTTAAATTCCTGAGCGTTTTGAGGGAAAACTGATTTATTTCCAATAATAAATGTAGGTGTAGATTGAAGTCCAAGGCTAACAGCTTTATTTTCTGAAGCTATAATAGCATTTTTAGCCTCATCTGAGTGCATGTCTTCTTTGAATTTGTCTCCATCCAATCCGATAGCCACAGCGTATGCAACGAACGTGTCGGTAGGGTCTTCTACGCCTTCCCAGCTCGTTTGTTTATTGAAGAGCTCGTCTTTCATTTCTTCAAATTTACCCTGCTTATTTGCAGCGTATGCAGCCTGAGCTGAGATTCTAGCATTTTTATGGGCGGTAGAAAGTGGGAAGTATCTATATACGAATTTTACTCGGCTTGAATTTTCTTCGAGAACCTGTTTAAGGATCGAATTATATTTCGCACAGGTTGGACACTGGAAATCACCATATTCAATAATCGCGACTTTGGCATTTTTATCTCCAATAATAATATCTTCTTCGCTTATTTTGGGAATATTGTTTACTGTTTGAGCCTGAGGAGTGCCTGAGGTAGTACCAGTGGAGCCTGCAAGTTTGACTAGAAGTCCAAGTCCGAGTACACATGCAACTATAATTCCTGCCCAAATCCCATACTTTTTCATCTTTTCTTTTTTTTCAGCGTCTTTTAGGGATTTTTGCCATTCAGAGGAATTTTTCTCAGGTGAGTTAGAAAGGTTTTTCTTCTTTTGCATCCCTCTATTTTAGGTTTGAGAAGGGTAAATTGCAAGAGGAAATTTGACAGAGAGAGTAATTTGAAATAGTATATTTACATGTCAGACAGGGCAGCAGAATACACTCCAAGAGGATCAACCCCAGAAGCTTTAGCTGAAGCTCAGGAAAAAGCTGAAGAAGCTTTGGTGGGTGGTTCAGATCCAAGATCTGCGACTACAATTAGCGGTGAAAATAGTTCAAAGACATTTTTGGGTAGGTTTCTTCACAGACTCGGTCATGTAGATCACCCTCGATCGGGACAAGATGGTGACTTATCCAATCCTGTTCTAAAGGCAAAAGCAGAAGATTTAGAAGCAAGGACAATGGATAATGCTCTTTCAAGTCTTCCTCCTCAGCCTCAGCAAAAAGACGAATAGTTCATATTCTTGTGGTAAAATACTATCATACGTTCCCGTAGCTCAACTGGATAGAGCAGTCCCGTCCTAAGGGAAAGATTGGAGGTTCAACTCCTCTCGGGGACGCACACCCTTCGAGGAGAACACGCTTCAAATGATATATTTTGATATAATACATCTATGGGAGAAAGAAGTAGATATTACCCTCAACTTGAAATTCCTGATAGATTCACTATTACGACCGGTGGGGAAGAAGGTTTATTTATCGAGCAGACAAAAGATAAATTTTTTAGTGACGTTTTAGACGTATTAGGTTTTGACTTGGAAGCTAGAAGGCATTTTGTGGAAGAAGAGGTTTATGAATTAGCTATTCCAAGTCCAATTGATTTGGAACCGCGTCAGCTCACTGATAGAAGAATTAACATCTTACTAGTTATGAGAAAAATGGTGGCTACTGTTGTAGCAAATAGAGACGATTATAACTTCTGGGATGTTGGTTTTGCTTCATACTTAAATCCCGAATTAGAAGCTCAAATAAAAGATGCCTACCGAAAATTCGTTTCAGTTCGTGAAGAGCGATAAATTCCTTCTTGACACATTAGGCCTATAATGATATCATTCCCCAGATTATGTCACGTATTGAAGC
>CAZGGU010000011.1:17616-25435 GCA_964525395.1 uncultured Gammaproteobacteria bacterium
AACTATAAGTCTTCTTTAGCTTGACTATTTAGCTTCAGAGTGCTATTATGCAGCCACATGGCAATAGAACATTTACCTCCCATATCAACAGAATCAGAAAAGCCTATCCAATTAAATTTGGAGCAGATGTATTTGGATAGAAAAGCCTTAATTGAAGCAGGTACTCCTGAGGCCAAAATCCCGGTGTGGGAGGTTTATGTGAGGCAAGAATATAGAAATAGTCTTACTGATGAGGTTACATTGAATTATATCCAAAGATTTAGATCTGATGGAGAAGTGCAGATAATTGGTACGAATTTAGGTAAGATTGAGCATTCAGAATATAGAGCTGAAGATGCATTTAGACACTTAAATCAGTCTGTAGTTCAGATTGAAGAGCCTACACATTATAGGTTTTATACGACAGATATTTCAGTGCTTAATCAAGATGCAATGAGAGCGCCAGATCAATCAGATACTTTAAAAAAAGAATTCGAAAGATTACAAAACGAAGGTAATATAGTTTTTGGGCCACCCCTTGATGAAGAAGCATTATGGGAAGCAGTTCATGGCACACCTGTAATTAAGCTTGGCACTGGTGAAGCTTTCGATCTAGATAGACAAGCTGCGGAAAAAGCTAGGCAAGATCAAGCAAGAGCTGAAGCAGATGCTTTAAGGCTTCAGGCTGTCGAAGCAGCAGATTATGTAAGGGAATTAGCAGAAATTGAAGAACTTAGAGCCGCTGCTAGAGCGGAGCGGGAAAATGCTGAAGTGGGGGGAGAATTATCTGCAGTAAGGGCAGAGATTGCAGGCTCATTAGATAAGGATCAAGAAGCTGAAATGCTAAAAAGTCTTTGGAGTACGAATTCTTCTGGAATTGAATCGAAAATGGATACTCATCCAAAAATAAAAAATAAAGAAGATCTGATAAATGCGGGTTTTATTATGGGTGCGCCTCAGTTGTCTGGAGACCTTCCATGGGTGGATGTAGTTTCTGAGATTGAGGAAATACGGGTAGAAACAAGGGTGCTTAAGGGAGTAAGTTCAGAAACAACTAGTAAAGATAGATTAGATTTAATTAAAGTTATTGAAATTCCTGAACCGCAGCCAATTCCAGGACAGCCTACTATTTTCTGGCCTCATATTGAGCCAACTGAAATTACAGAAGGCGAAGATTCTCCAGTGGAAAATCCAGAAGTACCGGAAGGTGTAAAAGTAATTACCTATAAAACTCGAGGTGGAAAAGAGCAGACAAGGTATAAGAGGATTAAAGATGGAAAATTCGTTGGCAAAGATGGTTTAACTAAAAAAGAGAGAGAAGGAAAGGTTTTGAAAAATGGAGCAAAAGGTTATAGGAATGGAAACGGGCAGAATGGAAACGGCCATGGTAAAGGACATTTGGAAGGAACTACAGTAATTGCCCAAAGAATCCCAAAACCTAAAGAGAGAAAGCCAAGAGCTCCTGAGGCTGAAGCGACAGTAGAGAGACCGGCACGATTTCCTGTAACAGTTTTTGATTATGATCCAAGTCAGATCATAGTAGACAGAAATATGGTTGAATATCGTGCGCTTGATGGATTAGCAAAAGCTAAGTTAGATGCACATCTTAGAAATCTTAGGCCTGAATATGATTTAGAAGCTGACGAAGATGAGATATTAAGACTTTTCGGAGTTCATGTTAGTATTCGTCGTCCTCAACAAGCTCCAGTTAAAAGATAATTTCTGCTACTATTAATTTATGACCAGGAGTCAAAAGATCAAATTTATCACGTTTAGAACGATTGGTAATTTCTTAATTCTTTTCGCGATCTTCGGAGTTCTTGCGACTTTCGGACCAGTTCTTTATTACGAAGCTCAATATAAAATCATCCAAGCCCGGGGAGTGGAGTTTAAAGTGGCAGATGAATCTTCTGCGTTTGCCTCGCTTATTGAGCAGCAAAAAGCTGAAGCCAATGCTAGTTTTGGAGATCTTTTGACAGGTTCGAAAGAACAAACCCTCTATCCGCCTGATAAAGATTTTAGTATAGTAATTCCTAAAATTGGTGCTTCCTCAAAAGTTATTCCCAACGTAAACCCAGCTGATGAAAGTGATTTTTTGCCAGCGCTTTTGGAAGGCGTAGCGCATGCGCAAGGAACTGTTTTTCCAGGGCAGCAGGGAAATGTTTATCTCTTCGCACACTCAGCTGATAATTTCTGGGATGCAGGCCGATACAATGCGATTTTCTATCTCTTAAAAGATTTAAATAAAGGAGATGAGATAGTTCTTCTCTATCAGGGGCAACGTATTAATTATTTCGTAACTGACACAAAGATAGTCGATCCAGAAGATGTTTCGTATATTACGAATGCGAAAGAGGGAGCAGAGCAGCTAATTTTGCAGACATGCTGGCCTCCAGGAACTACGTTTAAGCGATTACTAGTTTTTGCTCGTCCGCGAAAAACAGACCAGATATTTAATATAGAGGAATAATTTGACAACGGCTAAGAGTTGAGTTAATAATTGATACCTATGGCAGATATTGGATCAAGTGAGCAAGCTCATCAAGATTTTAAATTTATCCCTCCCAAGGATGGGCATGATCATGTTGTTCCTTCTCAAGAGACAATCGTTCCGGAGAGAAGTGGCGTTAGTCGTATACCTGATGAAAAAAGAACAATAGTTCCCCCGAATCCGCCTGTTCCAGATATGGCTCCTCAAACACCAGAGCAATCATTTTGGCAAAAAGTCAGAAGAGGTAGATTCCACTAGCTTATTTAAGGCTGATTGTATATAGATTTGGAGTAATCATGTTATTTCCCAGGTTGGTTAAGACCACAATCCTTGTAGCATCTGGCCAAGGAAAAACATAGTTTTCGATGAAAGGTCCTGCATAAACTGTTACGTCATTTGCTCCATCAAAGTCAATCATGTGAAGAGCTTTGTCTTTGACGAAGATAATGTTTCTGTTATTCGTGAACCAACTATATGCGCCTTTGAAATTCGCTTCATCCATCTCATAGTTTCTGTCTTCTTTAGTGTCGTAAACATAAATCTGACCTTTGGTGATTGTTCGCTGTTCTGGGGTAGAATTAGCACCGATTAATCTTGGCGTGATAATTACTGGAAGGGTAGCAGAGCGGGAAGCTTCATAAAGAATTTTATTTTGGTCCGGTGAAAAACTTAAAATATTAAAGTTTTCTTTGGCAAGTGTACGCATTTTTTTAGGCATTGAGTTTAAGTTAGCTTTATCTTTATTCGCCTGAAGTTTAGTCCAGCTGGCATTTACACCTTCAAGTGTAGCGGTCACGTTATTTGGGGGATTATTTCCTCGATCGGTGTCGAGAAGATATGAGTTCGAAACTTCTGGGTTGAGTGCTGAGGAAATGGTAGCAATCAAGTCTTTTCCATCAGGTGACCAGCTAAACATAGATTCAGAAAAAAGATCTGCTGAATCATCTACGATTTGGGAAGAGGAATTCTGGAGAATTAGAGGATTTGCTTTCATATCATAAATATAAATTCCATTTTTGGATGCTGATTGGGAAGAGACGGAATAAGCAATTTTGGTGAGTGTTGGGTCAATCATAGGATTAATTGCGCCTACTTCTGTGATGTTTTCAAGTTTAGGTGCTGTAGGAATGAGCAGTGCTTCTGCAGTGGATACAATTTCAGCATCGATCGTAATTCTTTTTTCCCAAGGGAAGTATCCAGCCTTAGCGATCTTGATGGAATATTCGCCTGGAGCGAGGTTAATGGTGTTGTCTGTGGCTGTTTTAAGCTTGCCATCGACGAAAACTTGAGCACCATCTGGAAGACTTTTTACAACTAGAAGGCCTGTTCCTTTTAAAGCTGGTTTTCCGCTATCGAAGCCAAATCTATAACCTTTACCATATAAAACTACACCAACTGTAGCTAAGACCAATAAAGTAAAAACGAAAATAGAGAAGACGTGTTGCTTATTTACCTTTTTAGTTAAAGTTTTCACTAAATGAAATTATAGTATTTGCTCGAAAATGTTGCAAGTAAATAGTGGTTTGTTATAATGGACTTCAGGTCAAACTAAGCTTGATATATAAAGTATATATTGAGATCTACTTTTCAAATTTATGTTATCCAAACGCATTGCTATAGATTTAGGAACAGCCAATACTTTGGTTTATCTTGGCGGAGAAGGAATCGTAATTAACGAACCTACCGTAGTAGCTGTAACAGCTGAAGAAAATAAAGTGGTCGCAGTGGGAAAAGAGGCCAAGGAAATGCTTGGACGAACCCCGGGAAATATCGTAGCTATGAGGCCTCTTCGAGATGGAGTAATCGCAGATTACACAGTAACTGAAGCTATGCTTTCTTATTTTATCGATAAAGCCACAGGGGCTTCCAGATTTTTTAAACCAGAAGTGATGGTTTGTATTCCTTCAGGTGTTACGCAAGTAGAGCGTCGTGCAGTTTTGGACGCTACCATGTCTGCGGGAGCCAAAGTTGCATATCTAATAGAAGAGCCTCTTGCTGCTGCGATTGGAGCTAAAATTCCAATTGCTCAACCCGCTGGACACATGGTGGTTGATATGGGTGGAGGGTCCTCAGAGTGTGCAGTAATTTCTCTCGGAGGAGTCGTAGTTCATCATTCAGTAAGATATGGTGGAAATAAAATTGACGAGGCGATCTCGAATTATACAAAGAAGAAGTTTAATCTGCTTATTGGAGAAAGAACTGCTGAGGAAATAAAGATTGAGATTGGTACAGCGCTCGTTGAGGACAAAAAAGAGTCCGATGCGAAGACTATGGAGATTCGTGGGCGAGATAGCATTTCTGGTTTGCCTCGTTCTATCGTGCTTTCCCAAACTCAAGTGAATGACGCAATTATGCCGGTATTGTTAGAAATAATTTCGGGCGTGAAAGGTGTTCTTGAGCAAACTCCACCTGAGCTAGCTTCAGACATTATTGATAAAGGAATTGTAATGAGTGGGGGAACTGCTATGCTAAATAATTTTGATAAGCTTATGACTCGCGAAACAGGTGTTCCATGTCACGTAGCTGAAGATGCACTTTTATGCGTAGTGCGCGGTACTGGTGTGGCTATTGAAAATATTGAGCTTTACAAACGCAGTATCTCCAGGAAATAATATTCTTAATGAAGATTAAAGAAATAATAAGTAAAATCGAACCTCTTTCGATGGACGAAGCCTTAAGGCTCCTGGCTGAAAAAGCTAAGTCTGGAAAAACTTTCGTCGTCACCATAAATCCCGAGATAGTGATGCTCATGAAAAAAGATCCTCAGTACCGAAAGGCAGTAGATTTTGCAGATTTGATGGTAGCAGATGGGGCGGGAATAATTTGGGCTGGGAGTGTTTTTGGGAAAAATTTTCAGGGGAGAATACACGGAGTAGATTTGGTAGATGCTCTTTCTGGATATGTCGCGGAGAAAGATTTAAGCGTAGGATTTCTCGGTGGACGTGACAATGTAGCTCGAGTTACGGCTGATAAGCTTAAAACGAAGTATAAAGGCTTAGATGTGGCATTCGCAGAAGAGGATTGGGTGGAGAAACAGCAAGCTGATATTTTATTTGTAGCATTTGGTTCGCCTAAGCAGGAGAAGTGGATTTATGAAAATCTCGGGAAGTTAAATGCACATGTAATAATCGGCGTCGGCGGAGCATTTGATTTTATTTCAGGAAGGGTTCGCCGTGCTCCGCTCTTAGTTCAGAGGCTATATCTAGAATGGCTATTTAGACTTATTCGCCAGCCGTGGAGGATAAAAAGACAGACACAACTAATCTTTTTTAGCAGTGATGTTTTGAAAGAACGTATATTCGGATAAGTTGCTTTATAGTTTGATGCATTTTTAATTATTACTTTTACAAATGATGATTTGTATCTTTTTGTATATTTCTCCCAAAGTGCATAAACTAAATTTGTGAGTGATTTTAAGTTTTTAAAAAATCCTTCCACTGGTAGGTTTGTAATACTAGACCCTAAGCGGGCGAGTAGACCTAAAGAGACCGATGTATCAGAGCCTGTATGTCCTTTTGAGCCCATTCGGCAAGCTCAAGGTAAACCAGGAGTTGAAGCTTCTTTATTTGAAATAGGTGAAGCTAGGGTCATCCCAAATAAATATCCTTTTGCTCCGATCCACGAAATAGTAATTCATTCAAATGATCATGAAAAAAACTTTGATACCCTAGATTTGTCTAAGGTTGAAGATGTATTTAAGATTTATCGCGCTAGATATCTTGAGCATGAGAGCGCAGGGCAAGTTTATATTTTCCATAACTACGGACGAGCTGCCGGGGAAAGCTTGCCTCATCCGCATAGTCAAATAACTGTGACTCCAGATGAGGTAACATTGAATATTCCGAAATTAGCCTTGACTAATGAAGAGATGATTGAACGAAAAGGTTTATACATCTTTTGTCCGAATGCTTCTGAATGGCCGAATGAAGTTTGGGTCGCCCCTAAGCGAGGGGGAAGATCTTTTGGTGAAATAACTGACGAGGAGTTAGAGGAATTATCTGCAACCGTTTCACGTTTGATTCAGATTTTACGAATTAATTTTGGAGAAGATTTTGCTTTCAATTTTTATATCTATCCTGGGAGCGATTGGTATTTGCGCATAATTCCTAGGGTGAGAATTTTAGGTGGTTTTGAGACTGGGACAGGGGTATTTGTAAATACAAAAGATCCGAAAGAAACATTTGAAGAGATAAAAAGACAGATGTCTTAGTCTTCTTTAACTTGAATGCCGAGGAGGTAGAGAATAGCTTCTTTTCTGTATCTTCTGTCGCCCCGAGAATTGATTCTGATTGCAGGGAGCTTTCCTCTTTTACCCCATCTTTTTAGAGTGAGTGGAGAAACGCGTAGAACTTCAGCTGCTTCTCTTACAGTTAGTAGATCGGGTAGATTGTTGATTGATACGTTTTGATCAGACATAGCTTCAAGACTGTATTGATAATAATCAATATATCATCTAAGTACTTACAAAATAACAAACTAGAACAAGGGTGTCAATATATCAATTTACTAAAGGATCATAAATAGTGGATTTCGTAAAAATATGTGGATAACTTCTTAATAATTTTAAATTTATAGTTTTAAATTTTAAGTGAATTTATATTGATTTGCTTATTAATTAAATAATAGAACATTGAATGTTGGTTGAAAATTTATAATTTAGAATTGAAAATTACACTGGAGTTTGGGTGAGAGCGGCGATATAGTCCTTGCGGACAAGAGGTAAAACCTCCTTTCATCACCGCCCTCGGCATCAGCTTATGGAACCCGTTCGAGCCTTTTAATGTCTCTCGCTTGAGAAACGACTCGACCGAATTCTTCAGTCAGATGCAGATAAAGTTAGCAGAATCCGTCGATCCAGACATCTTTGCTGGCGACCTTGTTCCTGAAGGGAACGCGCAGACTTAGGTATCCTGGAAGAGTCATCTCCCAGTTGTCGTTATCTGACCAGACGAACTGCGAATCCCGTGGAACGAAGAAACGCGGCAAAAATGCACGCCTTTCATAAGTGTATTCCAGAGACGGGGTCAGACCCGGATATTTGCTCTTAGTCCAGACTCGATCAGTGAGTCTCTTAAGTAGCGCTGTGCCTTTGTGGCAGATCGACTTGACGTTCGGGTTGAACTTCAAGTGTCGACTGTCGAAACAGCGGAAATAGAAAGGCCCGCGCCCGACGTATGTGTCTCCGTACAGGAAGAACCTGTTGCTGGAATTCATTTCGCCGAGAGCCTGATCCTTTTGGATCTTAATGCGGAAGGCGTGATCGCTTTCAGCATTGAATTGGATCTGGCGGTTCGCGAAGTACGGATCGCCCCAGTCATCAACGAGTGTGTCCGTCATGTTTGCGAGCTC
>CAZGGU010000011.1:25535-27393 GCA_964525395.1 uncultured Gammaproteobacteria bacterium
GGCCAGTGCCTCTTCTTTTCCATCGTTACTCCTTGTTGACCACTTCACATTGAAGCGTGAAGTATTTGCCTTCGAACATCTCACGAGGACCCCATACTCTGTCATCCGAATCGATGAGGATTTGATTCTCATCGACTTCGATGCGAACAACCTTGCCGTCAATAAATCGAGCGTCATATGTTAGCTGCTGAGTATCGTCCTGAGACCAGCGATTTGGATTGGTCCAAGTGATATCGGCCGCTTCGTAAACGTTCGGCAGAATGCAGGCAGTTTGATCGACGTTATAGGTGTGTCGAATCAAAACGATCGGACTGCGATTGTTATATAGATCCAGAATTCGATCACGGATATCCCTAAGTGATCGATAGTTTGAGTACAGAAAGCTTGTGATTAGAGCGCATATAGCTACTCCTATCAGAAACATGATCATTAACCGTCGCATTGCTAACTCCTTGTCAACTCTTGCAGCTCTGACACGAAATGTGCTTGAGAAGAGGGAAGAATTGTAGCAAATTATGAGCCTATAGTCAAGAATGTGGGAGTTTAATTTTAAATTATGAATTTTAAATTTATATTGAATTTTTAAATAATTAATCTGTTAAATATTGATTGATAACTTAAAAATATAAATTGAGAATTGTTTGTTGCTCTTTAAATCATCTTTTAGTAATTTAGATCCTGAAACAAGTTCAGGATGACACCGTTTAAAGAAAACTTAAAGAGCAAGGCTATCGATAAAAAATTGTGTCCAAAAAGGACGACAACTCTTAACGAGTCAGCTTGCCCTTATTGGACTAGTTTCCGGAAATATAACCGTTAGTGGATGAGGCTTCGTTAAGCGCGGGATTGACGAAAGAAATCATGACAGCGATAATGACCCACAAAAGCAAGTCAGCCAGCCAGAAGGTAACCATGACTTTGATAAGTCGGTCAAGCAAGTTGCTGCCTGTGACCGGAAGATCAACTCTTCCTAGACTAGCATATCCCCATCCGACTACCACAATGAATCCTGCCATAAAGCAGCCGAAACCTACCAGATAATAGAAGCTGAGCTTCTCCCAGTCGACATCTGTCGTGAGATAGGTAAGTGTTCTTTCGCGAATGATCTGGGAAAGCCAATAGCCAGCCAAGATTGCCAGATTGGCGATGAATAGAACCAGAAAGATACATGCCAGGTTATAGAACCAGCGAGGCCAATTCTCTTCCTGAGTGAATCGTCGGTCGAGAGGCTTATCGTTATGAGCTTCAAGCCAGTTGACGAATCCGTATCCGATCAGGACCGCCAGTCCTGCGAAAAGGAGCATTGTGCTATAGGGAAGAAACTGCGTCAAATTTTCCATAACTTATTCCTCCTGTCTTTTGATTTCCTTGTAGACTTGTTGCTAGATCCTTTGAAGAACGCGACCTTGGTTTTTGACCAAGAAGCGGATAGATGTATAGCAAACAATAACTAATGGAGTACCCCAGGTGATAATAAATTCCATAAAATCCTTGTTATTAAGGTAGATCTGCGAATTGACCCACTTGGAATATTCACTGATCCCGATCCAAAGTAGATCAAAAAGTCCATGGATACAGCCAAGCATAAAGAAGAAGGTAAATAGTCCTTCATAGAATGCGCTATGAAAAATCCAGAGCTTGCGATCCAGATCAGGTGAGCTCCAAACGTAGAAACCGACAATGATTCCTAGGAGAAGAAGGGCAGCTCCTGAGAGCATTCCGACTCCGCGAATCGTTAGTTCGCTTTCATGCGAGTATGCAAAGAAAGCCAAGATGGTTCCGCCTGCGATGACTAGCATGAAAGGAATGTTTGAGAAATAGAGCTTTTTCAGTGCGCGTGTCATGGCTGACTCCTTTC
>CAZGGU010000012.1:0-22542 GCA_964525395.1 uncultured Gammaproteobacteria bacterium
TTACTTAAGTTTGTCGATTTCTTTATGCTCAGTGACTTTCATGCACTTTTTGCAATACTTTTTAAGAAGTAATTTTTCTTCAGTGTTAATTTTATTTCTTTCCGTGATGTAATTTACACGTTTACAAACCGTGCATTTTAAACCGAAAAGTTGTCTGTGTTCACCTTTTTTTGCCATATCCTTTTCCTTTGAGGAGTCAATTATAGCAGAAGTAGCTTCAGATTAAAAGACTCGTGAGCCGATTGTGGGAATCCCGTTCGACTTGCTCTGCTCGCTCAGGGTAAACTTCTCATCCCGCAGCTTTGAGCCGATTGTGGGAATCGAACCCACGATCTAGTCATTACCAATGACTTGCTCTACCACTGAGCCAAATCGGCGTCAGTGCTGAGTAAGAGATTTGCACTCCTGTAGCCCTTACGAGCGCCAGATCTACAGTCTGGTGCGATTGACTGCTCCGCCAACTCAGCACGTCTTTAATGCGTCCTGTTGACGCTGAGCCGAGACGGGGATTCGGACCCCGGACCTGCTGTTTACAAAACAGCTGCTCTACCGCTGAGCTATCTCGGCACGTGACACTAATTTTACCAGAAACGCGAGGCTAGGACAATAAAAGAATACGAAGTAACTTAAAAAGTAATTAAAATTGAATAAATTCTGTCTTTGATACCGAAATTGAATTATCTTTTTCTCCCTGAAATAATTAGGAAAGCTGTTTAAAAATCCTAGGACTTTTAAAACTTTCACTTTATGGCTCCTTTTAAGGGAGCTACCTCAGTAAAAAATTGTAGAAGAAAAAATTATAATTATTTTCGAGTATCAAAGAACTTTTCTAGTATATGTTTGCGGAATATTTCTGTCAACTTGACACGATATGTTAGCGATTATCTGCGCAGGTAGTGCTTCCGCTTGCGGCATTTCCATTGCCTGAAGTTCCAGCAAATGAAGGACTAGTGCTGGAATCGACGAGATAAATTTTATCTACTCTGGCTCCATCATTTCTCATGTAGAGGTTGAGGTTATGGAAGCCTGCTGTGGCTACATCGACATATGCTTTAGACCCGTCGTCAATTTTTCCTCTCCATTGCCAGTCACTTGATCCATCGACATCTTTGATATAGAGCATATAGGGATTAGCTGAAGCAGGGACCACACCGTCTATACCATATGCGATTGCGTCTCCAGCGGAATCAGGCGCGGATCCACGTGTCCATATCCAGTATCTGCCAGCAGCGGGGAAGCAGACATTATATTTAACTTCGGCAGCAGTAGTAGGCAAATTAAATTGTAGATTGGTTCCGCTGTCAGGTAGTGCAGAAATATATCCTGTACCTGTATAGGCTAGAGGGGAAGTTTTAAAGGTCCAATCCCTCGAGCTTCTGCCAATTTTGGTAGCAAGAGGAGAGGAGGCTTCAGCATCGATGGTAACGGCACCACCAGAGAAAGCATATCCTGTTGCAAGAGTTGGTGTAGGTGTAGGTGTTGGTGTATTGGTTGGTAAAGGCGTTGGAGTGGGTGTTGGCGTGTTAGTTGGAGTTACTGTCGGCAGAACGCCTCCTACTGAGCTAGAGATAGGTCCTGGTGCTACTTCAGCGACTGAATAAGTTGGGATTTTCATTGCAGATGGAGCATTAAGCATCATTCCAGGATTTGCGACGATTCTGACAGATGGGCAAACAGAATCACCATCTGTTCCCGTAAGATTGGATCTTTGATTATCAAATTTTCCAGCAGCAGCGCCTGAGGTATATCCCGCATTAGCGACTACGCTTCCATTAACGGTTAGAGGAGCGTTTCCAGCAGAATCTTCGACCACGAAATTTTTATTGGCTGAGAAAATACCAGCGATCTCGGTTACACCTGGACTAATAATTATATTTCCTGAGCTGATAAATGCTACACTTGAACCTGGATCTACGGTAATATTTCTGTTAATTCGAATGTCCCCACCACTTACAAGGAATACATATTTTTTATTATTTTGGAAGGTATATGTGCCTGTTCCATTAAAGTTTAAACCTCCGTTGGAAGTATAAACTCCACTGACGAATGTAGAAGTGTTGGTGGCAGGGAATGTGCAATCTGGTTTAGTGCCTGTGCATGGATAATTAGTATTATTCCCGCCTGAGAACAACGATTTTGGAGTCTGGCCACCACGAGTAGCAACGGAGTTTAGGTATGAATAAGCAGTTCTAATTCCACCTCCACGTGCGGGCTTAAACTTCTTTCCTGTGATAAGTCTTCCATTCGGATTGGCTCTAGGATTTTGAGATCCTGTGGCGCCTAGATCGACGCTAGAGCTCGAATTAAACACGAGGCCAGCATCAGAATTGGCAGATCTATTCGCTGAAGCGTATTGAGTGGTGTAAGAGCAGGTTCCGGAAGCAGGTATTTTATTGGAGTTAGCGGAGTCATTTCTTAAGTTGGCTCCGACAGTCTGATACCAAGGATTTCCAGCGGCATTATTTATTCCGAAATTAAGGTTGGTGATATTTCCATTTGCATCACAAGTAGCATCATTTATAGTGCTAGTGTCGCATTCGTCTCCAAGAGTTATGGTAAATGAGGGATCCACTCCAGGAGCGGTAGCCGGATAAGTGGTAATGTAGCCAGTCGGAGGACCTCCATAGGTAACAGTGTATGTTCCAGCTGTAAGATCGATTCCAGCGGTTGTATACCCAGCGCCTGTTGTTGGTTGAACTGCAGTTCCTTGAGCTGCGCCTTGATCGTTTGTAATCGTAACTGTTCTGTTTGTGGCAGTGGCACCAGTATAGTTAGTTTCTCCTGAGGTTTTCTTTTTCGGAGTGGTTGAATCCAGGTAAATATTTCCAGAAATGGTGAAGATCTGATCCTGAGGTTTTATTCCGAAATGGACTTCTGATTCGCCAGTTAAGCTAATGGATGAAGAGCCGATTGGTCCTAAGTTGAAATCATCATTAGCATCCGAAGGGTTATTCGCATCGATATATTCAAGTCCAGTTGCTACGAAACCAGTAGGGATAGGATTAAGGGAAACAGTTTGAGTTCCAGGCTTATCAAATGAAAAAGGAGAACAGTCAGCTTTGCTAGTGAATGCATTGTCGGTGGTACCGACTTTTATGTTTACATCCTTTTTATAACAAACCGTCTCATCGTTATCATCTGGTTCGAATCTACCGTTTTCATTATTATCGATAAAAACGAATCCTGAAACCTGGGCTGGAGGAGTTGTCTTCGTAACTTTTTCAACACCAAATCTTACAGTGAAATTTCCTTCAATGACTGGAGTTTGCCTTAGCTGAGCTTGAGAACCAGTCGTAACCACCTTAGTTCCACCACTGCCTTCTTTCGTGTAGTTGTAACCGATTACATCATAAGCAGCGCCATTTGGAATAATTAGTTTTACTGAATTGGTTTTTTTCTTTAGTCCCGTTATCTTAAACCCTCTTGTGCTGGTGGTAGTCTTTCCATCGCTTCGGCAATTCTTATACATTTTTCTAGTGTAGTTTTTTCCGTTTATGGAAATCGTGACATCTCCTGAAGCATTCCCAGCCCCGCCTGTAGAAGTGGCAGGGTAGCAGAGGTTATACGCAGGTTCTGAACCTTTTTTCAGACCACTTCCATATTTATCATAGAATACAAGTACATTAATGGAATATGTGTCCACTGGATCTTTTACACATGAACCGTTATTTCCATTGGCATTTTTACCTTTACATGAATAGCCCGCAGCGCAGTTTCCACAGCTAATCGTTCCAGATCCGCATTTTTTGGCTTGAGGTCCGCAATCGTTTTTTCCGCAAGTGATTTCATTACAGACTGCATCTTTTTTACAATTGCCGCTTACGCACGAGTAGCCTGATGAACATCTCCCGCAGTTCTTATCATCTCTTCCGCAGTTCTGAGGCCAATAGCCGCATCTTCCAGAGCAGCTAGTAAAAGTCTTCTTGCAAGAAACTGTACCTCTGCAGGTGCATCCTCCTGAGCTCCATTCGCTGATATCTTTTTCCCAGCATTCAGAGCCAGTAATTTTTCCATCATCGTTTCTGTCGGCAGTATAGCATTTGGTGGTGAGTGTTAGATATCTTCCGCATCTTGATCTACTGCCACCACAAGAACTATAGCCGCTTTTTAGTGAGCATGCTCCGGTTTTTACTGTGTCATATTTCTTATCTGTACTGGTACAGTATTTTGTATTATTTGATTCATTGTTCGCGCAGTGGCTCTCTGTCCAGCTATAATTGTACTCTGAATCTGCTTGACCACATGAATAAGCAGCTTCCGAAGATTTAGTAATTGAAAAAAATAAAACAACTCCGATTAAAAGGATAAGTAATTTAATTTTATTCATAATTTCTAATCATGAACGAATAAGGTGTGCATTTGAGATTATTTGAATTATTTTTATAATTAGCTATATAATTTTTATTACATTCATAAAGTTTTTGAAGATAAGTTGTAGTTTTTTGTTCAGAACCAGTATTAATAACTAACACAACATTTTTATTTTTAATATTTTCTAGATAATTTTTTACCTCATTTGTATTATCTAAGCTTTTGGAATTTCTATTTTCACCCAAACTAGAAATAACATTGTTTGTAGGGAGGTAATCTAAATTTAGAGCGTAGCCATTTTTAAAAATTAAAAATTTTTGTTCTTTGTTATTTTTTATTTGAAAATTACCAATGATTTCATCATTTTTAACTTCATATCCTTTAAATTTTGTTGCTAATAAATACTGGTACTTTGATAATTCAGATAGATATCCAGTTTGTGAATTATTTACAGAGGGTTCGGCAACAATATTTGAATTATCTGGATTTGATTTTTGAGAGGTGCTGAAGAAGAATAGGAAGTAGATGCTTAATGAAATTATTACTATTAAAATGACTACAAAAATTAAAAACGAAAATTTTCGCATACCATATTTATAGTATACAGAAAATGTAGAAATGTCTAGGATTCTTTAGCAGAATACATTCCGGTTGAAAGAAGAACTTCTCCGGGCACAAATTTAGTGATTCTTTTATTAATTACAAACTCTTTGGCTACGCTCGTATCTGGTAAGTTTTCGAGCTTAATTTCATCTTCAAGCATATCTCTAGCTTCAAATAAATATTTAAGAGCAATGTCATGTTGATCTATTCCATCAATTGCGCGATCTTTTAATGTTGGATCAACTGTTCTTGCAAATTTAGCTGCAGTAAGCTTAAACATATACACACTACCTTCAGTGCCTGTAACGCTCTCTTCCAATTTTTGGGTAGAAATATACTTATCTGGAGTAGCTGTTGGAGTGTCTTGTGGGACTTTGCCAAAGCCTGGGCTTACATTTTCATTAGTATATCTTCCAAAATTGACACCAATAAAATATCTCTCTCTCTGGAAACCTTCTTGGCCGAAATATACGATAAGTCTTTCAAGTCCATCTGCGTCCTTAACGACTTCACATCCCAGTAATACTCCTTGGAAAAGAATTCCAGCTCGGTCTAAATCCTCTTGATTCTCTAATAAATAAGTAGACATAATATTCAAGGGATAATAGCCCCTTCTATCAGTAAAGAATTCATCTAATTTTAAGTCAGTTCTAAATTCTCCTGAATTCCATGCATCTAATCTTTGCTGTAATTCGTCCTTAATAACCTCTGGGTTTCCGGTTTGTTCGCCCTCGGGTGGGCAAACTGGAAGTAATACAGAGAGGGCTCGGCCATCTTGGTCCGTAAAATTAACAATCACTCTTTGTTCTCCAGTTTCTGGCTGTTGAATGGCCAAGGGAGTGTCAGATCCTGCTGCTTCTGCGATATTAGTTTGAGTTTGACTAGTAGCTTCTCCTCCAACATTGGAATCGCCACCAGCGAGAAGTTGGGGATACTGAGCAATATATTCTGGTGTGCAGTAAATTTCTGTAGCAGATTTTCCTGTTTCTCCCGCTCCCGGTTCAGCTATAAATCTATCTCCACCAGCAAGAGTAGGAGTGGCAAACATTGTACCTGCGAATCCCACTGCGCCACCTGCAAAAGCTAATCTTTTTTTCCAGCCACTTAGCATTTCTTTACGAGCTTTTTCAGTTTTTAATGCTGGCTGAGCAGGGGAAGTCTCATTCACCACAGGACCGATCGCTGCATCAAGTTCAGCATCTGACATAGCAGCAACTCGAAGCGAGACTAAATCTGTAGGAGTTAGGCCTGAAATGGGATCGATTATAGGATTTTTAGGCCGCAAAAGGGAATCGGGGATTTGGGCTCCGTGTGTTTCGGGAACCGATTGTGATGGCAGGTCTCCGGTCTGCAAGCCTAATTCGGCTGTTGCCATAAGTATATAGTGCTCCTATCTGACTATAAAGTCAAGCGGATTATAGCACTCTTAATAAAAACTAGCAATCCTATAGTGGTCTTTGAGGTTATACTGTTCGTTAGAGTCGGAATAAAAGAAGAATGGAATTCATAATTTGGGAAATTATCCGGTCAAGAGGAATTGGACTAAATGGCGAGATTAAAAATAAAAGAATGATAATTCCGTAAGATCCGATCGAAAGATATGTTCTGGCATATTTATCAGGTAAAACGGAAGCTAAAACTTTGCTTCCATCGAGCGGTGGAATTGGAAGTAAATTAAAAATTCCTAAAGATAAATTGATTGTGATAATGAGCCCAATAACTGAGCCCAGAATTTCAGACGCATATAAAAGTTGACCAAGGCTTGCTCCTGGAAAAAGTATGTGGGAGATGATTGCGAAAATCGCAGCGATTAAAAAATTGGTTCCTGGACCTGCTAGAGAGACTAAAGCCATGTCTTTTTTCGGATCCCTTAGATTGAATGGATCCACTGGCACAGGTTTAGCTCCGCCGAAAACTAGAGGAAATCCTAGCGCTGAGGTGGAAAAAAAGGTAAGTAGTGGTAAGAGAATAGTCATAATAGGATCGATATGTGGAATGGGGTTTAAAGTCAGACGGCCAAGTAGTTTGGCTGTAGGATCACCAAGTCTTTCTGCCACATATCCGTGCGCAATTTCATGAAGAATAGCTGAGAAGATGACGATCAATAATGAAATGGCTATCAGCTCTAAATTCATAGATATTAATTTTAATTTTTAAATTATGAATTTTCAATCAATAATTTAATTTTTATTTTTTATTGTTGACAATATTTTTGAAAAGATAAGCGTTAATTCTTGAGCCTCTTTCCATAGAAGTCTAATTTTATCTTTTTTTTCAGGAAATACAACTGCGAGCATTCTAAGCCAGTGCTTAGTTTCTCTAGTTTCTTTTAGGCAAATATGAATTTTATTGCTGAAATCTTTTTTTGAGCTTGCGCCATTTGCTTCCATATAATTTGCGCCAATCGAAGTAGAAGATCGAACTAATTGATTAATTAAGGGCTTAGAAATTTCATTTTTATTTAAAATTTTGCAAAATATCAGAATTTCTTCACCAATTTTAGCGGTTCTTTCCTCAAGATCGTAATCGTTCATTGTGATTTCATTATAAACTTAAAATTATAAATTTAAAATTAAATCCAAATAGGCTTGATGTATAGGCTTGTTTGATATATAATATGATCCTATGTCAAGCGGATACAAATGTTATAACTGCGGAAAAGGAATCATGGTGGGTCATGAAGTTTCTCATGCGAAAAACAGAACTAGAAAAGTTTTCAGACCAAATCTTCACCAGGCAAGAATTCTCGTAGGTGGAACAGCTATGAGAGTTAGGCTCTGCACTAAATGCTTGAGAATGGTTAAAGGGAAAGATACAAGAACTCAAAAAATCCTTCGACAAGCTAAGGATAAATTGCAAACAGTAGAAGTTTCTTCAGCAGCTCCAGTAGCAGCAGGCTTAGCTTAAGCCCAATTTCTCCAAAAATTCTCTCGAATCAGGATAGCCGTTGATAAATGTATGTATAGGAACTGGATTTTTTCCTTCAATCTGAATTACTCCGGAGGGATAAAATTTAATAATTTTTCCATTCCATTTAGTCCAAACTCCTGGCCAAGGATAAAATGCTCGGATCATTCTTTCAATTTGCGCAGGACTTAGAGCTTGATCTAAATCAATAAAGCCATCTTCTTTGGTTAAGATTTTACAAAATGTCGCTTCATTTTCATCCTGAATTTTTCCTGTTTGGTTATGTGCGAGAGTGTTCATCGCCTCAGGAAGTTTTTCTGTTGCTTTTTCAAAAAGCCTATTTCCTAGAGTTTCGAAAGTGTCATGGGGATTTATAGATTCCTTGAATTGATCGATGATTGGGCCATGGTCCATTTGCTCATCCATTTTAATGAATGTCACTCCAGTCACAAGGTCTCCTGAAAGAATCGCCGACTGGATAGGAGAAGCTCCACGGTATTTAGGGAGAAGACTTGGATGAACATTTAATGCGCCATGTTTTGGAATTTCTAATAAATGTTGAGGCAAAATTCCACCATATGCAGCGACTACGAACATGTCAGGAGAAAGTTTTCTCATTTCCTCCACAAATTCCTGATCTATTCTTTCTGGTTTTAAAATGTTGAAATCTTGATTTGGATTGGCTAAATAAGATTCATATGCTGAAGCGATAGCACTAGGGGTTAATTCTTTTTTTCTTCCTTTTGGTTTGTCTGGAGCAGTGACTACAGCTGAAACTTCATAATTATCACAGAGTGTTTTAAGAATAGGAATCGCTAAATTAGGTGTTCCGAAAAAGACTATTTTCATAGGCTAATTATAATTTAATTTGCTTACGATTTAAACTTGTAATAGGGATTCATTTTTATATATAGTTATAGTATGGATCCAAGATCATCAGAATTACCCCAACCAAAAGAAGCTGAGCTAGGAGGAATACTTGAAAGAGTTAGAGAAAGTTGTGGTGGGGAAGATGGAATCACCTTTATTAAGAATGCGGAAGCAGGAAATAAGCCTCAACAAGCTGCGAATGCTATGTATGATGAGCTAATGTTGAAGTTATTAGATTTGGCAGAAGCATCCTATGATGGTGCGGTTACGCCTAGCTTAGATAGTGCTAGTTATGAATCAGTACTTAGATCTATTAGTATTGCAGCTATTGCCTGTGGTTCACTTGCGAATGATCAGATACCTCTGTATAGAGATTTGCATGAAGAAGCTAGATATCGCAGAATGAACGACCAAGTTAGTGCATATGTGGCAAAAGGTGTAAAAATAGGTGGTGTTGATTTTGAAAAAATTGAAGTGGCTATTCGTGAGAAGCGTTGGCAAAAACCTCAAGGTGCGAGCATGCGAAGAGAAGATAGTGCTCAGCCCAAGTTTGCCATAGTTCTTACTCCAAAAACTAAGCCTCAGGATGAGATTAGGATCAGAATGGATAATGAAGGACTGCAATGGGGAGGAAAGATAGCATATGATATTTCTGTGGGAGGGAGAGAGGAGAATGACAGAATGAACGGACTTATTTTTCCTGGCTTGCAGCAAAGAGCTGGTCATCATTTTGACTCGGATATTGATTTGAGAACTTTTGGAACAGGTTTTAGCGAGGTGCTTGCAGCTTTTAATCAAAAAATAGGAGGAGTCGCTAGAACTCCAGTTTATTCAGGGAGAGCTTAAATACTTAATTCTTCGAATTCGTCTTGGTGTTTTTCGTTCTTATACGACTTATAAAGTTTCCCTTTTTGTTCGATAACTCTTCGTGGAAAAAGAACTCCATTTAAATGGTCGACTTCATGTTGTACGATTGTGGCCATAAAACCAGTAAATTTTTTCGTAATTTCTCTTCCTGTTTCTGTTTGGTAAGTAAGCGTAACTGTTCCGTATCTTTTTACTTCACCCCAAATATTTGGAAGAGATAAACAGCCCTCAAGTCTTTTGATTTTAGTTTTGGTTTGATTAGTTTCCAGTTTTTCTGATTCAACTATTTTCGGATTTACATAAACAGTGATTTTAGATTTTTCAGTAGGTTTGGCGATAAAAATAGATTTGGAAACACCTATTTGGGGCGCAGCAAGTCCAACGCCTTTCGGGTCATCAGCAGATAGAAGCGCTTCTTCCATTTTTTTAAGAAGTTCTTCAAGTTCTTTTTTATTTTTAAAATTATGAGGCTCCGCAATTTTGCTTAAGACTACATTTGGAGCGCTAAGAATTGGTGTCATTTGAGCGTAATTATAGCATAACATAAGCTTAATTATTACTTTTTAATAAAAAAGAAATACAAAACTTCCCGCACACGAAGTCAGGTTATTTTTCTCCGTTTGCTCCTCGTGGGATTTGACCCCCTCCTCAACAAATTTGTGAGGAATCCCCCTGGTTTCGCAAACTACGAAAAGCTTAATCTCTTTTATACTAAAGCGCAGGCATGTTTGCATAATTATGAAATTAAAGGGGAGTGAGGGGAATTATCTTTCTTTTTGCCAGGTTTCGATTGTATCGAGGGTTTGAGGATCTTCACTAGAGATATGATCAAGAATAAATTGAAGTTGGTCAATCGCTTTTTGATGATATACAGGATCCTTTATGCTGAGGAATTCACCTTTGGCATTTTTATTTATTCCTAGGTCGTGGTAGAAAAGAGCAAGCGCATAATGAGCCTCTCTGTAATCGGGTTTATACACTATTGTTTTTTCAAGAATTTCTACGGCTTTTTTACTGTCTCCATTTTGTCCAGACAATACACCTACGTTATACAGAATGGAAGCATCCGTTGGTGCCAATTTTTCAGCTTGTCGAGCAGCTTCAAGCGCCATAGGAAGGAAACGATTATCTAATTGAGAAAGAGAATAAAGGATTCTAATTCTGGATTTCCAATAGAGAAGATTATGTGGATACTGTCTAATAAGTTTGTCATTAGTATCAAGAGAATTTTTTATAAGTTCTTGAACTAAGGCAGCTGATTGGCTTCCTTGCTGCCCCGAAAAACCAACAGCCAGGATTGCTTGATTGACGCTAAATTCATCTTCGAAAACAGGTTCTTGTCTTTGTTTTACCGCTTTTTCTAGATAAGGATAGGCTGTTTGATATTGATTAGCTCGGTCATAGTTCATCCCTAGTGCATAATTAGTGTCAGCTGACCAGCTATTTATTAGGAACCAAATAATTAGCAGGAGAATACCGAAAAGCCCTGCAACACCGGACCATTGCCCATAGGTTATGGGATTATTATTCTGATTAAAATCTTCATGTGGTTTAATCATGGAAACATAGATTAGAGCAAAAGCTGGGATTAGGAAAAGATAAATATTCATGATTACGACAGAGAAACCGAAGAAATTTATAAAAATAATTCCAATGAAAGAGGCTAATAATGCGATTAAGGTTGGATCTTTTACGTCAATATTAGTATCGGATTTTAAGAATATAAATGGTTTAAATTTAACTTTGAAAATATTGATAATTGAAAAGGCGATAAACATTATTAGGAAGAACAAGTAAGTTCCTAAACCAAAAATTCCCATGGTTGTTAAATAATTGAGATACTCGTTATGAGCTTTGTTATATAGAAAATTCCATTCAGAAACGGTATTGTGCTCAATTGGTCGATATTTATAGTAAGCGAATGCGAAGGTTTCAACTCCTGTACCAATTAATGCATTATCTTTCCATGCATCAAGTGCGCCGCGCCAGACAATCTTACGGATGTGTAGTGAATTAGTTCCGCCTTCTACATCATCAACTTTGGTGGTTGCTGAAGCAGTAGCATTTGTAGCCACTTCATTAGATGCAGAAGGTGCTGATTTTGCAAACATATTTTGAACTTCATGGAATGATATTTTATCAATAAGAGGTACGCGAACCTGAATAAAAAAGCTTAACACTAGAACCGTTACTACGAAAATCGGAACGAAAGGGTGTTTTAGGAATTTAAGATTTTTAATGTTGGTTAGTATATAGATTCCAATCAGAATTAGAGTTGCTAAGATTCCACCCGCGATTCCAGAACGAGAACCCGTAAAAAGTAGCGAAATGTAAAAAAGGAAAAAAGTAATTCCGAAAAACCAAAGTTTGTAGTTTAATAATTTCTTAGATTCTCGCATCGCGATAATAGCTAAGCCAAGAGTTAGTGGAAGGAGAATGGACATATATCCAGCAAGCCAATCCGGTTGGCCAAGTGGGCCAAATGCTCTGATCATAGGTTGGAAGTCATTCGTCCAACAAGCGACATTCAGTTCTCCGCGGAAGAAAAGACAAGTCGGATCAAATCCGAAATGTGATGGAATGACCCAAAGTGCAACGACCAGACCTGAAGCAATCGAAACTAAAATGGACCTTTTAACAACCTTAATTCCATTAGGCTGATCCATAAAGAATGAAAACCATTCTTTTTTGTTAGTTTGCTCCTCTTCGCCTGGCATGAAGAAATTACTAACAAAAGCATAAAAAAGGAAGATGTAAGCAAGTATTGATAATAGTCCGCCATTCCATCTAGAGTAATATCCCCAGAGAGATATGTGCGGATCCATAGATAGAATTGTAGAGATTACCATTGCTACTAAGAAAAGAGCAATCGGTAAGTCAAAAGGTGTTCGGCGGAAAACAGCCTTTTTTAGAATTAACATTTTTGAAAACCAAAGCGTACCAATAAGTGCGGTGAGTCCGAAAGTTAGCCACATTTTATTAAATTCGAAAAGCTCAGAAGTATTTGGGGCAAGAACTAATGGGACTAGAAAGAATAGGGAATAAAACGAGATTTCTATGGTTTTATTTATATAGTCAACTACTTTCACAAAACTTATTGTATCAGGGGAAAATTGCTTAGACAAGTAAATTGCTTAAGAAGTTTTTGGTTCTTCAGAGGGTTTTTCTGGAGAGGGATTTCTCTGTTCATCTTGTACAACTTCTCCTGCTACTCTTTCCATGGCCTTAGCGACTTCAATAAAAATTTGTGCATCTGTGGGAAGAGTTGGTGGTAATGGGTCACGTTTTTTTATTTCTTTTGGCATAGTTATGCGAGTTTATAATCTACCTTTTTTGGCTTTAGTGAGTCAAGAATGGATATTATTGCTTGACCTTGATCGTATCTAAGTCTGCCAAATTTATTTAGTGCCTCATGAGTAGGCATTTTTTTAAAATCTGCAGGAAGAAATGTATCATTCTGTCTAGGAATTCCTAAAACTAATCTGTAAACTTCAGCAGGATGTGAATCAATAAGAGTTCTTCTAAGTAGTGGATTCCATTCGAAACCGATATCAATTTGTTTTGGCGGTTGTATAGCGACAGGTTTTTGTTGGTGCTGTCGGCTGCCTGTCACATCTATTAAAACAATTTTTCCATTTTTGATTGCAAAAATATCCACTCCAGATTTTATATCGTACTGGAGAACTTCATTTTCTTCTTCAGGCACCTCGAGCGGATCTTGGTTATAGTCTGGCAAGTAAACTTCATATCCTGCATCGAGTAAAGTTCTTATAACTCCTACTTCGCGTTTAAGTCCAGTCCAATGTTCATTAATTAATGTATTGTTTTCCAACATCTTATTGTTTATTAAGTTTTGTGCAAGCCTTAAATAACTAGCAATGGCTTCTTGTTCTTCTGGGCTTGCTTCAGGAGAAGAGGCATATATTGCAGCGTGAGATAGAGCGTGGCTTATTCTAGCTGTTGCCTCTTTCTCATGAATAGAAATTTCTGTATTTCGTTGTAAAGTGCTACGATCTAAATTTCCAGCATAACCATAAGCGACGTTTATAGCTGCTTCTAGTTGTGCTTCGGGCACATCTGGAAACATCTCTTTAATTTTGATGATCTCTTTATCCATGCGTTGTTTTAGTAAGTCTAAAGATCGAGCAGAGAGTTCTAGGGGAGCAGATCTCGGAACCAGACCTGGGTATGAATTGCTTGAAGGTCGTCTGTGGTTATTGGTTGGCTTAGAACATTTTCTGGCATAGTTATATGGTATGGGAAAGGGAATTGGTATGTCAATTTATAGTTTGATCTGTTGCAAAAGTTTAGCCTGATCGATAGAATGAATTCAAATGCTGCCAGCTTATGTTGGTAGTTTTCGTATTATGTTTCGACGAATCTTCAGCTTGCTTTCATATGACATCGGAATAGATTTAGGAACTGCTAACACGCTGGTTTGGGTAAAGGGAAAAGGAATCGTGATTCGCGAACCATCCGTTGTCGCTATTCATAAAAAAACCAAAAAAGTTATCGCCATGGGAAGTGAGGCGAAGAAAATGCTTGGTAAAACACCAGAATCAATCATTACAATTCGTCCACTACGCGGTGGTGTTATATCTGATTTTGATGCGACTTCAGCTATGATTAAACGCTACATCCAGGACGTTCACGAACATGGCAATTCACTTCCCATGATGTTTTCTCGTCCTCGAGTAGTTATTGGAATTCCCTCAGCTGTAACTGAAGTTCAAAGGCGTGCTGTTTGGGAGGCAGCCTTATCTGCGGGAGCAAGGGAGGCGTATCTTATTGAAGAACCGATGGCAGCAGCAATAGGCGAAGAAGTTTCTGTTTTTGCGCCGACTGGTAAAATGGTGGTAGATATAGGAGGAGGAACTACAGAAATTGCAGTTATTTCGCTCGGAGGAATTGTAGTCTCTCGTTCGCTTAGAACTGCAGGGGATGATATGGATGCTGCGATTGGTCATTATATAAGACTCAAGCACGGACTTCTTTTGGGTGATAGAACTATTGAGGAATTAAAAATAAAACTAGGCACTGCATATGAGAGGCCGAGGAGAAAGTCCAAAGATGATGAGGAAAAAATAAAAAAAGAAGATGAAAGAATGGCAGTAGTCAGAGGTCGGGATTTAGAATCAGGATTGCCGAAAAGTCTTACTGTAAACGAATCAGAAGTTCGCGAGGCACTTGCTCCAGTAGTAATGAAGATTTTAGAAAATGTAGCTGATGTCATCGAGGAAGCACCGCCAGAATTAACATCTGACATTCTGGAGAATGGAATACTTCTTACTGGAGGTGGCTCATTGATTTATGGATTGGATAAATTAATAGTTGACCGAACCCATATTCCAGTAATACGATCAGATGATCCGCTAACTACTGTAGTTCGTGGAACTGGAAAAGTTTTAGAGGATGAGAAGTTGCTTGAGCGGGTAAAAGTAATCGGTGGTTTAGATTAGCCTAGATATTACTCTGAAGCCTTTCATCTGAAGTATCTTCTGGAATCTTATCAGAGGTTTCAAATGTGATCGTATCCGTAGCTTCTCTTAATCTTCTTTCTTCAAGGAGTGCTGCTTCATCGACAGTTGAGCCAAGGTTAAGACCAATAGCTCCACCGACTTTCTTAAGCCATCTGTATCTGGCTAAAGCTTCAGCTTTGCCAGAATTTGTATCAGGAATTTTGTTGGGATTATCTAAAATTTCTCTGCTCATGCGAGGAATTATATAAAAGCTAGGACGAAATATCAATTTTAAGATAAATTTAGGCTTGATGTGAGAGTAGAAACAGTCTAGAATAAATACCACTTGTCATGCAGAAGAAACAAAACTTTATTCCATTCTTTTTAGTTTTTCTAACACTCAGTTTGTTTCTTATTTTCCTTGGGAACAGTGGCATTATTAATAGTATAACTTCAGTTTTTAATTCTTCTACATCTGGAATACGCACTTCTTCTATTGGAGTCCTTGCATTTGGAAATTATAAAAATCGTCAAATAAATGAGCTTTTAGCAGAAAATATTGCTTACAAAAAAGCATTGGCTGCTCAGCAGAATTTAGTAATCGAAAATAAAGCATTGAAAGATCAATTTGCTCTTTCTCAAGATGATTCTCTAAATATTTTACCCGCTCAAGTAGTGGGACTTCCTGGATTTATTCCAGGAGTGAGTACCCCTGAATATTTGATAATAAATAAAGGTGAAAAGGATGGGGTAAAAATGGGAAGCGCGGTTATGATAAATAATTATTTAATTGGGAAAGTAATTAAGCTTACCGATTCATCATCTAAAGTAAATCTATTAACTAATAAAAATTCAGTATATACAGCAGTTATTAAGCCAAATGATGGTGCTGAGATAATAGGCGTACTTCGTGGAAAAGGAAATAATGAAATGGTTCTGGATAATGTTTTACTTACTGCTGACATGAAAAAAAATACGTTAGTATATACGAAAGGTGAAAAGGATGAAAATAATAATGGAATTCCTCCAGGACTGATTGTGGGAAGAGTGGTTTCTATTGAAAAAAAACCAGCTGATCTTTTTCAAAAAGCCGCGATAAAGACTCCAGTCGATTTTAAATCACTTGAAACTGTTTTCATCTTGCCATGATTTACATTTCTTTATTACTCATAATTACGATTCTTCTAGAATCAAGCATTACGTCTTTACCATTGGTTCTATTGGTTATTCTTATTGGAGCAGTGACTCTTAAGAAAAACGAGATTTTTTTGCTTGCATTTTTGTCGGGTATGTTTTTAGATATGTTAACGCTAAAAACCATCGGTGTATCTAGTTTGTTTTTTGTTCTTTATGTCTTTTTAATTTATCTATATCGTAAAAAATTTGAAATAGAAAACTTAGGTTTTGTTATTGTCTTTTCGTTTTTCGGATCATTTCTTTATTTAATAATTACAGGGAGCGGATTCGCATTAATTGAGTCAATAGTTGCAACTTTTATTTCAGCAACTTCTTTTTATATTTTTCAAATTACCAATAAGAAAAAAGTAAGATATTCAAAATATGGATAAAATCGGTCCAGTTTTTCCAGAGTTTATAACTACAGAAAAAATTAAGAGAAAAGGAAACTATCACGATCATGAGTCGCCGCGGGGTATGCGATTTTTCTTGGTTCCGTTGATTCTAGTTTTTGGTTTAGGATTAATTATTCTACGTCTCGCATATCTTCAAGTTCTTCAGGGAAATTATTATAGAAATTTAGCTGATAATAATAGAGTAAAGACAGTTGTTGTACATGCTCCTCGCGGAACAATTTTTGATCGCAATGGAAACCCGCTTGTTTTTAATACCCCAGGATATAGGTTGGTCGAAAAAGATAAAACCAAACTTCTGACTCAGGAAGATGCTGTGCCACTTCTTGCAAAAGGCGAAAAGAATTTGGAAATTGATTCGTTAAGAGATTATCCAGAAAAAGAATCAATGGCACATCTTTTGGGTTATCTGGGGCAAATTTCAGAAGATGAGTTGAAGATGGATAAATATGCTGGTTATAAGTCAGGAGACATTATTGGAAAAATGGGAATCGAATCTCAGTATGAAAACTTTCTTAAAGGTCAAGATGGGCGACAACTTGCAGAAATAAATTCAGCAGGACAAGTGGTCAGAAAACTGGGAGAAACCGATCCGATTCCAGGACGAAATATTAAATTAACGGTGGATCGAGATTTACAAGAGAAGGCATATAAAGCAATTTCCAAGGTTAAAAAAGGAGCTGTGGTGGTTTCAACTCCGAAAGGTGAAATTCTCGCTCTTGTTTCAAATCCCTCATTTGATCCCAATCTTTTTACTCAAGGTTTAAATTATAAAACCGCAACAGATTCCGCATACCAATCAGTTCAAGATATTATTAATGATGGAGATAATCAGCCCTTTTTAAATAGACCAATCTCTGGAGTTTATCCGCCGGGTTCTACTTTTAAAATAATCACTTCAGCTGCAGGACTTGAAAATAATATTATTGACACTAAATATAGTGTTAAAGACACGGGGGTAATAAAAATTGGTGAATTTTCTTTCGCGAACTGGTATTACACGAATAATGGTGGAACTGACGGGGAGGTAAATGTTATAAAGGGTTTGAAAAGATCTAATGATATTTTTTATTACAAACTTGCTGAAAAAGTGGGATTGTCTAAGCTATCAGCGATGTCTCGTGAGTTTGGTATTGATAAAGATTTAGGAATAGATCTAGAAGGTGAAGCCAGGGGAATAGTTCCGACTGATGAATGGAAAAGAAAAAATATTGGAGAACCTTGGTTTTTAGGTGATACATATCATTATGGAATTGGACAAGGATATCTTTTGACAACACCACTTGATGTAAATGCCTGGGCAGAGGTGATTGCGAATGGGGGAACACTTTACCGTCCTTATTTATTAAAAGATCTCGGAGAGCAAGTGATTAATAAAAATTTTCTTAGTAAAAAAACCATTGAGCCAATTAGACAAGGGATGATCGAAGCATGTGCGCCAACTGGCGTAGCTTGGCCACTTTTTGACTTTAAGGTAAAAAATTCGAAGTTAAAGATCGATGGTAAAAATTTTACTGAAGCCGCAGCAGCTACTACATCTGCTGGGTTTAAAGATTATCGTCACGTAGTAGTGGCTTGTAAAACAGGAACGGCTCAACATGGAGGAGAAAAGACCTTACCTCATTCTTGGATTACTCTTTTTGCTCCTGCATATGACCCACAAATAGTAGTGACAGTTCTAGCAGAAGAATCAGGGGAGGGATCAAATATTGCTGCTCCTATCGCGAAAGAAATCCTCACTGAGTGGTTTAAACGCTAATTACTTTGAAATAGAATTAATACCAAGAAATGCCTGGACGTCCAAATCTATATTTAGAAGATTGATGGTGAATATCAGCTCGAGGATCTTTAGGAAGATTAGCCACTACATGAATACCATTTATACCAGTTAAATCTAATTTACTGTGATCCACTTCAAAGTAATCATGCCGCAAGAAAAAAAGTTGAACTGCTACATTCTTAGAATCTTGACCTCTGTATTGTCTTAGACCTCGAACATATTGCGTTGCTTGATCTAGTTGACTTAGGTCGTAGCTAAATACTGCAGAAACATTGCTTGCGTTCTCAGGATTTCTAACATTTCTTCCTACTCCAAGTAGTGCTATTTTAATAGGTTCATTTAATGGTCCTATGACTAAGGGCTTATGCTTTCCATCTAGCATTTGACCTTCTATTAAAACTTCAGCATCTTTGGCAATTTCATAATATATACCTCTTTGATCAGTTTGTTTGATTTGTTCAGGCAGTAAGACTCCTAAAAAATGATAGGGGTCATTTTGAAAAGCCTCTTCTGTATTTATTATTCTTGTTTCTATGTTCATTTGATAATATCTTTAGCATTGTATAGATTAATGATAGATTGTCAATATGGAGCGAAATTATTATTTAGCTTTTTCTCTTATGCCAGGTATCGGGCCTAAAAAGTTCGACGTGCTCCTAAGAAATTTCGGTACTGCAGAAAATGCTTGGCATGCGCCTCATTGGAAACTTATAAAAATTCTTGGAGAAAATCTAGCAGGAAGGCTAGAAAAATTTAGAAAAGAATTTGATGTCGAGTTAGAGCTAAAGAAATTAAAATCTGCTGGAGTAGAGTTCGTTTGTTTGGCAGATAAATATTATCCCAAAAAATTAACACAAATTTCTAACCCACCAATAATTTTATTTGTAAAAGGAGAAATGAGTTTAATTAAATCATTAAATCACGAAAAGGCTTTGGCAATCGTGGGGACTCGCAGAATTACGACTTATGGGAAAAATGTTACGGAAATGTTCGCAGCAAATCTCGCAGAATCAGGTTTAATAATTGTTTCTGGACTCGCTTTAGGAGTAGATGGATTAGCGCACTCCGCTTGTTTAAAGTCAGGCGGTAAGACAATCGCTGTTTTAGGAAATGGCGTAGATATTTGCTATCCCAGGGAGAATAAAAAAATTTATGATGAAATATTAAAATCAGGGGGCGCGATAATTTCAGAAATGCATTTGGGTGAAAATCCTACCGCAGGAACTTTTCCTGCCCGAAATAGAATTGTCGCAGGAATTTCAGATGGAATATTGGTGACAGAAGGCGCACAAGATTCGGGAAGTTTGATTACTGCGAATTTTGGCTTGGAATTCGGTCGTAAGGTTTTCGCAGTTCCTGGACCTGTTACTTCAAGTTTGTCAGCAGCACCTTTAAAACTCATTGAAAAAGGAGCGAAATTAGTAGTGACACCTGAAGACGTTATAAAGGAGTTGGGAATATCCCGCTTCGCTAAAGCTTCGAGGGACAAGAAAAATTATGTTGCTTTATCAAATGAGGAGTGGAGGGTTGCGGAGCTTCTGGAAAACGAAAGTTTGCATTTCGATGAATTAGTTCGCAGATTAAAATTGGATCCAGCAAAAGTAGGGACCATCATTTCTATGATGGAGATGAAAGGGATAATAAAAAATAATGGTGGAGAGTTTTCGTTGTATTGACAATAAAAATGTATAAGAGTATGTTTTAGTTATGACAGATCAGGAGCCAAGAGTTCAGCAATTTACTCCAGATGAGAGCTGGGGATGGGCCACAAGATCACCTCGAGAAGTTTATGAAGTGGAAGTCGATCGACAGGTGCTAGAGGCCAGATTTGGAATTGATTTTACAGATCCAAACGGTGAGTGGGGGGATCAGCCGGGACCCATGAAGCATGCGTTAGTGAACTTAGATGGTACTCCAGTTAGGCTTATTGAATATGATCATCCTTATTTTGAAGGAAAAACTATTATTGAAGTGGATGAAGGAGCTCCTATAGATGAAACTGTTTTAATAGATGCGCTTGGTTTGGTTCCTAGTCAGGTTATTTGGAGGAGCGGAGAGGAATAAGACATTAAGCCCCTTGATCCCACTAATTTTATCATTCGCCTGACCTACTTTTCGTAGCGTGGCTAAGGAGCATTTTTGAGGGATCTTCGTCGAAAATTTTGTTTTCTCCTTGACACGTCCTGTACAATGTAAAATACACTGTTAAGATTATGGCAAAGAATTTAGTAATTGTTGAGTCGCCTACGAAAGCCCGAACTATTGGGAGGTTTTTGGGTGCCGATTATGAGGTAATAGCTTCGATGGGTCACATTTATGATCTTCCTAAATCCAAGCTCGGAGTGGATCTAGAGCATGATTTTGATCCTCAGTATGAGCTAATGAAGGATAAGAAAAAAACCATCGATCAGATTAAACGTGCTAGTAAATCTGCTGATAGAGTTATTCTTGCAACTGATTTGGATCGAGAAGGAGAAGCGATAGCTTGGCATATCGCAGAAAATATTGGCCTTAAGGATGCAGATAGAATCGTTTTCCATGAAATTACGAAAGAAGCGATTGATGAGGCCTTAGCAAATCCGAATAAAGTAAATAAAAATTTAGTGGATGCTCAAACTGCTCGTAGAGTTCTAGACAGATTAGTAGGGTATAAGCTGTCTCCAGTTTTATGGCAGAAAGTGCGACGCGGACTATCAGCAGGAAGAGTGCAGTCGGTAGCACTTAGGTTAATAGTTGAGCGTGAAAGAGAAATAGAGAAATTTAGTAAAGAGCCCTATTTTACAATTACTGTAAATTTGCGAAAATCAGATGTCCAAACTCCATTTGAACTTATCGAAATTGATTCTAAGAAAATAGAAATTTCCAATAAAGTTTCGCTTTATGATGGGGAATATAAATTCACTAAAACTGTTATTGATTCAGAAGCTCGTGCAAAAGAAATCGAAAAAGATCTTCCGACTCGAGAGTTTATCGTTAAAGATGTAGTGAGAAAAGAAATGAGACGAACTCCACCTGCACCTTATACTACCTCCACACTTCAACAGGATGGCGCAAGGAGAATGGGATTAAACGGAAAACGCACAATGAGCGTAGCGCAAAAATTATATGAAGAAGGTTATATTACTTATCATAGAACTGATTCCGTAACTATTGCTGAAGCTGCGAAAAAGCAGATGCAAGACTTTATTAAGAAAGAATATGGTGATAAATATTTGGCAGGAAAAGAAAGATTTTATAAATCTAATTCGAAAAATGCTCAAGAAGCACATGAGGCTATTCGTCCTGCAAAGATTGGAGTTAGCGCAGCGGAAGTTTCAGGAAATCTTGGACCACAGTTTGGAAAACTATATGAACTTATTTGGCGACGAGCACTTGCTACACAGATGGCAGATGCTATCACAGAATCAACGGTCGTGTTAGTGGACGCGGGAAACGGTGCATATACACTAAAAGCCAATGGCTCAGTTTTAGTCTTCGAAGGATTTCTTAAAATTAACCCAGCAGCACTTGATGATAAGAGACTGCCAGATTTCACAGCGGCAGATAAACTAGATTTCGTTTCTGCTCAGTCAGAATTTCATGAGACACTTCCGCCACCAAGATATAACGATGCTTCAATTATTAAAACTCTTGAAGAAAAAGGAATTGGCAGACCATCAACCTATGCGACTATTATTTCAACCATCGAAGCGCGTGGTTATATAGAGCGAAATGAAGGAAGATTTAGTGCTACCGCTGTTGGTTTTACAGTTAATGACTTTTTGGTAGCTAATTTCAAAGATATCGATGATGTTCCGTTCACTGCGAATATGGAAGATGAACTGGATGCAATCGCGAACGGAAAGAAGCAGTGGGTTCCAGTGATGAAAGAATTTTATGTTCCTTTTGAAAAAGATTTGGAAAACGTAAAAGGTGCAGAGAGGGTGAAGATCGCAGTTGAAGAAACAGGAGAAAAATGCCCGCAGTGCGGGGAAGGACAGCTCGTCGTTCGCTCTGGAAAATTTGGAAAGTTTTTGTCTTGTAACAGATTCCCAGAATGTAAATTCACTAAGCCATTCACTCAAGAAACCAATGTGCTTTGTCCAAAAGATGGCGGGAAAGTGGTAATTAAGAAAACCAAAAAGGGCAGAAAGTTTTATGGCTGTGCGAATTATCC
>CAZGGU010000012.1:22642-26056 GCA_964525395.1 uncultured Gammaproteobacteria bacterium
CCGAATTGTGACTTTGCTGCGTGGAAGTTGGAAGATATCAAATCCTCCTCCGCTGAAGCTTCGGAAGGACAAGGCAATGCAGAAGAGAGAGTTGAAGTGAAAAAAGAGGAAGTCTCAGTTACTTCGTAAAAATTTAACGTCATTTGTTTCAAGGCTCGCTACGTATGGGTGTTAGTTGGTAAAACGGAAAGAGGAGAGAATTTTTTCTATAAGTTCTTTATTAATCATTCCTGGGATTATATTAATAGTATTTTTTCCAATGTTTATTATATATTGACTATTAATTCCTTCAGTATTTTCTGCATATAAGAATTCATTTTTTCCAAATTGAACTTTACTTAATTTAAAATTATTGAATTTTAAATTCATAGATGACCGAGTATTTTGTTCTTTAAGAATATTTGCTCCGTTTAATTCCCACCAGTCAGTCTCACTAAGATTTTCAGGATTAGGATAGGATGTAAACCTAATTGTTACGTCTGAATCTGGGTAGCCAATTATGACTTGTTGGCTATTGCTTGAACCTACTGGATATTGTTGCATCATCGCTGGATAGTTGACGCTAAATCCTGATTCTGATGTATAAGTATTTTTGGTTTGTAGATCTGTTGTATTTATTTTAGACGAATATATAAAGAGGGCAATTGTTATAAGAATAGAAATAACTATTACAGTTAATATTATCCAAATTAGCTTTTTTAAAACTTTATTTTCTTTTTTATTTTTCTTGGCCATAGATTTAGTTTAGTTTGTAAATTTGAAAGTATCAATTACTTTATTTCGAGCTGTATCATTGGCGGGGACGCAGCCACCAGGATTTCCGTAATTTTGCAGACCAGTAATCATAAACATTTCATTACCTTTTTTGATGATTCTTAGGGTATAGGCGAAGGGAGACTTCATCAAGTCTTCAGGCGTTGCATCCGCTTTTTTAGAAATAGATACTGCTTCGTTCGCACCAGGAACATCTATTGGTTTAGTGTTGAAAAGATTGTAACCAGGATAGCTATTTATAAATTCAGCGATACTACCATCGAAATCTTGTTCGGTCACCATAAAATAATTATCAAAACTTAAAACGTAATTGTATGAGGAAATAGGTGTTGGTTTGATAGTAGCTCCACATTTTCCTGGAGTCATTTTTCCATTAGCGTCAATTACTTGTCCCTCAGTAGGATAGGTTATTTCAAATCCATAATCATTATTTTTATAAACACTCGTTTTTCCAGCCACTTCATCTACATCCACATTTGGACTGGATCCAAGGAAAATTCCACCGAGAATAAATGCAAGTACTCCTGAGATTCCCACGAAAATAACTAAAAAAATCTTCGGATCAAATTTATTTTTATTACTCTTTTTCGGCATTAGTTAACTGTGAAAGGAATGCTTAGTATTTTCGACTGGCTATCTTCGGTTTTCTTATTTGGTTTATCAAGATCAACTAATTCGATTTTTCCAAGTCCTTTGAGGGTTTTTCTAGGAACACCATTTATAGCTCCGCTTGGATAATAAAGTACTTCTGTAGGAATAGTCATTGAGCCATTGTATTCTTTCTTATTTAAATTATAATTATTTATTAAAAGCATTGATCCTTGTTCTGAAAATCCACCCTCAGAATCTGTAAAGCTTAAATAGTAATTGGCATCTTTCAAGCCGTTAATTTTTATTTTTACACTGCTTCCAGCAGCGCCTTTATTAGGTGAAGCAGACATAGAGATTCCATCTTCATTTGATTGAGTAGAATCTAGAGAGTTTGTGAATTTTAATGTGGAAAGAATTTGGTTTACCACTGCTTCATCCGTACTGCTTAT
Source organism: uncultured Gammaproteobacteria bacterium (assembly GCA_964525395.1). GTDB lineage: Bacteria > Patescibacteriota > Microgenomatia > Levybacterales > UBA12049 > 2-01-FULL-39-10-A. The sequence goes on from CAZGGU010000012.1 coordinate 24,457, forward strand.
TTTTTCGCCTTGATCTCCCGTGTAAACAAAAGTATAAATCTTATTATTCTTTGTCATAACGACTAAATCATAATTATAATCAGATCCAAAAAGGGCATATAGACCGTTTATTTCCCCATTTTTATATTCTGTTAGTGTTTTAGCTATTCTAGCTGAAGCAATAGTATCTTTAGATTTTTCAATACTTTTTAAGTATGCATCGATGAGCTGCTGGGAAGATAGATTTTTTTGATTATTTTCAATAAAAATTTCTAATAAAAAGGGATCATTCAAATTATTGCCCGATAATTTTATTACAGGAACATTTTGGGCAGTCATAAAGCTGTAAGCATTTTCTTTTGAGATATTTGCACCCGTCGGATATTGAAAAGTAAATCCGTCACCTTTGTAAGTTTTCCAATTTGCGCTTGGTTCAAGGGTAGGAGATGGCGAATTTACAGCGACTGGTGATGGGATAGGAGTACCGGATTTTTTACCTAAGTTATATATTCCTACTGCTGAACCAGCAAGAAGTAGGAATAGTAAAATAATTATTGCAATAATCGCAACGGATTTTGGCATATGCCTAGGGAGAGGTTGTGCAGGGGTAGGATTTTGCGGAGCAGGAGGAGTAGGGTTCATGATTGGTTGTTCTTGCGTTGTAGTATTATTTTCCATTAGTAAAAGTTGAAATCAATTGTGTAAACATTTTTCCTGAGTCTGTTTCAGTTAATGACTGATTTTTATAAAATGGCTGAAGTGAAAGGCTATAATATTCACCGTCTGGAGATTTTATAAAACCTGTAATAGACGCATCTCTTCCGGGAGTCATGTAATACAAATAGATTTCTTTTCCTCCTACATTTTGTTGTTTAGTGCCATTAGGTAGAGATTTTTCTTTTGTAATCCAAACATACGGTCCACTTGGGTAAGAAGGAGAGCTAATATATACAATTGTTTCATCTTCTGGAGAAGTAACGGTTGTGGCTTTCCAATCATTCGGATATTTTAAAGAAAAATTATATTCAGAGTTATTATATTTTTGCCAATCTGCAGTAGTAATAGGATTATTGGAGTTAGTAAATCGTATGGAGGTTAGAATATTATTTATTATATTTTGGGTATCAGGATTATAGTATTGGGATTGCCAACTTGCATGGTAAATGTACTCGCCGTTTTTAAAAATATATGTAAAATCAGATCCTGCACCAGGAAATTCTCCAAGAACTCCTTCGTTATTGCCAAATATTTTATAAACGGTCATAACAGGTTGTCCATTAGAGTAAGCTTTTACGTATTCACTTAGAGAGTTTACTGGTGAGTTGTAGACTTTTTCACCCAAAGGAGTTCTATTGATGGTAATTAATAAATTGTCATACCCTTCGAGGACAATCTTTGTATCTTTGTTGAAAATATCTGCGCATTGATTAACTCCTGCATTTGGACTATCTCGAAAATCTTTTCTTGCGGTCATATTATTGGGAAACTTAATCGTAAAGCCACAGTCTGAAGTATACGTTTGCCAGTCTGCTGTCGGATCTGGGGTGGGGGAAGGGGTAGAAGCTGTTTGTTCTGCCATTTGAGGAGTAGACTGTTTTCCCATGACATATGCGCCGAAGGC
>CAZGGU010000013.1:0-24478 GCA_964525395.1 uncultured Gammaproteobacteria bacterium
TTCCTTTTCAAATGGAAGCGCTGCTCGATTTTATTAACAACAGAGAGAAGCAAGACATTCATCCCGTTTTAAGAGCAGGAATTGTACACTATGAATTCGTACGCATTCATCCTTTTGTAGATGGAAATGGTAGAGTGGCGCGCGCACTTTCGACTTTGATTCTCTTTCTCGAGGGTTATGATATCCGTCGCTTCTTTTCACTTGAAGAATACTTCGATTCCGATGCTTTGGATTATTATGAGGCACTAAAGAGTGTAGAGAAATATGACTGGGATGAAACAGTTTGGCTTGAGTACTTCACTAAAGGTTTATCAATTGAACTTAATAAAATTAAAGAGAAAGTAGAAAACATTTCTATTGATGCGAAACTAAAAGAAAAACTGGGCGGTAAACCAGTGATGCTTAGTGACAGGCAAATAAAGATTATTGAATATATTCAGAAAGTAGGGTATCTTCAGAACAAAGGTTTTGGAACCCTTTTCCCAATGGTTTCAGAGGATACTATTCTTAACGAATTAAAGGGATTGATCAAGGATGGAATTGTAAAGAAGTCGGGAAGCACCAAAGGCGCGAAGTATGTGATGAGTTAATATGGAAGCTACAGATGCACAACCACCAAAAACAAGAGAAGAGGAGGCGATGGAGAAAGTGACAGATCCTTTTTCTGAGCCATATCCACTTTGGCATGGGACAACTTTTGATAAACTGCCAGAAATATTAGCTGAAGGAATAATTTCAGCAGATTTCGCAAAACGCATTGGTAAAACTAATTACAGGAGATCTTATCAGGCAAAGCATAATAATACTTATGTGTCCTTAGAGCGAGGAGATGATAGAGGAAATAGATATGTGTTTTCTGATATTTCAATTTTAGTTGAGCCATTAGGGGAAGTAATTGATCATTCTGATATTCCACCTGAGTTAATAGATCCGAATGGTGTATTTGAGCCATGGGTTACAGAATTTGTCGTTAAGGATAGGATAGCGCCTCGAGAATTAAAGGGCTTACAAATAAGAGAGGATTGGGAGCTTCCAAAAGCAATTAAAATAATGCGAGAAGGTGATCCCTCTCAAGCGCTCCCAGTTTATCTTGGAGACTCTTTGGTATGGCCAGTAAAAATGACTAGAGAACAATTAAGAGATCATGTACAATCACAAGGATGAAGTTTTCGGAATTCTCAGAATATTTAGAAAAGTTGGAAGCGACAAGCTCGCGTTTATCTCTTATTGAGATTTTATCTGAGCTGTTTAAAAAAACTCCGGATAAAGAGATTGAGGAAATCGTTTATTTAATTCAGGGAAGAATTGCCCCATTTTTCGCGCCAGTAGAAATCGGAATGGCTGAGAAAAATGTAGCAGCCTCTATCGCAATTGCTTATGGCTCAGAGAAAGATATGGTTACTGCGCTTTTTAATAAGTTAGGGGATATGGGAAAAGCTGCTGCAGAGCTTTCTAATTCTAAGAGTTCAAATATTACTGTTTCTGAAGTATTTAAGATTCTTACAGAAATTGCATATACAAAAGGTGAGGGAACAGTGGAGAAAAGGCAGACTTTGCTTTCTGGTTTACTTTCAAAGGTTGATGCTATTTCAGCTAAGCATTTAGTAAGAATTCCGCTTGGTAATACTCGCTTGGGAATTGGAGATCCTACAATTCTTGATGCACTTGCTACTGCGAAGCTTGGGGATAAATCAAACAGAAAACTTCTAGAAGGAGCATACAATAGAACTTCAGATCTTGGACTAATTGCCAAAACTCTTTGGGAAAAAGGTCTTCCAGCAATTGAAAAACTTGAAGTTAGAGTGGGTTCGCCAATTAGATCAGAGCTTTGTGAAAGGCTTCCAAATCCAGAAAAAGTAATTGAGAAAATGGGGGAGGTGGACGTCCAGTATAAATATGATGGATTTAGAGTTCAGATTCATAAAGATGGAGACAAGGTGCGGATGTTTAGCCGTAATTTAGAGGAAATGACTCACATGTTTCCAGAACTGATTGAGGGTACACTTAAGCAAATTAAGGCTAAAACAGTGATTCTGGATTCAGAAGCTTTGGCGTATAATCCTGATTCAGAGGAATTTTTGCCTTTCCAGGAGACTACGAAAAGACGCAGAAAACATGGTATAGAAGAAGCGCAAAAAGCACTGCCTCTTAAAGCTTTTGTGTTCGATGTTTTATATAAAGATGGAGAGCAATTGCTTGATCAGCCACTCACTGAGCGTATGAAAATCTTAGATAAAGCATTGCCCGAAGATGACATATTGATTCGTACCAAAAACCAGACAGTGACAGATCCGAAAGTTTTACAAGGACTTCTAGATGATGCTATTTCTAAAGGCCTTGAAGGCTTAGTTATAAAGAAATTGCAATCTCCTTATGAAGCAGGGGGTAGAAATTTTAACTGGGTAAAATTAAAGAGACATTCTGATGGTGAGTTATCAGACACAATTGACTGCGTACTTCTTGGTTATATTACTGGACGGGGAAAGAGAGTGGAGTTTGGTGCAGGTGCACTCTTAGTAGGAGTTTATGACAAAGATAAAGATGAATTTGTTTCTATCTCTAGAATTGGTACTGGTCTTTCAGATGAGGAATGGCGAGAAATTCATAAGCGTGCTGATAAAATTAAAGTAAATCATAAACCAGCTAGAGTTAATTCGATCATTGAGCCATCTGTGTGGATAGAGCCAAAAATAGTAATTGAAGTTTTAGCAGATGAGATTACCAGGTCTCCACTTCATACTGCTGGAAAAACCGAAACAGAAAACGGATTCGCTTTGAGATTCCCTCGTTTGGTAAGTTTCCGCAACGCATATAAAAAGCCAGAGGACGCAACTGACGTAAAAGAAATAAAACGCCTCTTCGAAATTCAATATAAGAAAAAATAATGGAAGTTATAGCTGACTTACATCTTCACTCCAAATATTCTCGGGCGGTTTCTCAATATATGACTCTTCATGAGCAAGAAGACTTAGGAATTTAGGATTGAAAAGATTGCTGAAATTGAATAAGCTTAAACTATGATTAAAATACTTGATTCCGTTTATCTAAAGCTACCAACACTTAGTGATGAAACAAAATTAGTAATTGTTAAGGCATTGCCATTTTTAAGTTTGATCTTTGGAATTTTACTTGTTCTTGTTTCAATTCTTGATCTTTTCGGTACGCCATTTATTTCTCTTCTCTCCACTGCAGGTAAGTCAATAATAATCACAGTAGCAGTTAACATTTTGGGAATTATTCAAGGACTTATTATGATCATTGTTTTTCCAACTCTAAGAAAAAGAAAAATGAAAGGTTGGAGATTATTCTTCTGGGGGCAACTGCTTTGGATTATCGCTGCTATCATTTCAATTAGTCCTGCATTTATTATTGCTTTAGTTCTCTTTTACCCTCTTTTACAAATTAGACGATCCTACAATTAGCTTGATTTTGCGTGATATAATTGGTGAGTTATGAAGTTGATCGTCGGCCTCGGAAACCCCGGTATAAAGTATGAATCCACGAGACACAATGTGGGCTTTATGGTAGTAGATCATCTACTTCAAGATTTAGAACCTGTTAGTAAATCCAAATGGGAGACTAATGAAAAATTAAAAAGTGAAATATATCTTTTAGATTACAAGCCAAAAGAAGGAGAAGGGGAACGTGTGATTTTAGCTAAGCCTCAAACTCATATGAATGCTTCAGGTATTGCAGTCGGATTGATTGCAGCTTTTTATAAAATTAAGCCAATAGACATTTGGGTTGTTTATGATGAGTTAGATTTGCCACTCGAATTTATGAAAATAAGATTTGGTGGGGCAGCTGCTGGGCATCATGGTGTGGAATCAGTCATGGAAGCTTTGGGAACTGATAAGTTTTGGAGATTTAGAATGGGAATTGGCGGAGAAAAAACTAATACAGATAAGCTTCGACCTATGAGTGAATTTGTTCTCAAGCCTTTTACAGGTGCGGATAAATCTAAAGCTCGTAAGATGGTAAAGCATGGCGCCAAAGCTATTGCTACAGCCTTAGAGAAGGGAATTGAGTCTGCTCAAAATCAATTTAATACGAAATGACAGAAAAGGACACTAGGGTGGATTTGTTACATCACGATTTTGAACATGCTTCCAATCGCGATATCGTAAGTTATTTTAAATCTGATCCTGAAAATGGAAAATATTACGGTTATGATTCTGGTGTGTGGCAAGGTTATACTTTGGAGCAGCACACTTTAATGATGATGGGTCAGTTTGATAGGTATTTTGCTTCTGACTTTAAATCACCACTCTTAAGTATTGGTCAATTCCGTGTAATGCTAGCACTGCACGATATCGGAAAACCAGCTGCCGTCGAAGCTTTAGGAAGTGAGGAGGGTAGAAAAAAGCAAGCCGAGTACACTGTTAAAATAATTCCTGAAGCCTTAGAGCATTTAGATTTTGATGAAAAAACTAAAGCACTTATTACAGCAATTCCGACGAGAGATCTAATGGGAGCACTTCTTAAAAAGCATACAAATCCTGAAAAACAAACTGAAGCGGTTAAGAGGGGAAGAGTGATTGAGCCAGCGGAGGCAGCAAGAAGAGTAGTTGAAATTGCTGAAGAAATCGGAGTAGACCCAGCGGAATTATTCGAACTTTATTATGTATACTTTTTATCAGATGCAAGTAGTTATACGCATGATGCTGATCCTGACATGTCACCACCTCCAGATCCAAAAAAGCATGAGGATTTGGATCATTTGTTTGTGATTGATCGAAAAGGAGGAGAAGTGGGTTCAATTAGCTTAATTCCAGAACTTGAAGAACGAGTAAATATAACAAGAGAGCTTTTAAGAGCAAGCTGATATAATAGGTAAGTGAAAAAGATTGGATCCATTTTAGATAAATACGACCCCAAAGTTGATACGCATATTTCCCGTGAATTTCAAGCCTATGGAATCCACTTAGCAGAGTCATTTGATGATATGAAGCATAGGGGTTTATATATTAAACTTGCTAAAACTCACGATAGGAATTTACTAGATAAAGCATACACTTTCGTAGTGGATTCTAACGCTAAAAATAAAGGCGCACTGTTTATGTGGAAGCTGAAAGAGCTTAAAGCAGGAAATGCCGTAAGTGCTAATAAGTTTGCTAACAAACAATTTAATACCAACGATAATTGAAAAATTTAAACATAAAATTAAGCTCCAAACAAAAATATATTTTATTTTTTCTCCTGACGCTTCTTCTAGTTGGTTTTGCTTTTTATTTTCAAAATGAATTGGCTAAGGTTGGGAATTTAGGTTTAGCAGGGATTTTTCTCATTAATTTAGTGGGTTCCGTTACATTGTTTTTGCCTGCTCCTGGGATAGCAACGGTTTTTGCTGGTGGAATAGTCTACAACCCTCTCCTTGTGGCTTTGTTGGCAGCTCTTGGTTCTGCAATAGGGGATATGGTGGCATATTATTTAGGACGAACAGGTAAAGAAGTTTTAATAAAAAAAGATTCTTTTTGGTTTGGAATATTTAAAGAAACTTTTAATAGTTTTGGTTGGTTTTTTATTATCGTTTTAGCTCTTATTCCAAACCCAGTTTTCGATGCTGTGGGGATAATAGCGGGTGTGTTTGGTTACTCTCCTAAAAAGTTTTTTGTGTATGTATTTATTGGTCGGTTGTTAAGGAATATTCTCTTAGCTTTTGTGGGAAGTCTTTTCTGATCTGAGTGCGAAATAGGATGCGATAAGAGTAGTTATGGGAACTGCCATGATAAGTCCAATACTTCCAGCAAGAGCTCTTATTATTTCTTCAGCTACCATTTCGCTGTTTAGCATAACCCAGACGGGTGTATTCTGTGGATTTAAGACGAAGATTACGAAGAGTCCCAGAGAGGCTCCTGCATATGCAAGGATTAAAGTATTAACGACCGAAGCAATATGTTCTCGTCCAACAACATAACCTTTAGAAAAAAGATCGGTAAGTGAAAGTTTTTTATCCATTTTTATAAATTCAAAAATGGCTGCAGCTTGAGTAGTGGTCACATCATCAAGCACGCCAAGGGTTCCGATGATAATTCCACCTAGAAGAAGTCCTTCAGGATTTATATTCAAATTTCCCATTGTGAGCATGTAATTATTTTCGTCACCCATGCCAGTGAGTCCAAATCCTTTCACGAAAATATATGCTAAGATTCCTGTTAGGGAGAGGGCAAGAAAAGTAGAAAGTACAGCCGAAGTTGTTCTTTTAGAGATTCCGTGTGCAAGATAGATTGTTGTTAGTAGAATCACCATTGAACCAATGATAGTCACCAAGAGGGGATCATGCCCTTTAATTATTTGCGGAACGATAAAGCCAATTAAAATTACGAAACTTACGACCATTCCGATAATTGAACCAAAGCCTTTTAGTCCCGCGAAAGCGAGAATAAGAATAAAGAATCCAAAGACTGCATAATAGAGATAATTGAGGCGATATTTATCATAAACAGAATAAGACACCTGATTATTTTGCGTTACTTTAAGAACTATTATTTTGTCGCCTTTTTCTAAAGATTTTTGCTCAACTGTTTTCAATGAACCGCTATTTTGAAGTGTTGTAATTTCTCCTTTTTGTGGGCCATCTAAAAATTTAACTTCTAAAAATTGAGAAAAGTTTTTATAGTTATTTATTTCTTTAGTGCCGGATTTGATAATTCTTACAACCTCTGCTTTGTAATAATTTTGTTGCGGAGCGATAAATTCAGTAGCTGATTGAGCAAGAGATTGCTTTGTAAAAAGAAATGAAATGGTGAAGAAAAGAAAGAGAAAAGTGATTTTTTTCATGAGTCAATTATAACACTGTGCTAGAAAAGGGTGTCGCGGTAAGTAATTTGAGAATTAATCTCAATTCGCTTACCGCGACGGCTACAGCTTGAGAGCTAGTTCAGGGCGAGGGGTTTGGGCTTGGTCACATCGGTGCAGTCATAGACCGCGACGTTGGTTGTGACCTGGGTGAGGAACACTGGCGTTGGCTGGGTGTCTCCGGGCACCGTCAGGATTCCGACGAAGGGAACGAGCAGGTTGGTGGGTGGGCCGGCGAATAGCCAGTTGGAAGGCGTTGCTGTCCAGTTGGCTTCATCGCCTCCCGCAAGAGAAGCTACCATCGCCGCCGTGACAGGGCAGTAGGGAGCATCGACTGAGAACTGGATGGGATCCGTGCTGCCCCGCGGCGTGTTGAGCACGACCGTGCCCGTGAACGTCGAGGGGAGGATCCCGATCCGAAGTGCCATCTCGGACTTCGAGTACATCGCAATCAGCGGGCCGAAGCCTTCTAGTGGTGTGCTCGAGAACGTGTACGTAGCGTTGGATCCGTCGATCAGATCGGTCGAGAAGCTGAGCGAGAACTCGCTGTCGCCGTCCGACTCGAGATAGAGATCCTGGCCCATGATGTGGACCTGGTTGTCGATGATCTCGACGCCGGTGATCATTGGGATCTGGGTCGAGGTATCCTGCGCTGACGCGATGCCTGGGAGAGCGATCGACAGCACCATAACCATGATGGCTGCGAGCTTCTTGAATTGCACCTTGGTCCTCCTAAATGGGATAAGTAAGTATCCGTTTCCTGCTTTGATTTTCTCTCCTTTCTTTTGGGCAGGAAAAATCGGATAAAAAGATACGTTATATCCTTTTATCCGATTTTTCGTAAAGAAAAGCTGTAGTTTATTAATGTGCTAAATCTTTCTTTCTCCCGCGTTTTGGGAAAGGAAAAATTACAGGAGGGAATTATACCAGAGAATTAGGCACGACTCAATTAGAGCGCTAGAAAAGGCTGTCGCGGTAAGAATGTGAGATTTTGTCTCATTTCGCTTACCGCGACGGCTACAGCTTTTAATGAAATGAAATTGCACCTTCATCAGTGGCTAATTCAAATCCTTGACGGAATAGTGCATAATAGTCGGCAACCCAGCCGCCAACTGCATCAGCTTTTGCCTGATATGCAGCAAAGTCATTGGCAAGCTTTGTAATAACAGGGCCTGATAGTACACCTTCGTTATCAGCGAAATTAATGAGTTCCCAGAATGGGCCGTTGGTGATATTCCATGCACTGGTAGCATAGCTATTATATTCTGGATTATCTGAATTCGGAGATTTTGCATATCCTGCAAGTTTAGCAAGTGCATTTCGCCAACTACAAAATCCTCTGGAATTACCAGAGTAAATTTCAAAAGAAATTTCGAAAGTGTACATTTTGCCATCAATTATGCCAACTGCTCTATTCGGGAAATCGGGATGTACGTATGCAATAAAATAATCATCAACACCATCTAGTTCAGTAGGGCGAATTTTAGAATATGCATAAATATCAACTCCCACATTTTCCTCCTTCAGGTAGCTGATTTTAGTTTTAATAAAAGCTGTATTTTAAAAGTACGTTAAATCTTTCTATCTCCCGCGTTTTGGGAAAGGAAAAATTTACAGAAAGGAATTATACCAGAGAATTAGGCACGACTCAATTGTTTTCACTTGACAAATGCGAGTAATTCGCATATACTAATTGCAAGTAAGTCGCAATACTTACAGAGTTTGATCTTGAAACTCTATGTTTTACGCAAATTAATAAACCTCGAAAGAGGTTTATTAATGTCAAGGAGAATAAAATTATGAAAATAGCAGTTGCCGGAAAAGGCGGAACAGGAAAAACTACTGCGGTTACGCTTCTTGCCACATATTTGGCTAAGGACAGTAAAGTGCTGGCTTTTGATGTGGATACAAATGAAAACCTAGCATATTCACTTGATTTTTCAGAGAGTGAAATAAAAAAGATGGATAAAATTAGAAATCATGTGGATGAAATTTTTGAACATACAAAAACAGAGAAAGATTGGAAAAAAAGAAAGTACGTTCCTCATAAAAATGCTAGAAATTATATATTTGGAGAGAGCGAAATCAGTAATTTTATTAAGAAGATTACTTTAAATAAAAAAAATATATATGTAGGCCACCTGGGGAATATAGATGAAGAAAAAAGAGGAATAGAAAGTATGTGCGATTCCTTTACGCTTATGCGTATTTTTTTAAATCATTTAATTATCGATGCTAAATCTCATTTGTTAGTTGATTTGGCCGCAGGAAACGATCTTATTACAAGATCTACAATTATGAATATGGACACAATCCTTTTGGTTGTAGAGCCTACTAGTAAAAATTTAACAGTGGCAAAAGACATTTTAATTTCTCTTAAAAAACTGTATTTCAAAAATGTCACAGTACTTATAAATAAAAGTTTTGATGAAAAAGATGTTGATTTAGTATCCAAGTTCTTGAGTATTAAAAAGAGCTCGATTGTTAGGATTCCTTTTTCTCAAGAAATATTAAAATTTGATAATGAAAATAAGCTTCAATTCGATAATATCTCTGAAGGATATAGAGCTAACATTATTTACTTAGCATCAATTCTAGAAAGAAATAGAAAAAAAGATAATTTATTTGCTATCGCAAATTCTTTAGATGAAAGGGCAAAGACGTATGAAGTATAAAGCGATAGTAATAGTGACCGGAGTGGGTATGAAGGAGGCAAAGAAAATATTTAAGAGACATGATCCTGCAACTCTAGTAAATATTAATGGGAAAAAGTATAAGATGAATGCAGCGGCAGGAGCTGCTCTGATGCTTAATCAAAGTAAATATTTAGTTTATATGACAGGCTACAGAGAGGATATTCTTAAAGGATTGGGTAAAAGTCTGTTTAGAGGTAAGTATTATCAAAAACAATTAGACTTATTTGATAAAAAGGCAATTGATAATTTTATTAAAGAGATAGAAGTTCTCAAAAAGAAAACAGGACTTGATGTTCATCTAGTTCACTATGGAGGGGCTTCGGATACCAAGGTCAAGCTTCCTGGTGATTCAGTATTCTTGAGTCCCTGGGAAGTGCCTAGCGAAGCAGTCGAGCCAATAGTGGGAAACAGTGTGGTTACTTGGTACAACATTTTACAGCCATTAAAATCAGTATTTGAAAAACAAATCTTTACAAAAGTTATTTTAATTTCAGCAATCACTTCGTTAAGAACGAAAAGACTTCATTCGCTTGATGCTATCCAAAAAGGAGCAGCGCATGCAATGGCTAGAAGTTTAGCGTTGGATTTGGTGAAAGAAAATATATTTGTTACTGAAATTATGCCCGGCATGACCGATACTGGTTTTTACGATAACCAGGCGACTTTTGATGCTGTTCTTGTTTCATCTGAAGAGTTGGGTTATAGATATGATGAAGAAACTTTTCCTGTATTTTCAGCAGAACGAGTCGGAGAGGCTGTGGTATTCTCCATGGATGTTAACGCGCAGGTAAGAGAGCTATCTCTGATGCCTTTTGGACAATATCCTCATCTCGGAGCATAAATGCAAATATCTCGCATGTATGTTAAAATCAAATCTATGAATAGCTTTAAAGATTATGGAATAAAATCTACAAATTCAAGAAATGCAGTTATGGAGATTATCATTAATAATAAATCTCCGTTAGATGCAAATGAAATTTTGGAAGGTTTAAGAAAAAAAGGATTATCAACAGATCAGGCTACAGTTTATAGAATCTTAAATACTTTTTATGAAAAGGGGATAGTTAAAAGAATTGAGATTGGGGAAGGCAAGTATAGATATGAGATCGAGAAAGCCCATCACCATCACTTAGTTTGTACAAATTGCGGTCGAATAGAAGATATCGAAATTGATCTTACAGAAGATTTTGATCGCGAAATATCTATTAAGAAAGGATTTAAGGTCCGGTCTCATTCGCTTGAGTTCTTCGGTCTTTGCAAAACATGTCAAACATAGAGCCAATATTAATTGCAGCTTTGATAGGCGGAGTGGGTGGTCTCGCTGGGGGAATATTACTTCTTTTTGGTAAAAAGGTTAGAGAAAACGTAATCCATGTTTTAGTTTCCTTCGCTGCAGGTGCACTTTTAGGAACTGCATTTTTTGACCTTTTACCTGAGGCGATTGAGCATGCTGAAGAATTTCATTTAGGTTCAAATGTAGTATTTATTTGGACAACTGTAGGAATAATTAGCTTTTATTTTATTGAGAGGGGAATTCACTGGTTTCAAAATTATAAAAAGTCAGACTATCATCATGGATCCGTGAGTGTTCCTCTAGTTGTCTTGGGAGACAGTGTGCATAACTTTATTGACGGAATAGCTATAGCGATTACCTATATTCTAAATCCTGTCCTTGGTGCTACCACTACTCTTGCCATAGTCGCTCACGAAATTCCTCAGGAAATAGGGGATTTCGCAGTTCTTCTCCATCAGGGTATGAGTAAGAAAAAAGTATTTTTAATTAATTTCTTTAGCGCACTTTTATCAGTTCTTGGTGCAATAGTAGGAATTATAATAGGTGAAAAGGCTGAATCTATCCTTCCGTATGCATTGTCAATCACTGCAGGATTTTTTATCTATATTGCGCTCACCAATTTACTTCCGGAAATTCACAGTGAGGAGAAAAAAGGTTATGCATTCGCTGAAAGTATATTTCTAATCTTAGGAATTGGGGTAATTTGGCTTGCAGTTACTTATCTTCCTCACGGTCACTAATTCTTCTTGACAGATTGGATTGACGGGATTACTATATTACTCCATGACTGAAGGAAGAATAATTGAAGATCCTCAAATAGAGCTCGAGCAAAGAAAAGCCCAGGCAAGAGAATTTTTAGATATCGTAACCAAAACAGCTAGAACTGCTGGGAGTAAATCAGGATTTGGAGATTTAACTGTAGCAGAGATAAGGTTAGGGGAAATTACTGCAACTTTTGAAGCAGATAGTACAAGAAGCGGAGAAAATCGTGTTCCAAACAGATTAATACTCGAGAGGCAAAAGGTTTCATATCTTGATAAAGGAGACATCGTTATTTATAGAGTAAGTGATGAAGGAGTTATTGTTCGCGATCTCGCAGTGTGGGATGATTCTACTGATTTAAGGGGAATGAGGTCTAAAGATTTAAAGCCCATGTTTCCAGATTTGAAAGATAGGGAAGTAGAGCCTGAGCAGGTTGAGGCATTGCTCGGTTTTGTTAGGAGCCCTTTAATTAGCGCTGATTTGGTAAGCCAGCTATTTAAAGTAAAAGATAAGGATGATAAAAAGACGCTTGATGATAAAAGAGAGGAGCTAGCTGAAAAAGCTGCGAAGAGAAAAAAGCAATACGAAAGAGAGTATCAGGAATGGCAAATGTCGCACCCCGGTTTTATTAGTGATCCTGACCCTCGAGAAGAAATAATTGGCTAATTATTTAGCAAGTTGTTTGTCAATCTCTGCTTTGAAGTCTGCATAAGGAGCTGCGCCTGAGATCATCATTCCATTTATGTAAGTGGCCGGAGTTCCGTCTACGCCAGCTGCTGTTCCAGCATCAAGGTCTTTTTTAACTCTATCTGCCATTTCTCCTGAAGAAACACAGCTTGCTAATGTGTCTCCATTTAGACCCAGCGCTGTGGCATATTCAGCGAATTTAGCCTGCGCTGCGGTAGAATCAAGAGATTCCCAATCAGCTTGGTTTTTGAAAAGTTCATCATGATAGTCCCAGAAATTCCCCTGCGCATTGGCACATTCTGCTGCTTCTGCTGCTTTTTGTGCATTAGGATGGATTGAGGTAAGTGGGTAGTGACGATAAGCAAATTTAACTTTTCCAGTATCAACATAATCCTTTTTGATTTGAACAAAAGCATCATCAAATAAAGATTTGCAGAAAGGGCACTGGAAATCTGAAAATTCTACTATTGTGACTTTCGCATCTTTATCTCCTAAGATTGGAAGATCACCGTTTTCTACATCGACTGGTCCTGTTGGAGCAGTAGGAGTAGATCCATCATCTGCATTAACTGTTACATCTTTTGCCCCAAGAACTCCGTTTTCGAGATACTGAACTTTAGTAATAAGCATCCCGAGAAGGAAAGAGGCCACAATAAGAAGAAGTCCTAAAACATAAACCATATTAATTGATTTAGGAACTGTGACTGAGATTTTTCTTGGAGAATCTGAGTGGATTACGTTTTCTTTTGTAGTCTTTTTCGCTGCCATTCATCCATTCTATATTTAGTGTTAAAACTTTGTCAATATCTATTTGATATTGTTCGTACTGTTGACATAACAGGAAATATTTTGCTATTCTTTTTTGACCGATATGAGCGATATAAAGCTAACAGATCAGAATTTTGAAGCAGAAGTTCTTAAAGCAGAGATGCCTGTAATCGTGGATTTCTGGGCAGAATGGTGCCAGCCTTGTAAGATAATTGGACCAATTATTGAAGAGCTTGCGCAGGAATATGCTGGAAAAATTAAGATCGGAAAATTAAATGTAGATGAGAATACTGTAGCAGGAAATTATAATGTGATGAGTATTCCAACAGTTATGTTTTTCAAAAATGGTCAGCCATTTAAATCTATGGTAGGGGCACAAAGTAAAGACAATTATAAGAAGGCAATTGAAGAAGTGCTCGCTAGCTAATTCCTCAAAAATTTATGTACGACGTAATAATTATTGGTTCTGGTCCCGCAGGTCTAACAGCCGCCATTTATACTACTCGCGCAAATCTCAAGACTTTGATTATAGCTGGAGCTAAGTGGGGTGGGCAGTTACAGCTTACAACTCTTGTTGAAAACTTTCCGGGTTTTCCTGAAGGAATTCAGGGTCCTGAGCTTATGACAAATATGCGAAAACAAGCTGAGCATTTCGGTGCAGAGATAAAGGATGAGGAATTTGTTTTTGGAAACTTTGAAGCTGCTGGAGGGCCATTCGCTATTAAAACTGGTGAAGGAGAATATGAGGGGAAAAGTGTAATTATCGCCACCGGCGCTGATACGAAATGGCTAGGTGTTCCAGGGGAAATGGAAATGATTGGTCGAGGAGTTTCTACGTGTGCTCCTTGTGATGGACCATTCTTTAGGAATAAAAATGTAATCGTAGTGGGTGGTGGAGACTCTGCAATGGAAGAAGCGCATGTGATGACTAATTATGCTGCAGAAGTAACTTTGGTTCATCGTTCTGAGAATTTTAAGGCAAGTGACATTATGGTGAAGCGTGTTCAAGAAAATCCTAAGATTAAAATACTTTTAAATACTGAGATAAAGGAAATAGCTGGCAAGGATAAAGTTGAGTCTGTAAAACTTTTTAATAATAAAACCAACGAAGAATCAGAGATGCCGATAGATGGGGTATTTGTGGCTATCGGACATATTCCAAATACTAAAGTCTTTCAGGGAATTGATCTAGATGAGCGTGGTTTTGTAAATGTGCATGATCATTTCCATACTAATGTAGAGGGTGTATTTGTAGCTGGAGATGTGCATGACGCAGAGTATAAGCAAGCAATTACAGCAGCAGGCTATGGTTGTTCCGCTGCGCTTGAAACTGAAAAATGGCTAAATAAAATGAGTTAGCGTCTTCGGGTTTCCCCTCAGCTCTTATTCCTCTTTAATATCAGCAGGGACTGGGGCGGGGGTAGGTTGTTTGTAAAATATCCAGAATACAGCAGCTGAAGTTAATACGATAATTCCTGCTACAATGATTGGCGCATTTGGGTTAAGTGATGCCGCAATAAATCCAGAAAGAATTGGCGGGATAGACATAGCAAGAGCAGCTACACTTGAGTTAATTCCCATAACTTCTCCCTGAACATCAGCTCCTGCATTTCTAGAAATGAGTGCATTAATATTAGCCTGCATAAGACCATTGGAAACTGCAAAAATTGGAACTATGAAATATAACTGCCAAGCTTGAGTTGGGAGGAAGAATAAGAAGGTAGCTACTCCAGCTCCGATTAGACCTAGGCGAACAAATTTATATTCAGGTAGTTTCCC
The DNA here is from genome assembly GCA_964525395.1 of uncultured Gammaproteobacteria bacterium. Lineage (GTDB taxonomy): Bacteria > Patescibacteriota > Microgenomatia > Levybacterales > UBA12049 > 2-01-FULL-39-10-A. Next base: position 14,785 of record CAZGGU010000013.1, read on the forward strand.
GGCGAGACGTCTTACAATAAACGCTTGAGTAATAGCTACCCATATTCCAATATAGGCAAAAAAGTCACCAATTTGACCTTGTGAATAGCTAAATTTAGTAATTAGAAATACTGCGAAGAAAGTTGTGAAGAAGGTAAATCCTGCATTGAAAAGAAAAATTGTTAAATAAATTCCACGGAGTTTAACATTAAGCGCTGCGTGATAAACATTTGTAAATGGCTTAGTCCAGTTTATTGTCAGTCCTTTATTTTTTATCTTTAATGTCTCAGGGAAGAGGAGATAAACTGCAAGAATATTTACTGCCGAGAGAGCTGCTGCGAAATAAAATGGAGTTGTTGCATTAAACCATGAAACAATAGTAGGATCTGAGAGTTTTCCTCCGATGAATGGGCCAATAATAAAACCTAGTCCAAATGCTGCGCCAATTAAACCGAAGTTTTTTACTCTGTTCTCAGGTGTGGTGATGTCTGCAATAGCAGCTTGAGCTACAGAAATATTTCCTCCAGTTATGCCGTCAAATCCACGGGAAAGGAAGAGAAGAGGAATGCTTTTAGTCATAATTCCGATAGCGAATACTATATATGATAAGCAAGTTCCAATAAGAGAAATAGTCAGTACTGGTTTTCTTCCGAACTTATCTGAGAGCTGCCCTAATACTGGAGCTGACAAGAACTGACATATTGAATAAGACGCAGTTAAAAACCCAAGTAGAATATAGCCTTGATTGACTGAGATGTTTGTTCCTAGAATATAAAACTCTGAAGTAGGATTAGCAATTAGTTGTGGTATGACAGGGATAACTATTCCAAACCCAACTAGATCCACGAAAATTGTAAAGAAAATGACAGGTAATGGATTACTTGCGATGCGAGACCTTAGATTATGCATGAGTTTCTAGTATAGCAAGGAAAAGACTTCGTTGACAATGTTCTAAATACTCAATAATATCGAAGTATGGCCGAAAATGATGTAAAAAATACTTCACTAACACATACTTATAAAAGTCCTCACGCAGATAAAAGAAAAATTAGCTCTGTTTTTACAAAAGACAGAAATAAATTAATTGCTTTGGCTTTTGTTTTAGTCGCACTTCCCATTACAGTTGGATTAGCTCTTACCCAGCAGAACTATTTAAATTTCGCATCAGGATCAGACATTTCTAGAGTTGATATCCATCCAGGAGTAGTATCCGCCAATGCTGAGACAAACGGTAGGCCAGTTGCCATGTCTGCATTAGCATATGATTCGAATGGAAATCCAATTAACGAAGGGGTCTCATATATGTGGACTATTAGTTCCGAAGATGGTTTAGGTAGCTTAACTAAAACTACAGGCGATTTGTCAGAATTTATCCCGGGAAATCAAATGGGCTGCGGGCAGTTGGTCGTAACAGCAACGCTTGAAGGAAAAAGCGTGACTAAGGGAACCCTCGTAGAGGTTTATAGAGGAAGCTCATTTCCCGCATGCGCTGGGCATAGTAAGGCTCTATATCTAGATGGAAATTCATGGGTAGAGTTCCCAGATGGATCTAAGAAGTTAGACTTTAATCAAGATTTCACAATTGAGATGTGGGTATTTCCTGAGGTTGTCAGAAATAACTATATGCCAATTTTGGCTCGAGAGTTTGATCGATCAGGTATTTCATCAAGATTCTATTTTATGGATCTAGATCATTACAGTGATGAAGCTAAATATGAATATCAAGGGGAAGTGGGAGGAGAAAATGCAAGTACAAATATGATTATGCCAGCGATGTGGACACATTTAGCTTTGGTTCGAGAAAATAAAGATGATGGAAATTATGAAATAAAAGGTTATGTAAATGGGGAATTAAAGTTCACTAAGTTTGCTCCAATCAGTCAAGTAGATATTCCTTCTTCTCAGACTACTCTAGGAAGACTGATAAAGATAAATGATGGAGGAAGATTTAATGGACAGGTAGATCAGATTAGGGTGTCTCAGGCTGCAAGAAATATTCCAGAAAACTGGGCTAGCGGCGTATATCAAAGACCATTATCTCTTGACTCTAGTACAGTTTCTCTATGGGAGTTCGAGGATAATCTACAAGACTCATCTGGGAATGGTGCAAACGGGGTTGCAACAGGACAAATATATTATACAAATAGCTTTATTCTTTCACCTCAATTTACACCTATTCCTACAAAAACACCCACTGTAACCCCTACAGATTCTCCAACTCCTTCATCTCAGCCTACTGATACGCCTACTCCAACTCCTTCATCTCAGCCAACATATACCCCAACTCCTACTCCAACGACAATGCCCGGTAATAAAGTAGTAACGCTTATGCCTACAGCTGATGCATTTGTTCGCTCAAATCAAATAAATAAAAATTTCGGAACCAACCAGACTGTAGATTCGCTAGGTAACCCAATAACTATTGGATTCTTTAAGTTTAACCTTAAGTCTCTTGCTGGAAAAACAATCATAAAGGCTACACTTAATTTAAATGTTTCAGATGTGTCAGTAAGCTCCCAAGCGCTCCAGAGGGCAAATGATAAGAATTGGGGAGAAACGACAATCACTTATGCCACACGGCCTGCCTCTGTAGCAACTATTAGAACTTTTATTCCTTCGGTTGGTAGTCTTAGTTTGCCGGTAACTTCTCCTGTTTCAGCTAAATCTGGATCTACTGTTACGTTTATGATTTCGTCTTCGGGAAGCGATAAAGCTTCATTTTATTCTAGAGAGTCAGGCGTCAAGTCTCCAACATTGACTGTTGAATATAAATAATCCTTTTCTGTATTGACACATCAATCTAACTATGAATAAGATGAATTATGTCTGAAAATTCCCCAAAATTTATTAGTAAAATTAAAAACTTAAACCGAGAAGAAAAAAGAAGAGCAGCGATAGCTTTAGCAATTTTATTATTCATACCCCTTGTTCTAGTCATTGCTTTTAATGTGAGAAAGAATTCAGAAGAGGCAGTAAAAGCAGCCACATCTACATCACGTTCACCAATGGCACTTGGAATATCATTGCCATATGGAAGGGCAAGTAAGGATGTTAATGTTGACGCTGCTATTGCAGAAATTGAAGCTTTCGCTGCTCCTGTGGATGAAGGAGGGGTTGGAAGATATCCAGCATCATACTCCATTTGGATGGATTTTAGTGAAAGTAATTGGGAATATGGGTCACGTGGTAGTTTTCCGAATGAAAAGTTATTAAATTATTTAGATTCTAAGAATATTACTCCTGTAATATTCTTAGCTCCAGTAGGAAGGGGTATATCGAAAGGTGAAAATAAGCCTGATGAGGCCATCAAGTATAGCAATAATTCCATCGCAAATGGATCTTTTGATACTTTTTTTGATAATTTCGCTGCTTCAGCTAGTGCATATGGAAAACCAGTAGTCGTGCGTTATGCATGGGAAATGAATGGAACTTGGTTTCCATGGTCACCATATAGCCTAAATGGTAACGGGAAAACCTATTACGATATGGGAAATACGCCTGAAAATTATGTGTCAGCTTGGAGGCATGTATATTCTAAGATTAAATCTAAGGCTCCAAACGTTTTATTTTATTGGTGCTTTAATGAGGTTAAGGGGGTAAACGATTATCTTGCAAGATTTTATCCGGGGAATAATTACGTAGATTTTGTAGGATTTGATTCATATAATACTTACCCCTTAGGTGGAAATAATCTAACTCTTTCGGAGGAATATAAAGGCTCGATTGAAGCAACTAGGCAAATTGTATCTGGTAGTACAACAAAATTATCAACAAAGCCGATTGTTGTAGGCGAGACAGGGTTGGTGGTTAATAATGCTGATAGGGCAAATAAGTTAAACTATAACACTATTTATAATAATTACGCAGATTTAGCTTCAATTATTTATTTTGATTTAGATGTAGATCACTTATTCGGAATAGCTGCTGAACCAGGTAGAAACTGGAGGTTGTCAGGATACTCAACTAATCCGAATATTGCAGGGGCTCAGGGTCCTGATTTAAGACCCAAATATGCTTCATTTTTGGTAGATCCAAAGTTTCAAGGAGCGCTCGTGAAGGCAGCTCCTACGCCTACACAAACAAGCACGCCAACTCCTTCGCCAACTAATACACCTACGCCAAGTCCAACACCTACGTCTGTGACAATTAATATTACTCCAAAAGCCGATGCATATGTCACGAGCACTTCTCCTAAAACTAATTTCGGCACTGCCACCGTTTTAAGAGCTAAAGCATCTGATCCTGTTTCTTCGACATATTTAAAATTTACTCTACCAAATCTTTCAGGCAAAACTATTCTTAGCGCAAGTCTAAGGCTTACTGTTGCCAATTCTGATGATGCTGCAGTAGGTAGTGCCAATAAGATTGATATTAAAAACACTTCAAATAATTGGACTCAGGAAACGCTAACTTATTCAAATAAACCAGCTGGTGGATCAGTTGTAGGTACTAAATTCGGCGCTATTGCCAGAAATACTACCTTTGAGATCAATGTTTTACCCGGAGTTCAAGGGAAAAGCGGAGATGTTTCATTCGTATTAGAGTCTGCTGCTTCTAATGCGAATAATCTAATTCTTTATTCTTCAAATGTTTCAAATAATAAGCCCGCACTTGTTATTACATACCGCTGATTTGACAATATGCTTTGTTTAAGTTAAGTTATAACTGCTCCAAAACCTGAATTTATCCTCATATCTAATTTATTTTAAAGGAGGTGATTATGTGAAAGACCAAAAAGTGAATAAAGCTGCAATCGCAGGCGTAGTAGGCGCAGCAATTGGTGCCGCAGCAGTAGCGGGAGCAGTCGCACTCAAGGATGAGAAAACTAGAAAGAAAATTGAGGGGGCGATTGATGATGTTAAAAAGCAGGCCAAAGATTACATGGAAGCTCAGTCTGATCAAGTAGATCAAATAAAAGCAGATAGTGCTGATGCACTCGATAAAGCTGTAGGTAAGGCTCAGGATAAGGCAGAAGAGGCCAAGGAAAAGGCTAAATAATTTTGAGTGTTGAGGGGCGGCCAGCTGGCCGCCCATATTTATTGACATTAAAAATTTAAGCTGAGATTATATAAGTATGAATATTTATATAAAATATTTAATCTCAGCTTTAATTTGTTTGGGCATTGGTTTTGCTGGAACTTTCTTCACAATGTCCGAGATTCCTACTTGGTATGCGTCGCTTAATAAGCCCTTTTTTAGTCCACCTAATTGGATTTTCGGTCCTGTCTGGACAACCCTTTATATATTAATGGGTATTTCAGTGGTTATGGCGTTGGAACATGCTCCTAAGAAAAAGCATGTGTTAATAATTGGCCTATTTGGTCTGCAGCTATTTCTTAATCTTCTTTGGTCAGCTATCTTCTTCGGCAGCCATGAATTACTCCTCGCGTTTATGGAAATAATATTTCTTTGGATAAATATTTTAGCTTTGATTTTAATCTTTAGAAAATATTCAAGAGTAGCAGCTTGGCTCTTAGTGCCATATCTGGGGTGGGTAAGCTTCGCCTCACTTCTTAATCTTTCCGTATTTTTCCTCAATAAGTAATTGACTTCGGATTGTGTAGGTAATATAAATAGAAAATGCGTTATGAAGAAGTAGGTTCTGTCTATGCACTTGTTGGTATGGATCAGACAAGTATGTTTTCTGCTAAGCCTACTCCTGAGTCCATTGGACCACTCGAGGCTACGCAGGAAGACATGTTAGCTCAAATTGAAGCCAAGATAGGCAAGGGCAATGTCTTAGATGTATTCAGAGCAGTGGACAGGGTAGAATTTGTTCCAGATCCTTACAAGAAGTATGCCTATGTAAAAGCTGGAATACCCTTAACTGAGACAGCAGGCATGAGCTTTCCAACCATGGTAGCAAGATCAACGGATTTACTTGGGCTTAAGTGGAGTGATAGAGTTTTAGAGGTTGGTGCAGGATCAGGGTACGGAGCTGCAATTCTTTCCAGACTAGCACATGAGGTTCATACTATAGATATCGATCCTCGTTTGGTTGATTACTCAAGAGCAAGGCTGGAGGCATTAGGATTTTCGAACGTAGATGTACATCTAGGCGACGGAAGGAATGGTATTTTAAGGGAAGCTCCCTTTGATGCAATATTAGTCACAGCAGGTTCACCAGAAGTTCCTCCAAAATTATTAGATCAGCTTGCGCCTGGAGGAAGAATGGTAATTCCGATTGGAGAGGCAGGAAAAGGTCAAAAATTAGCGAGGTTTACAAAAAATAGTGAAGGCGTAGTGGCCGAAGAGAGCCATGGGGATGTATTTTTTAGCCCACTACAATCACAACCCCCTCATATCCTCAGATAATCATACTGTTTGAAGCAAAACAAGCATATCGCCATCTAGAAATGTTTATAAGATAAGTATCCTACTTCTTGACACTTTTGCTAGCCTTGTGGTAAGATCATTTGTACATGTTTAGCTTGAGGCTAGACGCAGGATCTCAGAAGATATTTATGTTGAATTACGCACAAATTGTTAAATTTACCCGATAGCGGGCATTTTTCACTGGCGCTCAACTTCTTCTAATTCCTCGTCAACACACATACTAACTGTTTAATAATTCAATCGTTTCAAAGCGAGTATGGAATTTCTCTCAGAGGTATAAGGGCCTGAAGTTTAGCAGGTTGAACGCCTCATTTGCAATGAGGAGGTAGGGAGTTCGAGTCTCCTCAGGTCCACTAAAAATTCTTCGGAATTTTCAGTGTAAACACTTTTGATTTGAACGTGTATGTTATCTGGAGCGAGCATCCTAGTAAGAGGATGCTTACTCGAGATAATAGATCTTTTGGTGATTGATTTTTGGCTAGAGTCGGAAGTTCTCCGCTAGCCATAAACCAGTCACCAAAGAGAGTTTGGCTCTTTAACATGTGAAAAGAAGCGTCTTGTATTTGCTCCGTAACTGGAACATTTGCAAGACAAAGCGTCTTTGCATCCGTCATTTTGACGGATAGCAATTTATAAAAACTACTCATAATGCTGATAATGAATGCCTTGGAGATTTTAGCCGAGGAAGGACGCATATAGCGGCGAAACTCGTCGGGGAGGTGCTATAAACCTTTGATCCGGCGGTATCCGAATGGAGCAATCCACCCAACTTTGTTGGGGAGCCCTAAGTAAACAAAGACAATTTATTGTTTTAATAGCTTAATGGCTGGGAACGGCGTGAACTGAAACATCTAAGTAACGCTAGGAAAATAAATCAAATGAGATTCCCTTAGTAGCGGCGAGCGAAAAGGGAACAGTCTAAACCACGAATTTATTCGTGGGGTTGCAGGGCAGACGATATTCGATGTGTAAATTGATAGCAGAAGTGTCCGGAATGGCACACCATAGATAGTGAAAGTCTAGTAAGCGAAATCAATTTATCCGATAGTCTGTTCCTAAGTACCATGGGGTACGATATAACCCTGTGGGAATCTGGGACGTCCACGTTCCAAGACTAAATACTAAAATCTACCGATAGTGAACTAGTACCGCGAGGGAAAGGTGAAAAGCACCCCGGGAGGGGAATGAAATAGAACTGAAATTGTCAGCTAACAAGCAGAGAAAGTCCGCAAGGATGATCTCGTGCCTATTGAAGAATGAACCGGTGAGTTATTCGATACTCTTCGTCTAAGGGATTACGTTCCGAAGGCAAAGTGAAAGCGTGCTCTAATTGAGCGAAATTAAGAGAGTATCGTATAGACCCGAAACTGAGTGAGCTTACCTTGAGCAGGTTGAAGGCTGAGTAATATCAGCTGGAGGACCGCACCCGTATCCGTAGCAATGGGTTGGGATGACTTGAGGTAAGGGGCAATATGCCAAACGAACTCAGAGATAGCTGGTTCTCCCCGAAATATATTTAGGTATAGCGCCAATTGGACCCCACCAGGGGTAGAGCACTGAATGAATTTCTTGGTCGCAAGATCAAGACTTCAATCAAACTCCGAATACTGGAGGATTAATAATTGGTAGTCAGTCGCGTCGGGCTAAGCTGATGCGTCAAAAGGGAAACAACCCAGACTTTCGTCTAAGGCCTCTAAATAAAAGCTAAGTTTTGAACGAAGTCACAATTCATAGACAACCAGGAAGTTGGCTTAGAAGCAGCCATCTTTTAAAGAAAGCGTAACAGCTCACTGGAGGATGATTTGTGGCGCGGAAAATTTATCGAGGATTAAGCTTTTTGCCGAAGACAGAGATATTTCGAATTAAATTGAAATGGTGGTAGGGGAGCGTTCTGTATGCAGTGAAGGCGAACTGTAAAGTTTGTTGGAGCGTACAGAAGTGAGAATGCCGGTATGAGTAGCGAGAGCACAGTGAGAAACTGTGCCGCCGAAAATCCAAGGTTTCCTCCGCAATGTAAGTCAGCGGAGGGTTAGTCGGCCCTAAGGGTGTTCCTCGTAAACGGGGTGTAGCCTGATGGATAAGCAGTTTAAATTCTGCTACAGAATATGTATATGTAAGGGGAGGACGAAGTTGGAAGAGTCTAGCCGTGAGAACGGTCTAAGGAGCGAAATAGTGTCAAGTGGAAAATCCATTGACGTGTTTAATTAAGCTTCGGGATAGCTTCACTGAAAATGTGGAGTGAGTAGATAGCTTTCAGTTTCCGAGAAAAATCTCATTACGACAGCAATGTCAAAATTCATATTTTACCGTACCGCAAACCGACACAGGTGGATTGGTCGAGAAGACTAAGGCGATCGAGAGAAAAATGTTCAAGGAACTCGGCAATAAAGCTAGGCGTAACCTTTGGGAGATGCCTTGCCACGATTAGTTTCGTGGTTGCAACAAATGTTTATTTACCGACTGTTTATCTAAAACACAGGTCCCTGCAAAGCTGAAAAGCAAAGTATAGGGGCTGACACCTGCCCAGTGCTGGTAAGTCAAGTATGGAGAGTGAAGTGCCCTCGGGTATCAGCTTTTTTTACAAGCTCCAGTAAACGGCAGCAGTAACTATAACTGTTCTATGGTAGCGAAGTTCCTTGTCGGGCGAGTTCCGACCCGCACGAAAGGTAGAACGACTGAATAACTGTCTTAATCATTTACCCGGCGAAATTGCGATGGCTGTGAAGACGCGGCCTAGTTGTCCTTGGACAAAAAGACCCCGGGAGCTTTACTGTATCTTGGCATTTGTAAGTTTATTTTAATTGTTTAGTATAGGAGGGAGATTCGTCATCAGTGAAATACCTCTCTTTGAAATGGATGAGCATTACCTTTAAGCCGCATAAAAATCCGGCAAGGGAACAGTGTCAGGTGGGCAGTTTAACTGGGGAGGTTGACTCCTAAATCGTAACGGAGTTGTACAAAGGTTGGCTAATCACGGATGGAAATCGTGATTCATTGTGTAAAGGCATAAGCCAGCTTGACTGCGAGACCAACAAGTCGAGCAGGTACGAAAGTAGGTCTTAGTGATCCTGTGATGCGTAGTGGTACGCACACAGCTTAACGGATAAAAGCTACCCCGGGGATAACAGGCTGATCGCACCCAAGCGTCCATAGCGACGGTGCGGTTTGGCACCTTGAACAAATCGGGGCGCCCATGTAGTAATACATGTGCCTGGTTATTCTATTTACCCCGCCCAAGCGGGGATATTTTAAACACGTTTAGAGGCGTGAATAAGGATAATAAATCAACTAGTTAATATCGGTGAACACCTAAAACATGAACATTTTTAGGTCAATACCGAGGGAATCATCTTAATTTATAATTTTAAATTTTAAATTT
>CAZGGU010000014.1:0-24440 GCA_964525395.1 uncultured Gammaproteobacteria bacterium
AATGGAAAAGTTTAACAGGGCAAGCTTAATACGTGAAGAATTTAGATCTGTACTTACCAACGAGCCTTACCGTTTACCTACTCATACTGATGCAATAGTAGTTTTGTCTGCTCCCCCTGAAAGAGATGAGTTAGGAAATATCGTCACGGAAGCCTCAGAAGAAAATCGCGCAAGAATTTCATTTGGCATTGAGCTAATGAAACAAATCGCTGCTGCTAAAGCGAAGGTGGCTCCAGAAGATCTTACTGAAGATCAGTTTTACTATTTCGCTCCGCCATTATTTTTAGATGGAGAAACAGAGCAACTTCCCACTCTGCGTGAGATTGCCCTTTCGCATGGATTGGATCCTGACTATATAGAAGACATTAATTGTGGTGATAGGGGAGTGGGTAACACCAAAACTAATTTCACTGTGTTTAATGAAAAACCAGAATTAAAGGTTCTTAAGCATCTTACAGTGGTAACTACTGACTATCATGCTCCTAGAGTTTTTCGAACAGCTGAAAAGAATCTTCCCGTAGAAATGTCGTTTGATGTAATCCCTATGCCGCATGATAAATTCTCATATAACGTTTTCAGAGTTGTTCGGGGTGAAGTGAAAAGAATTGAAACCTACATTGCTAAAGGTGATATCGCAGATAAACCATTTGAAAAACAAGCTGCTTAATTAAGCTTCAATTTTTGGTGTAGAACCTCGAGGTCCTGCAAGTTCAATTTTATCCGAGAGTCCGGCTTTCTGCCATAGTCTTTTAATATAATTTACACCTTTTTGCATTCTTTTTGGATTTAAGCGTCCTCTATTAACTAATTCAATCATAGATCTGATTTTTTCTTCTGTAACTTCTGTATGCGGAGAATGCTTCTCTTTACTATAATAGGTATCCATTGTTAACCCTAAGCCACCTGAATCTTTCCATATTTTAACTCCCCATGGCTCGAAATCTGCAAATTCTATGCCTTCGAATGGTGGTCTTTGTAAAGAAACATCTCTTTGATCTTCGAAATGTATGCTTCCAAAGACATTTCTGCCTTTTTCGTACCAGTTAAGCGAGATAAATCTTCTTGGATCATCATCCTGGGATACAGAATTCGTGCGTGATTGAATACACATTGATACATCACCATCCAGACTATCTATTAAGATAAATTCATCTCTACTTACAGTTGATGGATCAGCGTGTATGAAATACTTTACAGTGTCAGGATCTTGAAGCCGTTTAGCTAAAGCGATCAGTAGCATCTCTTTATTTCCTGAATGCTCAGGTAAGATAGTTTCGCTTGCTGGTATTGGTAAATTTTCATCTCCCATTTATTATAAAGACTATTTATCAATTATATTATACTAAAGCAAAGTTTTGATAGAATAAAAAAATGATTTCGGATCCGCATAAAAAAATTGAAATTTCTATTGCAGGGAAAAAAATTCCAATATGGACTTATGGCGAAAAGAAAAATCCTCCAATCGTTTATATTCATGGACTTTATCATCCTTTCTCGGCTTACATAGGTGACCTTCCTATGAGGCACATGAAAAATCACTTCTTTATCTGTATGGATTTACCTGGTGAGGGTAGGAGTAAGGATATAAAAATGGATAATTTGGAATTTATTAAAAAAGTGTTAGATCAAACTGAGCCTAATAGGAAAGTTACACTGTTCGGGTATTCGTATGGAGGACTTTTATCATTAATGTATGCTGCTAAATATCCAGATAGTGTAAAAGAATTAGTAATTTCTGGTACACCAACTATGACAGGGTGGTTCTCATTTTATGAGATTTCAAGATTTGTACCAATTTTTAGAGGAAGGAGAATTGATAAAAAAATATTTCAGGAATTTAAATTTTTAAATAAAAAAGATTTGGCCAAAATTAAAATACCGGTTTTACTCTATTATAATAAACACGATTTTATTGCTAATGTTTTTATGGGAAGAAAAATTATGAATATGCTACCCAATGCCCAGATTTTTTATGCCCAGCATTTAAATCACAGATATGGATTACATAGAATCGATGCCACTGGTTTTCAAAAAGAAATGGAAAATTTTATAAAAAATGAGGCTAAAAATCACTGAATATTTGATTTGGGCGTCAAATCAATAAGAAATTATAATTCTCCTCTTGACAAAAACTTTAGGTGAATGTTAATATCCCTTTTACAAATCTGCTCCGATTTTTCGGAGCTTTTTTTATCAAAATTATGAGTACACAAGATTTTAACGATTTCTCTCAAAAGTCTGTTTCATCGATTCAGACAAAAACATCTTCGTTCAAAGAGACTTTAAAAAATAAAAACTTAAAAGTTTCTCTTCCTAAAAATGTTGACAAGAAATATCTTATCGGTGGAGGAGTGATCGCATTATTATTAGTTACTTTCTTAGCAGGTTGGTTTATATCTCCAAATTCTACACTGGGCGCTAAAGATGAAAGAACAGAAGCACCAGAAGCATTAGCAACTCAAGCACTTAATAAAGAATTTAAATTCCCATTAAAAGATGATAAAGGTGCAGAAGTTGCTAAAATCAATTATTTAGTTCAAAGTGCTAATCTTCAGGACTCATTCATTTATCAGGGAAAAGTAGCTAAGTCTGTTAAGGGAAGAACATTTTTAATTTTCGATTTAAAGATCACAAATCCTTATTCTAAGACAATCGAAATAAATGCAAAAGATTATGTAAGAGTAAGAGTTAATGGAAAAGATGAACAACTAGCGCCTGAGATTCATAATGATCCTGTACAGATTCAAGCTAATTCAACTAAATACACAAGAATTGGTTTACCTATCAACGACACAGATAAAAATATTATTCTTCTAGTCGGTGAACTCGCAGGTAAAAAAGAAGAAGTTAAACTAAATCTCTCCAGATAACCAAAGTATTATGGCAAATTCATCAATTTTCGATGAGATAAAAGAAGCGATCGAAGGAATTGACTACGGAAGTGTAGAGGTGATCGTGCAGAATGGCCAAGTAACTCAAATCTCCACAAGAATAATTAAGAAGACTTCACATGTCCCGACAGTTAAATTATCAGGGGAAGTTAAGAAGAATGTAAGAAATGGTATCAATATCAATTTTAAGTATTGACAACACATATTTAGTGTTATATTGTAAATCCATAACTAAATAACGGCTGACCGCAAACGGAGGCTTTTTCATTTCACCAAGAGGTGAAGTGGGAAGGCCTCCGTTTTGTTTTAAGCGCAAGCAAGCAATTCGGGCAGAAAGTGCTTCGCCAGCTGGCGAAAGTGATCTTATAAAAGGGAGGGGGTGAAAATATATATGATAACAAACAAAAAAACACTTGGTACATTAGTTGCGACCGTAGCTTTAGTTGCAAATGGTTTAATGCCTGCTGCAGCTCTCGCAGATACAACTATCACAGTTAATGGAAATGGTGCCGACTCTCAAAATGGAGTTGTAACCACTCAAACACAAGTAACAACAGTTTCACAAAACAACAATGCTAATTTCACTAATAATGTTAGTGGAAATGCAAACACAGGTGATAACACTGCTAACAAAAACACAGGAGGAGACGTTAAAGTTAATACAGGAGACGCTTCTGTAAGTTCAAACATCTCTAACTCTGCTAATCAAAATTACGCAGCAGTTGATTGCTGTGCTTCAAACGGTTCTACAGAAATTAAAGTAGCTGGAAACGGCGCTGATTCTAAGAATGCAGTTCAGTACGGATCAACAAGCTCAAACGCTATTGCTCAAAACAATAACGCAAATTTTGATAACAATGTTAAACATCTCAATGCTAAAACTGGAAACAACGACGCTAATAAAAATACTGGCGGAGACGTAGAAGTTGAAACAGGAGATGCATCTGTTAAGGTTGAAGTTTCTAACTGGGCTAATGCTAATTCAGCAAGAGTAGGTGGAGGCGACAATCACGGAAACGACGTATCTCTTAAAATTCTTGAGAACGGTGCTGATTCAGATAATTCTATTAAAGTAGGAGTAACTGATGCAAACACAATCTCACAGAACAATAATGCTGATTTCGACAACAACGTTGGAGGATCTGCAAACACTGGTGACAACGACGCTAATAAAAATACTGGCGGAGAAGTTTCAGTAGAAACAGGAGATGCAACAGTTGACGTATCTGTTGATAATATGGCTAACTTCAACTGGGCAGCCCTTGATTGTGGATGCACAGTAGGAGATCTATCAGTAACTGTATCTGGAAACGGATACGATTCTGACAACGCTGTAGAAGGCAATTTTGCTTCTGTACAGTCTGTTGGTCAAAACAACAACGCTAACTTTGACAATCTTCTTGATTGCTTAGTAGCAGAAACTGGTAACAACGATGCAGACAAAAACACTGGTTATGCAGGATCTGATCCTTCAATCGAAACTGGTGATGCAGACGTAGCTACCGAAGTTACAAACTCAGCTAACATCAATGGTGTTGGCGGAGACGAACCAATGTGGCCTGATTTCAACATGGGAGGAGTTCATGTTTCTTTGGACTTCGATCTTGGTGATCTCTTAGACGCATTAGGTCTCTAATTCTTAAGGTTGTAGGGCGCGAGGCTTCGCACTTCTGCTTCGCACCCTACACCTGAAGAAACTTAGTTCTTAGTCTCTGGACATTAGCGACTAGCTAGTATCCAAAGACTAAAGATTAATAAATTAACTAGTTAACCAATTAACGCGTTAATAAATATATGAATAAATATAAAAAAATTGTAGCGACACTTATAATAGGATTATTGCTTCTTAATAAAGCAAGTTTTGTAGCTTTTGCTGAAGGAGAAGTGACTCCCGCACCAGAACAGCCTGCACAATCAACTTCTACTATTCAGTGGCCAGAAAAAGCAGCAAAACCAGAAAAAGCTGATAAACCAGAAAAAGCAGAAAATATTGCTAAACCAGCTACTACTCCTGCACCAGAACAGACTCAAACTCAGACTCAGACAACAGAAGCTTCAAATGTATTACCAGATGTTTCTCCAACTCCAGGCACAAGTGGTGGAAATACAGGAGTGGATACTGCGATCGGAACAGGAAATGCAGACAATAATTCAAATATCACAAATATCGGCAATACTAATGCTGCTGTTGGTGGATCTTGCTCAAGTAACTGCGGTACTGGTACAGGAACAGGGGCAACGGTAGCTAACACAGGAAATGGCGCAGGCTCAAACAATAATGGTTCTGCTACTGTAGTTAATAATGACAATACTAATCAGGGAAATAGCGCTACAGTGATAAATAACAGTAATCAGTCAGCTACCACAGGTCATAATGACAATTCTAAAAATACCGGTGGTGATTCATCAATTACTACAGGAGACGCAAATACATCCGGAACAATTCTAACTTCAGCTAATACCAATGTTGATGGTGTTGCGGTATCAGAATTTAACATCGTTGATGATCACAATGGAGATTATGTTCTAGACTTCGGTGCAAACTGCATAATCGGATGCGGTGGATCAAGTTCAGTTGCTAATATTGGAAACGGTGCTGGTTCAAATAATAATGGTTCAGTCGATACAACTAACAATAATAATACAACTCAGGCGAATGATGGAGATGTTACAAATAATGTAAACTTCTCAGCTGATTCAGGCCATAACACAGCTTCCAAAAATACAGGTGGAGATTCTAATATAACAACAGGGGATGCTAATGTAGCAGCAAATCTTATGACTTTCCTTAATAACAATATTTCGGGCGGAGTTATGTTCGGAGTAGTTAATATCTTTGGAGATCTAGTTGGAGACATCATCCTTCCTGAAAGCGCATTTGATCAGTTCAATTGCGGATCATGCACAGGCAGCGCTACAGCAGCTAATACTGGAAACGGTGCAGGTTCTAATAATAACGCAAATACTAATACCACCAACAATAACAACACTTTCCAGTCAAATGATGCAAATATTCAAAACAACCTAATCTTTGATGCGCAAACAGGAGACAACGAAGTAGATAAAAACACAAATGGAGATAACTCAATCACTACAGGAAACGTGCTAGTAGATGCCAATATTCTAAACGTTGCAAATCTTAACATGGTGGGTGGAAATATGTGGTTAGTTATTATCAATGATGGAGGAAAATGGATTGGGAGACTATTCGGAGCTGCTGATGGATCAGGAATTGCTGGATCAGAAGGAATTGACTTTGCTATTAATCCAAATGGTGAAATTGGTGTAACCAATTCAGGAAATGGAGCAGATTCAAATAACAATGGTTCGGTAAATACTACTAATAATAACAATCTCTCTCAGACAAACAATGCGAACATAGTAAATAACGTAAATCTTTCAGCTAACACAGGTGGAAATGAGACTTCCAAAAACACAGGGGGAGATTCATCAATTACTACTGGAGATGCTCAAGCAATCGCAAACATCGTAAACTTCGTTAACAATAATATTGCAGGCGGAAAACTCTTAGTAACCTTCGTAAATGTATTTGGTTCATGGAAAGGTGACTTCTTAACTCCAGGCGCACACAAAGATTCTCCAGTGGTTGCGCAGGGTGGTGGAGAAAATCAAGCAAGCAATAATTCAAATTCTAATTCGGGAAACAGTAATGTAGAAAGCAAAACAACTGCAGGTGGAGTTTCATCAAAAGGTGGATCTACAATCGCAGCAGCAGGGTTTGCAGGAAACAGTGCTTCAATTTCAAATACAGGAAATTCAAATGTAAAAGTTGCTGGAATTTCTAATACAGATGTTATGTCAGCTCTAGCTAAAAATGCACAAGCACAAAAAGAAGCAAATATTAATTTAGCATGGCTCTTAGCAGCACTTCCTATTGCAGGGATTGCGTTAATAGCTAGAAAAAAATACTTAAATAAAACCTCTGCCTAGGATTTATTTTTAATCTACTGTCCGAATTTATCTGCTCAAAGATATATGAATAAAAAAATATTAATCGGTTTAATGTCATTTAGTCTACTTTTGAATCCGCTTATTGCGAGAGCAGAGGAAATTACTGTGTCTGGAAACGGTGATGGATCGAGTAATAATGTAAATATTTCTAATACCAATACTTCTACTGCTGAGCAAAACAATACAGCAAATGTTCAGAATAATGTAGAGGTTAAGGCAGACACGGGAAATAACACCGCCAATGAGAATACAGGCGGTTCTACAGCTATAACTACAGGAGATGTTAATGCAGAGACTACTATTATAAATGCAGGAATTAATCAATCTTATGGTCAGGTAGGTAATTGCTGCTTATCTGATGCGAATATTAAAGTTGCAGGAAATGGTTCAGGATCTAATAACGGGGTAAATTATTCTTCGAACAACGTTACCTCAGTATCAGTAAATAATAATGCAAATATTGTAAACAACATTCGTGGTTATGCAAACACAGGCTATAACACAGCAAATGAAAACAATGGAAATGTTTCAATTGATACAGGAAGTATCACAGTAAGTGATACTATCAAAAACAACAGTATTAATATTGCTACCACTAAAGCTGCAGCTGGAAACGGTGGAAGCGTGTATATCGAAGTAAAAGAAAATGGTGAAGGCTCAGAAAACATCGTAGAAGTAGAAAATAACAGTATTGTAGAAGTAGAAGTAAATAATAGCGCAAACATAGTAAATGAATCTAACTGGAATCTAAACACAGGACATAATGAGGCGAATAAAAATAATGGTGATGTTGCGATTAAAACAGGAGATATTGTATACACCTCAGTAATTGAAAATACAGACATTAACACATCTATCGTAGACGTAGATTGCTGCAATGAACATAATAATCCAAACCCGCCAGATTCTAATCCACCGTCAAATCCACCTTCAAACGGTGGTCCATGCACTTCAAATTGCGGAGGAGGAACAGGTGGAACATCAGCTGGACCTTCAAACAACGGACCAGTACTACCTGTAACGGGAGTTGATTATTCATTAGCATTCTTCGCCTTGGTGGCAGGAATCATGTTCTTCTTAGGTTGGTATCTGCGGCTACGTGCTGGAAGATCTCCAAACTTTGCAATCTAAACCTCTCTTTTTGTATAATCCCCACACTGTGAAGAAAAAAAATAAAAAACCAACCGAAGTAGTAATGCCAAAACCTGAAAAAGGTTTTTTTTATCATTTAGGAAATTTAATGATTATTCTCTCATTACTTTTAGTGTTTGTAATTTTTTATCCGGTAATTTCTACCTATCTATTTCCCAAACCAATCTTAGCCGAAGCCAGTCTTAAGGGAGACTTTATCACTATTCCGAAAATTCATGCACAAGCTCCACTAATCTTTAATGTGGATCCTTGGAAAGAATCAGAATATAAAAAGATTTTGAAAAATGGAGTAGCACATGCTAAAGGAACTTCTTTGCCGGGCGAGAAGGGCAGATCATTTATTTTCGCTCATTCATCAGGAAATCCAATTGAACAAACTAAATACAATACAGTCTTTGTTCGTTTGGGAGATCTTAAAATAGGGGACGAGATTAGTATAAAAAGAAAAGGAAAAGTTTATAAGTATCAGGTAACTATGACCAAAGTGGTTAATGCCAGCGATACACAGTATCTGGAAAAAAATGAATCAGATGGAATTGTTATTCAAACTTGCTGGCCAATCGGGACTTCTTTAAAGAGATTATTAGTCTTCGCAGCTCCTAAAGCATAAAAAAACCTGCCGGGTACAAGATTGCACCCGACAGGAATTATTTGAAAAGCATTGCTCTCCGGCCTTACGGCATTGAAGGAGAAACAACATTGCTTCCAGTTTCAACAGTATTTTCTACTGTTGCATCAGCATCACCTGAAGTGACCATTACATCACCATCGGTATTGCTATTAGCTGAATTGTTGCCAGTATTTTGGGCAACCATCACACCATTAACAACCATTGTGTAATTAGATTGAATAGTTGTGTTCACGTTAACATTTTTAACTTTCACGTGATTGGTTGAGTCTGCGCCATTCTTACTTACATCAATTGTTGTAGGCATGCTTTCACATCCGCAATTATCTACTACAGCTACGTTTCCACCAGTTGTAGTGTTATTTGTTACGGTAGCAGTTGCATTTCCGGATGTTATGTTTACAGTTCCACCTGTATTCTTATTAGCTTTATTTCCTCCAGTATTCTGGACGACGCCAACGAGATTTACTACAGCTGTTGCATTGGTTTGGATAACGTTAGTCTTTTTGACTTCTTTTACCTTAACCTTGTTCTTTGAATCTGCACCATTTCCTGTAACAGTAACGTTAGTGGCAGCATGTGCTGCGGCAGGAAGTAGTACACTTGCAAGAACTGCACCTGTAGCAAGGGCACCTGTAAATTTAGCTTTATTTAACATATTTAATTCACCTCCTTTCAAAATATTCTCGATCTACGATTCGGAAAACGTTATAACTCGCACTGCTTTTTAGATTCAGCAGTACAAGTATCATTATTATTTCCTCCATTTGCGGAATCAGATCCTTGACCTCCGTCTAAAAGATCATCTCCGTCATTTCCCTTAAGAGTATCTGAGCCAGTGCCTCCATAGAGTTTATCTGAACCTTCTTCTCCCTGAAGTGTATCTGAACCTTCTTCTCCTAAGAGCACATCATTTCCAAGGCCACCGATTAGCTTATCGGAGCCATTGCCTCCTACTATGCAATCGCTTCCTCCTTTTCCATCAATCTTATCTGAGCCATTGAGCCCGAAGATTAGATCATTTCCGCTTGTTCCATTAATCTTTTCAGATTTGTTAGTCCCGATAATAGGTGCGCCTAAATTTTCTATGTTAGAGCACTGTGCTGGAACAGCATAAGGACTTTGTGTTGGAGTTGGCACTGTAGGGATTGGGCCAGAAAGTAATGAGAGATTATCAATTAAATAACCTTTACCTAGTGTACTTGGTGCAGCCGTTCCTCCTGATCTAAAAAGAACAGTTTTAACGATCCTGACACTCTGTTCAGCGCTTGATTCAGAATCAAATCTGTAATAATTTTCCCAGCTCGTACCTGTGTGCACTAGATTACCATCAACATACACTTTTACTACGTCATTTGATGGTCCTTCGTTCACATCCATTGTGAGTTTAATTTTATGAGGTACCGATCTATCAAATGTTCCAATTGAAGTAGAAACGAAATTTGATGGATTTGATGTACCTTGTACGTCATAGAAGATCACTTCGATTCCATCTTCAGTGTCCTCAAAGCCTAAGTAGCTCATTCTTGAACCATCTCCTCTGTCAGGAGAAATGGATAAAAATAGTCCAGGCTGTTGTTCTCCTGGAACGGTAGAAGCAATGTCAAATTGCATTTCAAAATGCGGCTGACGTGTTCCTATAGTGTAAGTGCCCGCAGTTGCTCCCGTTTCACCTACAGCATTTATTAAAGGTTTAGCAAAAGTCTGATCACCAAAGCACCCGCTTGTTACAGCATTTGAAATCCTTAATGATTTTGTTCCATAGCCAGCAAAAGTTAAGCTGCTACCAACCTCATGATCGTAATTAGCGCAACCTAAACCAGCTGATCCTAAGCTTGTCCAACCATCTTGATTATTGATTGTGCCAATCGTATATGTTTCAAAGTCTAAAATATTTGAATCAGCTCTTGAATGTCCTGTTGAAATGCCGAGATATGCGGATGTTGCAATCGCCAACGCAAATAATATTTTTTTCTTCATATTTTATTCACCTCCTTTCATTAGAAGCTCTTAACGAATTTATGAGTTCCTAGAGTTTCTTATGTCCGCCAAAGTGAAGTTTCGATTGTGTGGATGTTAACCTCGAATCGAATCTGAACGATGGCTGGACCTGACTCATTTTCCAGCTAAAAAAGAGGGCAGCTCTTTTCTAACAATTTTTAACAACAAAAAAAGCCCGTATATTTCTATACTAGGCTTTTGTGAGCGTCTAAATTAATTTGGACAGTTATTATCATTTCTTCCGTTTGCGGTCAGAACCTCCTCATTTATATTGGATTAACAATATAAATAATTTGTTAATGATTTAATGCATATTAAGATGTGAAAAATTTATTGTCAATCGGATCAAAATATATCCATAATAAACAAATCCTATAAATTTTGTGAAAACGGATAGATTGCAAAACATCTAGTTTTCAACTATATTTATTATGTGTTTAGATTGTCTCATCGATATATTCTTATCATTTGTTTGATATTTCTAGACTTACTTCTAATCGGCAATATTCTTTCATATAAAAATTCAGAAGTGCTAGGAGTGAAGATAGTTAAAAAAGTAAAACCGACACCTACTATAAAAGTAAAAAGATCCCCAACTCCTACTATTTCTCCTAAACCTACATTTACTAAGACGCCGACACCCTCTCCGAGTCCAATTAAAGTTGCTTCTCAAACAGTTACGAAAGCTCCTGTACAAGTAGCACCGGCTACAGGAGATTTACTCTCTCAAATAAATAATTTCCGAGCGGGAAAAGGGCTAGCTCCTCTTTCTTCTCACTCAGATGTCTGCTTTTTCGCCAATATGAGAGCACAAGAGATCATATCTAATTTTAATCACGATGGTTTTACAAACAGAATTAATTCTAATTCACTGCCATACAAAAGTTATTCCTCAGTTGCTGAGAATATTGCCATGAATCCCAATCCCAATGATGTAGTTTCTTCTTGGATTAATTCTCCTGGTCATAATGCGAATATGAGCAAAGATGTGCCATACGGATGCGTAGTGGGTGTAGGAAATTATTACGTTTTCGAAGCCTGGAAACCATGATTCGCAAGACCCACTAGGAGCTACTTGCTACAAGCTACCTGCATAAATTATAATGGTACCTCTATAAAAAACTTCATATGGATAAAATAATCATTAAAGGAGCACGGGAACACAACCTCAAAAATGTAGATTTGGAACTTCCAAAAAATAAATTGGTGGTGTTCACTGGACTCTCTGGATCAGGAAAATCTTCGCTCGCTTTTGACACTATTTATGCTGAAGGCCAGAGAAGATATGTAGAAAGCCTTTCTTCATACGCAAGGCAGTTTTTAGGTGTGATGAAAAAGCCAGATGTGGACCTTATCGAAGGACTATCTCCAGCTATCTCAATTGATCAGAAATCAACTTCTAGAAATCCTAGGTCTACTGTTGGAACGGTCACGGAAATTTATGACTATATGAGACTTCTTTTTGCTCGAATAGGGCATCCTCATTGTCCGAATTGTGGCAGAGAAATTGCTAGTCTCGCTCCTGAACAGGTTACTGATTTAATTATGAATTTCCAGCCTATGTCAGGAGAAAAAATTGTACGTGCCATGATTCTAGCACCACTAGTTAAAGACAGAAAAGGAGAATATGGCCAGCTTTTTGAAGATTTAAGAAAGAGAGGATATAAACAGGCTAGAGTAGACGGAAGAATTTATGACCTTTCTGAGGATCTAATCCTTATTAAAACGAATAAACACTCAATTGAAGCAGTAATTGATAAGCTCACGCTTTCCAAAGATACAGATCGGAATAGAGTCTCTACTGACGTAGAACAAGGCTTGCGAATGGGAGAGGGCGAGCTAATCCTTTCTGTGATTAAAGATAAAGGTTTTGAGATTCCTGAAACTCCAAAAGAAATGGAGGATCATTTGTATTCCACAAAATTTTCTTGCCCAGTTTGTAATATATCCATCTCTGAGGTAGAACCAAGAATCTTTTCTTTTAATACTCCACATGGAGCATGCCCGAATTGTAATGGACTTGGGAATATCCTTACAGTAGACCGTGATTTAGTATTTAACGATAACCTTTCCATCATGGAAGGCGGAATATTACCTTTTTCAAATTTACTCTCTCACGATACTTGGTTTACGAGAACCTTTAAAACTTTTGCTGATAATAATGGGATTCCTCTTAGCCTGCGTTTGTCAGAAGTTCCAGATGAAAAGAAAGATCTTTTATTAAAAGGTACAGGAGACCGAGAATACCATGTAAAAGGAGAAAATAGATGGGGAAGAAATACATCCATCTCGGAAACATTTCCTGGAATTCTTGAAGAACTTAAACAAAGATACCAAAATACAGACTCCATGTTTTTTAAAGCACAGGTAGAGAAATTCATGAGGTATGAGACCTGCCCGAGCTGTAATGGCTCTAGACTTAAAAAAGAGGCACTCTCAGTAACTATTCAGGATAAATCGATCGTTGAAGTATGTGACATGCCGATAGATAAAGCACTAGAATTCATTTCGAGTCTTTCCAAATCTATTTCTGATCGAGAAAACACCATCGGGCGCTTAATTCTTAAAGAAATTAATCAAAGATTAGAGTTTTTAAGTAACGTAGGACTAGATTATCTTACTCTTTCTCGTGGAGCGGCTACACTAGCTGGTGGAGAAGCGCAGAGAATTCGATTGGCTTCGCAAATTGGCTCAGGTCTTACAGGTGTGCTCTACGTTTTGGATGAACCATCGATCGGACTCCATCAAAGAGATAATCAAAAGCTCATCGAAACACTAAAGAAGCTCAAGAATTTAGGAAACACAGTTCTGGTTGTAGAGCATGATGAAGAAACCATGGAAGCGTCAGATTATATCGTAGATTTTGGACCTGCAGCTGGGGCTGGGGGTGGAGAAGTAATTTTCAAAGGCACTGTGGAAGAAATGAAAGCAGACAAAGATTCGCTAACTGGTAAATATCTGTCTGGCGAAAAAGTCATAAAAGTGGACAAGAAGCTTGAAAACGGAATAACAGGCAAAATTATTCTCTCAGGAGCTAAGGAACATAACCTTAAAAATGTTGACGTAGAATTTCCTCTCGGAAAATTGGTAGTAGTAACAGGTGTTTCAGGTTCAGGAAAATCAACACTTATTAATGACATTCTGTACCATGGCTTGAAGCAGCTTGAAGACCCATTCCACAGAGAAAAACCTGGAGAACATTTGGCCATTCAGGGATATGAGGACATCAAGCATATTTACTCAATTGATCAGTCACCTATAGGACGAACACCAAGGAGTAACCCTGTAACTTATACAGGAGCATTTAATTACATTAGAGAAATTTTCGCCAAAACTAAAGATGCAAAATTAAAAGGTTATGGTCCTGGAAGATTTTCTTTCAACGTAAAAGGCGGACGTTGTGAGGCATGCGAAGGAGAAGGACAAATTAAAATTGAAATGCAGTTTTTACCAGATGTTTATGTAACTTGTGAAGTCTGTGAGGGAAAACAATACAACAAAGAAGCATTAGAAGTCTTATTTAATGGTAAAAATATTTCAGACGTTCTGAATATGAGTGTTTATGAAGCACTTAATTTCTTTAGTTTCGTTCCAGCGCTTGCGAATAGGCTTCAAACTTTAAATGATGTAGGACTCTCCTATGTGAAATTAGGTCAGCCAGCTCCTACTCTTTCTGGCGGAGAAGCACAAAGGGTGAAATTGGCTTCCGAATTATCCAAGCGAGGTTCAAATAGTCTGTATCTTTTGGATGAGCCTACATCAGGACTCCATTTTGCAGATCTGGAAAAATTATTACATGTGCTCAGAAAATTAGTTGATCAGGGTAATACAGTTATTGTGATTGAACATAATTTAGACATAATTAAAAACGCAGATCATATTATCGATCTTGGTCCTGACGGTGGAGAAAAAGGTGGAAGAATTGTCGCTACTGGTACGCCAAAAGAAGTTGCAGAGGTTCCTGAGTCTTATACAGGTCAGTTCTTAAAAAAACTTGTCTAATTAATGGTGATTTTTGATAATTTTATGGTGAGCTTGTCGAATCCATGAAGAGATTTTTACTCTTTTTTGTATTACTTTTTCTAATTTTTTCAGGAAAAGCCTTAGCTTCTGAAAAATTTGATACCTCTGTTTCTTCTATTTACAATATCTATGAAAATGATCCCACCGAAGTTATTTGGAATTTCAAAATAAAAAACAAAACCTCAGAGACGATAGTTTCAAAATATAAACTATTTATTAATTATTCAGATGCATTTAATATTTCTGTGACAGATATAAAAGGGAAGGTTAATTTCGCATCGAAGAAAGAAAAGAATGGACGAGAATTGACACTGGATTTTGATAATAAGGTAGCAGGCGTTAATAAAGAAAAAGATTTTCAAGTTAAGTTTAATTCTAAAGAAATTTATAAAGAATTAGATACAAAAAAAGAGGTAAATATAAATAGAGTAGCTAGTTCTGAAAGTTTTAAAACCAGTTCTGCCGAGGTAAATTTACCAGATTCGTTTTCTGACAATCTAACAATTCTTCCAGAGCCAGATAAAAAAAGCGCTAATAAATTTACTTTTAATAATCTTGGGTCTGGGATAAAAATTCTAAATACTTTATCTAGAGTTTATGATTTAAAGCTAAACTATCATCTTTATAATCAAAATTTATTTGCGAGAAAAATGGAGATTGCGATTCCTAGTGATAACTCATATCAAGAAGTATTCATTCAGAGAATTGAGCCTCAGCCTGAGAATATTAGAGTCGATGAAGATGGAAATTATCTGGCAAGCTTCATATTAAAGCCTTCCAAGAAGCTTAATGTAAAAGTAAACGAAAAAGTAAAAATTAGACTTACTCCCGATCTTTCTGAAACTTATAATTTTGACTCGAACACACTAGTAAGTGAAAAGAAATTTTGGGAAGTAAATCATCCGAAAATCAAAAGCTTGGCCAAAAATAAATCAGTTGATCAAATTTATTCATGGATAATCAGTAATTTTAAATATACTTCTGCTCCGAATGCTAGATCTGGCGCTGTTGAATCAATTGGAAGCAATGAAGGCAGAACTAGTGCTGATTTCGTAGACGCTTTCATTGCATTATCTCGCGCAAGCGGTATTCCAGCAAGACAGTTACAAGGATTTTTAGTAAGTCCTTCCACGCTTTCTTCAAAAAGCGATGAGCTACATGTTTGGGCACAGTACTTCGATGATAAATCTAAAAAATGGATTCAAGTGGATCCGGCTTTAAATAAAGCTAGTGGATTTGACTATTTTTCTAATTGGGACTTAGATCATATAGCTTTTGTTACGAACGGAATTGACAGCATAAATCCCAAACCTGCCGGAACTTATAAAATCAATAATTCAAAAGATATAGTCATTGAAAGATCTCAGCAATTCGGTCTTCCCAAACCTCAGATTAAAATCCGAACGGAATTTAATGATCCCTACTTTGGAGGTAGAGAAATAAGAGGAAAAATCTATTTTAAAAATGTTACTGGCGCGAAAATTGCTTCACAAAAATTTGTTTTACAGTCAAATATTCTTAATCCAGATATGCAGAGTCTAGAAATTCCCATCATTCCTCCGTATGGAGAAGTGGCAGTGGGGGTAAAATTTGTCGCACGTCCTCTTTTGACAAATGAGGTCGATACCTTTAAAATTACACTCGGTGAAAATACTCTTTCTGAAAATGTTCAGATTTTACCAATATACCGCGATAAAAATTTAATTATAATCATATTTTTAGGAGCATTTAGTGTTATTACGATCACAATATTCATCATTGCCAGACGAGCCAGGCATTTATAAATACTTCGATAAAAACGGAGAACTTCTTTACGTGGGAAAGGCCAAAAGCCTTAAAAAACGCGTATCTTCATATTTTACGAATAAAGATTTAGGCACCAAAACACAGGCTTTGGTTTCTCAGATCGACTCAATAGAATATATTTTTGTTAATTCAGAGTTAGAGTCGTTAATTTTAGAAGCCAATCAAATTAAAAAGTATAATCCTAAATATAATTCTAAACTTACTGATGGAAAAAGTTATTTAAGGATTAAGATTACGATTAAGGATGATGCACCAAAAGTTTTACTAGCCAGAAATGAAAATTTAAAAAACTCAATTTATTTTGGACCTTTTCCAAATTCAAGTGATGTTAAATTGGTTTTAAAACTTATTCGAAAAATCTTTCCATTTCAATCTGTTCAGAATCATGCCAAGAGGCATTGTCTTTACTTTCATATCGGGCTTTGTCCGTGCCCGCCAATGTTTAAGACTGAGGAGGAGTTTAAGGAATATAAAAATAATATTAAGCATTTAGTTAAATTTCTCGAAGGTGATACGAAGGCTGTTATTAAAGATTTAGAAACAGAAAGAAATGAGCTTGCAGCTCAAGAAAATTTTGAAAAAGCTGAAGATGTGCAGAAAAAAATTAATGCGATAAATCTCATTACACTTCCTACTTCTAATCCTTTTGAATACGATATCAATCCTAATTTTCGCTCAGACTTAAGGACTAAAGAGCTTGAGGAACTGAAAAGTGTTCTTCTAGAAAATGGCGTTAATGTGGCGGATCTAAAAAGAATCGAGTGTTATGATATTTCCAATATTTCTGGAAAATTCGCCGTTGGATCTATGGTGGTTTTAACCGATGGAGAAATAGATAAATCTCAGTATAGAAGATTCCAGATTAAGCGTCCGCCCAAAGTCGTTCCGAATGATTTTGCTATGATGCGAGAAGTGATAAAAAGGAGACTTACTCATAAAGAATGGGGATGGCCAAGTCTAATTGTGGTAGATGGAGGAAAAGGTCAAATCACTTCAGCTTTGAAGGCGATGTTTGAATCGAATGAAAATGTTCCCTTAATTGGTATTGCTAAACGTGAGGAGCTTCTTATCACTACTGACTTTAAAGTGATAAGGCTTTCAAAGAAATCCGGAGCTTTAATTTTGGTAAGGCGGATAAGAGATGAAGCTCATAGATTCGCAATCACTTATCACAGGAAGTTACGTGCTAAGTATTCTTTGAAGACTTTAGAATAAGTCACTGCAAAGTGCTACAAGCCATTAGCTATATGCTATACGTTACTTGCGGCTTAGAGTGTAGGTGTAAGGAAAGTAAAGGAAAGCGGCTGGCATATCGTCGATTAAGTACTTCTGAAAATCCAAATATAAATTTTTTCGCTCAGTAGGATTTGATGTTCTTCGTCCGTCTTCAAGCAATTTATCGATTCTTAGATTTCTGTAATTAGTGATATTGCTTGCTTGCCCTGTATGCCAGATGGAATATTGATCAGGATCTTTTAGCACAGGAAATTCTCCTAGATAAGCTTGATAGTCTGAAGGCACGCCGTCTACTTGAGTAATCTGAGTTTCTATTCCTAGTTTCTTCCAATGCACAGCAATGTTATCCGCCACTTTTCTGTAAGGTGGATTAACTTTTAGTTCAATGCGAAGTTTACCACTATTAGATGCATCAGATTCTTCAAGCATCTGTTTGGCATACTCTAAATCCTTTTTATAATTTGTGCTGGTGTCGCTTACCCAGAAGTTGGGAGGATATGGGACATAAGTTCTTTTTCCTTCCTCAAATCTATCAGGAAGTGAATATGCTAAGGCTTTTCGGAGTTTTTTATCTGAAATTAAAGGATCACGATTATTAAAAAAGATTGTGGCAATCTTATTTTCGTTAATTTCTTTTTTAATTTTTGTATTTTTAAATCTATCAAAAGAAAGGGTGTCTGTGTAGTCAAGATTGTTAATATCATTTATTTGAGTCACAGCTCCCAAAGAATAAGCATCTTTTAAAGCTTTTTGGGTTGGATAAAATTCATATTTAATCTTGTCCTTAGTCTTAACATTTTGGAGTTCTACAAATTCTAAAAATCCTCCAGAGCTTTTTATATCTTTTATTTTATAATCCGAAACTCCGGTATAATTATCTTTATAAATTTTATGATTAGCTAAAGTCACAAGGAATGGTGAATATTTATCTTTAAGCTTAAAGATAATTACTGATTTTGCTGGTTTTTCTATTGTTACTCCTTCGAAGTTATATTTAATTTTTGAAGAGTCTAATTTTTCACCATCGGTAAAGAAAACATCATCCTTCAAATAGAAAATGTAAGTCTTTCCGTCATCTTTTATATCCCAGGACTTAGCGATATCAGGTGCTATTCTGCCGTCAGGCAGAACTTTGGTGAGTCCTCTGGAGGTTTTATCTAAAATGAAATCTGGGAGTTGATCTGGAAATTGTTCTGCAGAATAAATTCCTGCAATTCCAATTGTTTGATTATGATTATTGGGTAGGAAAGTAGCGATATGTTTTCTATTTAAGAATATTAAAGTGAAAAGAATTAAAAAGATTAAAAGAGCTAAGGCAATAAATTTTCCCCACTTTTTTAAATAAGCGCGAAGCAGCCAAAATATTAATCTTTTTCTTTTTAAAAAAACCATACTTAGTTAGCGTGGTATAAGAAGTATAAGAGATAAAAGCGCGAATAGAATTGCTAAAACAATAGTGGCATAAACTAAAAACTTTTCTAAACTCCTTCTGGATCTGTATGATTCACCAGAACCACCGAAGCTGGCTGAAAGGCCTGAGCCTTGAACTTGGAGAAGAATCACAGCGATTAAAAGAACAGCCACTGTTATTTCTACGATATCTAAAATCATAGCCTCATTATACCTTGATTAGAGGCAGATTTGCAAATGATTTGACTAGTCGGTTAGCCATTCGAAGAGGTTGATTATGACTGAAAGAACAATTGCAGCGATTATAAAAGCAGTAAATGAGCCAAAGTGCATAACAGGAATAATAAATCCAGCGAAATTAAATCCATTAAATGTAAAAGGCACTACGGTCACGCTTGGTAAAAGAATTGTCAGAATATAGAGAAGTATCGTATTTATAAAGAATGAAAAAAATCCCAATGTGATTACATTTAAAGGAAGAGAAAATACACTAAGAATAGGTTTAAATACTTTGAACAAACCGGCCAAAATGAAGCCAGCAATCAGATATGTGAGAATATTACCCGTTATTACCACTCCGCCTAGGAAAATGGAAGTTAAATATAGAGCTAAACCGTCAAAAATAGTGTGTTTAAGAATGGATTTCATTAACATCAAGCGTAACAAATTATGTTTCCTGGGTCAATTTGGTTCCTTGAAATAGAAGTCACTCCAGCGTATTATATTTAGACTTTATGGATAATATTACATGCCCTCATTGCGGTAAACAAGTTGAAATTTCCGAAGCAATCATTCATGAATTTCAAGCACAAGTAAGAGATGAAGAGTCTAAAAAACTTAAGGCACAATTTGAAGAAGAAAAAGCCAAAGATAAAGCAGAAAATGAAAAAAGACTTCGAGAAGAATTTGAAGCAAAAAATAAGGATAATGCCGCTGCCTTAGAAGAAGCTAGGAGAAAAGGAAAAGAACTTGCTGAAAAACTATCCCTTGAGCGAGAAGAGCGTGAGAAAGCTGAAGAAAAAATTAAAGAAGAGGCTCGGAAAGCTGCGGAAAAAGCAGCTGAAGAAGCACAAGCACTGAAACTTAAGGAAAAAGATATTCAAATGGATCAAATTAAACGTTTAGCTGAGGATCTGCGACGTGCAAATGAGGATCTTAAGAAGAAACTTGAACAAGGATCTCAGCAGCTTCAAGGTGAAGCGCTGGAATTGAATCTCGAAGAAAAACTAATTGAGGCTTTCCCAAATGATGAATTTGTGCCAATTCCAAAAGGTGTCGAAGGAGGAGATATTTGGCAAAAGGTAGTTTACCAGGGAAAAGTAGTCGGTTCAATTCTTTGGGAAACAAAAAGAACTAAGGCGTGGAGCAAAGGATGGCTGACTAAACTTAAAGATGATGCAGGAAAGGTAAATGCATCAGAGTCAATTATTGTGTCTTCAGTTTTACCTGAAGGTGTAACTAATTTTGATCGAAAAGATGGAGTTTGGGTTACCACGTATGAGCATGCTATCAGTATTTGTCGCTACGTAAGATTCTTAATTACGACTGTATCTTCAGTTAAAAATTCTGCTAATCAAACTGATGAAGATTGGGCGAAAATTAGAGATTATATGATGTCTGATTCCTTTAAACATCGAATGCAAATTCATTTTGACAGCGTTAATGCTATGAGGATCTCATTACAAGCCGAGCAACGCTCCACGACTCTTCGCTGGAAGAAGCAAGAAGATTTAATTAAGAAACTAGACACAAATACGCTTAATTTTTATGGCGAACTTAAAGCAATAGTTTCTGATCTGCCTGAAGTAGAAGGGCTTGAGGTGGGTATGATTACAGATGGTCAAGACGAAGCCTCACTTTTCTGAAGAAAAATCTTATTGGGCTCAAGGGATAAACTTAGTGATAGGCTTAGATGAAGTTGGTCGTGGTTCATTTGCTGGGCCAATAGTGGGTGCAGGAGTAATTTATAAGCCTGGTTTTCAAGCAGATTACCTCAATAAAGTAAATGATTCAAAGCTTCTTTCTGCTAAGTTACGAGAAGAGCTTTCCGAAAAAATCAAAGAAAATTCAGTATGGTTTATTGAGGAAGTAGATGTAGATTTTATAAATAAATTTGGTATCGGTAAAGCTAATTTCGAAGTTTTTAGCCGTATTATTCAAAAGTTTTTCCAAAAAATAGGTAACGAAAAACACTTTATTCTAGCTGATGGATTTGATCTTAAAATACCTAATCAGAGAGGAATAATAAAAGGGGATAGTATTAGTCTTTCGATCGCTTCAGCATCTATTATAGCTAAGGTTTATCGCGATAATCTAATGACTAAAGCTCATAATCTATTTCCAGAATATGCTTTTGATGAGAATAAAGGATATGGAACCCTTAAACATAGAGAAGCGATAAATTCCTTAGGTCTCTGTCGCTTACATCGAACCTCTTTTAATATTGCTTAAATTTAAACCGTTCGCTACTATAAATTTATGGCATATAGAACAACAGAAAATGTTTTGATAAGAGATCTTCTAAAATTCTTTACAAAAATTGAAAGTATCAAAATTACACGTCGAATTATATTATTCATTTTATTTGTCCAAGTTCTCTGTCTATTTGTGCCCTTTTATTCAAATCCAAATGGAGAAATTTTTAGTACCTGGAATTTACTAGTAAAAACAGGAAGTCCTAAGTACTTAGCAATATTTATTGTTTATTTATTGAGCATTTTTCTGTTGATTCCAAAAATACAAATACTTAGCAGAACCTCCTTTATTTGCTTTTTTATCGGTTTTATCTTAAATATTTGGATAGGATGGCCATTCTTAGATTATATTGGCCTTAACCCAAACTCTTCTTATCTAATCTTGTTTGGGTTTTATTTATTTATATTTCCACCAATAGCTTTAATTTTATATACACCGCTTATTCTCTCGAATAAAACACTCTTAAATATCTATAAACAATATAACAAATGAGTGATACCTATATTACTTCCCGACTAACGCAAAAGCTCATGATGCCAATCATGAAAACCCTTCATGCTACTAGTTCTACAATCGCTAAGCTTATCGTTGCAGGAATCATTATTTTTCAGTTAATTTGTCTTTTTTTGCCTTTTTATTATGACAAAATAACATTCTTGCCACTTAGTACATTTGATTTAGCACTCGCTACTCATGGTTATGAATATATCGGAGTTTTCGTTCTATATATTCTGAGTTTAATACTACTTATTCCAAACAGTAGATGGATACACCGCATATCTTTTGTTTTGTTCATAATTGCATTTACACTGGGGTTTTATATTGGTTTTCAATTCCTAGATGATGAAGGAAAAGCTCCTCAAATTTCAGGGCTAATGAATCTTTTCTTTTTCTTTTACTGGATGTTTGTTCCTTTGTTTGGCATTTTATTCTACATCCCTCTCGTTAGCAGTAAAGAAAGTTTAGAAAAAGGAATGAAACAATATAAAGAGAATAGGAGATGGAATGCTAAAACTCCTCTGAGAGTGCAGATAATTCCTGCCATTCCAGCTTTAGCTTTAACTGTTTTATTCGTAATTGGTTGTACTTATCTCCATGAATACCTTATTTGTAATAATGTAACCAATTGTCAAATCTGGGGATCGTGGTTAGATCGAACTGCATATTTTTTTCTTGGAAGCACTTTATTCTTCGTTTCTATTTTTATGGTTTTTTGGAAAGGTGAATGGACTAATAAGAATGAGCAAGGTTTATGGAAATTCTTTTTAGTGTTAGGAACTATTTTATTAATTTTAGGGACTTATGCGGGCTTTACAAGTTATACTAAAACTTCCAATGAAGATATAGATTATAGGGACTTTCTTAACGAAACTATAAATGGCAATCCTTCAATTGGGAATGTGAAGTTTTCAAATGTAAGTTCCTTACGAAGAGACTCAGGCGAATATTATTCAGATGGTAAAACTCATTGCTCTTATACTCTGACTTTATTTACAAAAGATAATAAAGTGCATAAGTTTAATAGTGATATTTCTGAAGATAAAAATTTTGTGTATTTTTTAGTTTTTGAGAAAAAAATTAAGCCTCTTCGCTCTCAAATTAATGAATGTGGGGCACCTAACGATTATTTTATTTCTCCCAGTAGATATATTATTCCCGAGTAATCAAGCGGAGAGGGTGGCGCGTCTAGCTGCGAGGATTGAGTTTTTAATCTCTACGTATTTTTGATTAGTGGGGATTTTTTCATTAAACCCGCCAGGAAAATTATCTTTAAAAACTTCCATCATGGCACTGACTATGAATCTTTCTGATGCCTCCCGTGCCGCTTCTGCATCTAAAGCGATAGGATGTCCTTCTTTCATCTCCACTGGTGCCTGAACGAAGAATAAGTAATCCATTAAATGTCTTTTAGCTAGGGCTTCTGCATCCTTTTTATGATTTAGATCGATTGTGTCCTGGACGTGATCCACATATCCTTGCACAAATGCCAAAGCTTCTTCATAACTTGAAGTTTGAAGTATAGCTGTTTCAACTGAATCTTTGGTTAAACCAATTTGCTCTGGGAGACCTGCGATTGCGGCTTTTTGAGGGGCATATTCATTAGATCTATGAGCTTCAATATCTATCATAATTATTGGAACCCAACAAATTCAAGAATATACCCAAATATTACAATTTTGTCAGAATTTTGTCAAATTCAAGCGTGCTATAATCGTTCTATAATTGAGAGGAGGTGAATATAATGGCAAAACTTAATCCTTACATGCATTTTAAAGATCAGACCAAAGAAGCGATGAATTTTTATAAATCCGTCTTCGGTGGAGAACTCACTATGAGTACTTTTCGAGAAGGAATGAATGATAATGGCCCTTCAGCAGATAATATCATGCATGCAATGCTCATTGTCGGACCTGAAATGACTCTCATGGCTTCAGACACTCCACCAGAAATGCAATTAAATCCGGGTGCAAGTGTCACTTTATCACTTAGTGGAGAAACTAATGATGAAGAGAAATTAAAAGGCTACTGGGAAGGACTTTCAGAAGGCGCTACAGTAACTGTTCCTTTAGATAAATCTCCATGGGGAGATACCTTTGGAATGCTTACAGACCAATTTGGAATGGAATGGATGGTAAACATCGCAGCGAAGAAAGAGTAATCTTTCTTAAAACAAAATAAAAAGCTCACAACTTGCACGAAACATTGTGAAGGGTGAGCTTTTTGTGTTCTAAGTAGTGATTCTGGTAAAATTACTGCATGCGCCCGTAGCTCAATGGATAGAGCACTTCGCTTCGGACGAAGGGGTTGGGGGTTCGACTCCTCTCGGGCGTACTTCGCTTGGCTCA
>CAZGGU010000015.1:0-22987 GCA_964525395.1 uncultured Gammaproteobacteria bacterium
TGCTGATAACAACTTCAGAGCTTTTGCTCCATTCGCTGAGATGCAATGTAGCCTCAGATTTTCTTCTATCCTGTTCTTGCTTTGCAAGCACAAATTTATTGTAGAGAAGATTATCATTATTATTGTCATAATATAGGCCTTATAATTTTTCCTCTTCTCTCCTGCTGAGCTTTGATCTATAGCTAACCTTACTCTTCCGCTCATATTAAAAATTTTTTTTTCCTGCTTACCGCTATTTTGACTTTTACAGGTTTTCTTGCGGCCAGCTGAGCTTCTGTTGTGCATACCTTGCTGATAACAACTTCAGAGCTTTTGCTCCATTCGCTGAGATGCAATGTAGCCTCCAGGTTTGCTTCTATCCTGTTCTTGCTTTGCAAGCACAGGATTCGAATTAGATTAGCACAAAAGAGGATTAATATCAATTTTAAAGACTGAAATAAAGCTCAGAAAACTATTCATGTAAATTATTCTCAGTAAGAGCCGCAAGCACCCATATCCAAATCATTACAAATCCATACAATAAACTATTTATAAATAAAGCATTGATAATTAGCCCGCCAAGCGACACAACTAAGATTAATCCATACTTATTTTTCTTAACCTCTCCTAGACCTAGACGAAAGATTCTGTAGAGAAGATAAAGATAGGTCGCAAAGCCAATAAAACCGGTTGTAACGAGAATAAGCGCAAAGCTATTGTCTACCCCACTTCCGGAATGAGAAGGACCCCATATGGAAGCGTCAGTGTCTCCAAATTTTTCTCTAGCAAAGCGATATGTATTAAATCCAACTCCCATGGGCTCTTTTTTAAAAATCGTTATCGCAGTTTTCGTACTTTCTAACCTAGAAACACTGGAAGCTATCCTAAAAGGATTTACGTTTTCTAAGTAGAAAAAAGGTGAAAGAAGACTAAATATTATGATTAAACCAGCAATTACTCCTACTGCTATTTTCCACTTTCCCAGAATTATGGAATAAATAATGCTGCAAACCACAAACATAAGAATTGCACCACGCGAAAATGTCAGAATAAGAGCTATGAAATCTAACAATAAGAATATCCAAATAAAATAATTCCACTTTTTAGGTGTGAGCTGGTCTCTTAATACAAAAACGAAGACAAACGATAAAACTAAAAATATTCCCAGAAAGTTTGGATCCAGAAAACTACCAAACATTCTATACATATGCTCGTCATAACCTAAATAATATAAATTCTTAAGACTTGGGTAAAAAAATATTTGTAAAAATCCAAAAATCAAAATTAATATCGCTGAGCCAAACATATATTTCGAAATTTTCGGATTAAATGTTTTTCCTAAATCGACAATCACAAAATAAATAGAGGCATATAAAATAAAACGGAACAAATACATCGAAGAATTTATTATTTGACTAGAAGTGTAGCTTGTTAAATTTATGAAAAGAGAAAATATAGCAATTAACATGAAAGCTGCTAGTGGCTTCAGTAATTTATAGTTATTTTTCTTTTTTATAAAAATTATCCAAGATAAAATTATCACCAACAAACATAAATCAACTGCTCCAACTGCAGCTGCTCCAAACCTAAATCTGAGTATTTCTCCAAATGAAAAAAAGATAAAAAAAAGCGGTAAAAGATATTTTAATAAGACCATTTAATTCCTCCCTGCGAATAAAGATTTACTCCAGTTACGGGATTTGAATATATCAAATTCCAGTTGGAAAATCTTTCAGGAAGATCAGCATGCTGGGTCGCGATATAATTAAATCTGTCTCCCGGTTTTAGGTACGTAGAATCTATAAAAGGAAAATCAACATAATAAAGATTATGGAAACCAAAAAGTAAGACTCGATCCTCTTTAGTAATGTTTTCCGTAAAGTAATTATCTGTGTCGTAAAAATCACCAAAATTAAAATTTAAATTCTTTGTTAGAAATTCTCTTTTAGATTCTTGTCCTAGCAGAACTGGTAAATATCTAAAATTGGCAACCCCTCTATAAAATATGGTAATAAAACAAACAATTATTATCATAAAATACATATATCTTTTTAGATTTGTTATGCCAATT
Organism: uncultured Gammaproteobacteria bacterium; assembly: GCA_964525395.1. GTDB lineage: Bacteria > Patescibacteriota > Microgenomatia > Levybacterales > UBA12049 > 2-01-FULL-39-10-A. The sequence continues at coordinate 2,051 of CAZGGU010000015.1, forward strand.
TTTTCTATTAATGCAGTCGCGAGAATAGATAATGCTGGAAGGAAAGGCAAAATAAATCTTCCTCCCCCAGTACGCGGTGTTAAATACCAAATAAATAAAGCTAGTACACTATATACTGCAATAAACTTTAGAGCTGGATTTATTTTTTTATAGTAAACAAGCATCAGAGGTAGAACCATAATGTAAATAGGAGAAATTGGGTCATCTGCTCTGAAAAATAAGTTAAAAAAGCTTGAAACAAAATAAATAGGATTTAATAAATTTAGCGATAGACCACTGGGATAAATGTCTGTAAAAATAGGATAGACTGGATTACCAGTATTTATATATGCAAAGATTAACCAAGGGAGAGTAACGAAAATGACTACAGCGGAATAAATTAAAGATAATCTAATAGCTTTTACTTTATCTTTTATAAAAATTAAAAAGAAGATAAAGAAAATCGGAAGAGATGTAATCGCGATAAATTTGGTCGAAACGGCAAGGCCGAGCATAATAGCTGATTCGAGAAGCCACTTTTTATCTTTTGTTTCGAAAAAGTTAATTATTCCCCAAACAGACATTATTTCAAAAAATGTTCTAATTAAATCTATATAAGCAACCGTCGATTCCCAAGCGACTACCAAGCTTCCATAAAAAATTAAAACTGCAAAAAATGATGCCTTTTTAGCAAAATATTTTCTGGCGACTATATAGATTACAAACGAAGTTAAAATTCCGAAAAACCATTGAATAAGTTTGGCAAAAATTTCATTTCCAAAAGCTAGAGCAGGAATATAGAGCATATCGCCAAGCTTAGGCATCACAGAATAATAGAATAAATTTCCAGGAATAAAACTGATGGCGTGATTGGTCAGGAAAATTTTAGGCAATGTTAAGTGGTACCATAAAGCATCAAATGATAATTCTGGTCCTAACGCACCAACTAAATTTACCCCAGCCATAATTCCAAAAATTAATAAAAGAAGTCTTAAGGATTTATCTTTAATATTTATCCTTGGAATCTCAAATTTGTTTTTTCGATAAAACAAGAAACTTAATATCAAAAAGATAACGGTGGAGATAAAAATGGATTCTTTATAAAGAATCCCGAGGATTCCTAATGAAAAAATTATGTATGAATAAATTCCAATTAAAATTGCGAAAGCAAACATACTCCTCCTCTACAAAGCAGGTTAATAAGATAATAACCAAGAATAAACAAAGTCCAGAAGATAAAAATATAAGGAGCTATTTTTTTTGCCATAATAACCATAACTTACCGCGAACTAAGAATGAATGCAAAGACATCATACCTGCATGAACAATTCCGGCTGTTCCATCTAAGAATCCTCCTCTGAGAATATAATTTAGGAAAAATTTCCCTTTTGGATAGATAATAATTCTCAAAAAACCAGTCTTTTTGCCTGCTTGGTAAAGCTCCTGAGCTCTAAGATCACTGTAAAAATTAATTTCTCCTAAAAATTCACTTATACTCTCATGCGGATAATGAAGAATCGGATTAGTTAGCTTTTCAACATAGCCCTCTGTCACCCAAACTTCATGAACTTTACCTTTAAGACTTCCTTTATTTTTCCTAAATACTCTAAGAAGCTCAATACTGCCAGTTTCACCGTGCTTTAACTCTCTACCCCACATGAAATCAATTCTCTTTATTAAAAATCCATCATATTTAGAATTCACTGTAGCTATTTCCTTAATTTCTGTGGAAAGCTCTTTACTAACCCGCTCATCAGCATCTACGAAGAAAATCCAATCATTTTTGGCTTTGGAAATACCAAATTCCCGCTGAGCACTGAAATCATTGTCAAGCTTTCTTTTAAAGATCTTGATTTTAGGATGATCTTTTTCGTATTTTTTTAAAATCTCTGAGGTTTTATCGGTAGAATAATCATCAACTATTATTATTTCATCGAAGGTAAGCAAATCATCTAAACAATTTACAATATTCTTCTCTTCGTTCTTAACCAATATTACAGCGGATATCATATTATTTCTCCTTAATATCTATAATATATGGTTCTTCGTGAATTATAAACTGGAGTTTTTCCTTCTTCTCTGAAGGCGGATGTCCTAAATACCAGGTTAAATATTCATGATTCATAATAAAACTTCTGTGCTCACTGCCTGGTCCACTACCAATAATATTATAAGGTCTCCCATTTGCTTCTCTTATCATGTATTTCGCAGCATTCACTCTATCCTTGAAACTAATATCAGTAATAAAATTAGTCTTAAAAAGAGCTTTTATATTCACAAATCCGATTAATAAAAGAATTAAACATACAATAAACAAGGATATTTTTGATTTGATGAAGGAATCAAAAAATATGGCAATTATAAGCATCGCGGTGGGAAAGAAAATGAGCAAATATGCTTCAGAATTAGTTTTTTGTGACAAAAAGCCAGCAAATGGAAGCGAAAAAAAGATAAAAATAAACAGATACTTTAGTCTTTCTTTCTTATCTCTATATTTCATAATTACTAAATAAATTAGATACAAAAAGCTTGCAATTAATATTATGAAAGAGACGGGCAGATTCGGATAAAAAATAATATCTTTGGCAAGAATCGAATTATAATTATAAAAAGTATGCCATGTTTCTCCACCAATCTGTGGATTGAGAGGAGGATAGCCCAGGAATACAGCTAGTCTATAAAAGATCCATATGCCAAACTTTATAGTTTGAGGAAATCCGTGTGAGAGATCATAAAGAATCATCGGAATCATGGGAATTAAAAAAGCTACCACTGAATAACTAATTATTTTTGCATTTAGAACCTCTCTTGCCCATTTTTGCTTTCTTAATAAACCAACAAAAAATACAAATCCGAAAGTAGCAATTAAACCAAAGGTAGCAAGTTCAAGATTATATAAAACGGCTAATAAAAATATGGAAATAGGAAAATACAAAACATTACCTTTTAACCATTTATACGCTGTAAACAAGAATAGGAGAGTGAAAAAAGGGATAGGAGTAGTATGATAGGACATTCTATTATGGATTACTATCAGTGGTGATGAGGCATATAAAAATGCTGCAATTAGACCTATTCGCGGAGTAAATATCATCGATCCAAACTTATAAACTAAATAAACTGTGATGCTTCCTAAAATCCCAACAAAATAAAAACCTGTTATGGGATTAAAATTTGTAATTTTCAATATAATTGCCAAAATGTAAGTCCAGTAAGCACCTTGATGAAGCCACGTGTGACTAGAAGTAATTCCTACAAGAGGAATATTTCCAGTCAAAAGCATATCTCTCGCTGAGATATAGAACCATGCCTGGTCCCCAATAAATCTAATCTGATCATTTACTTTATAAAGATTTAAAATTAAAGAAGTGAGAATAATCGAGCTGATAATCAACTGATTACGTCCAAAATTAAGAGATGCTATCACTAAAGCTGCTCGTAGCAATCCATAATTTTTTCTAAAATAAAGGAATCTACTTTTTTTAAAGACTTTTTCTGTATCTGGGTTTTGCTTCGTACTTTCTCCCCAATAATGCTTCACTCGAGCATCTGGAAGCATATAGTTTTTATATCCTGCTTCTTGAACTTTTTTGCAGATCTGATTCTCCTCAAAAAAAAGAAAAAAGTCTTCATCGAAACCTTTGATTTTTTCAAAGAATTCTCTTTTAATCATAAATGCAGTTCCCGGAACCACATCAACTTCTTTTACTAAGATTTTATCCCATTCTTGATACCAAAATTTGGCAAAACTTTTTTTATTTATTTTCTTCAAAATCGTACCAGTTATTAGCGCAGATTTTGGAGTATACCGTCTTGATCCCTGCAGGTCATAGATATTTCCATCGCTATCATTTAAGAGCGGTGCAACTATTCCAGCTTTTTTATTTTTAGTAAAAAACTTCACTAATTTTTCGATAACTTTTGCATTAACTTCTGTATCAGGATTAATAAAGAATAAATATTCCCCTACTGCAGATACCGCTCCTAAATTATTTCCTTTTCCATAACCAATATTAGTAAGTGGTTTTAGATATTTAATTTTAGGGAATTTTTTAATTAAATCTTTCTCTAACTTTCGGGTCTCATCATTATCTACAACAATTATTTCAATATTTTTATAGGTAGATTTATTAAGTGAGTCAATACAGTTAAAAAGATATTTTTTTACCTTATAATTTACAATTATTACTGAAATTTTATTCTTCATTTTAAAATTCTATATCTAATAAAGATTTGGTTAATCTTTTCAAAAAAATACATAAAAATTATTGGCGAAAGTTGCAATAGCACCCTATCAAAAGAAGAACTAACTTCTTTATATGTATCAGTATTAATAGTTAAGTAAACTATTACATACAGAGAAAGCATTATAACAAATGATGGTTTCAGAATTTTTTTTAATTCTTTTGATGTTTTTTCTTTAGTAAAAATTAGTATTAGAATTATCAAAGAATATATATACCAGTTATTTATGTTTATAATTTCTTTTAATGATTCTCTTAAGATAAGAAACATATCAACTATAAAAATTTTTCCAAAGTGAAATACGTACGCCTGATCCGAAGGAATATTAAGTACATGAATTACTCCCTGCCATAAAAGAAATGGAGATATGGATATTAAGAAAAAGAATAATTTATTTTGAAACCTTATTGGAAGGAAAAGAATGATAACTGAGAGAAAAATTCCTTCTGATTTTATTTGTGATGCAATCATCACTAGAATCAGAATAAAATAAGTGTAATAATTTCTTTTTGAATATAACAAGTAAATAATTACCCATAAAATTAAAACTAAAAAGATATCTGCATTTCCTGCTAAGATCCTCCCTCCTCCTGCTATAAGCGGAGAAATCATCGAATAAAAATAAGTAAATAAAAGAGCAGTAACTTTTGAAGTTTTAAGTCTTAAGGTTTTATAAACTAAAATAATTATCAAAGAGTAAGTTAAGGGATACAATAAAAGAGCTAAATTTGCATTAATTCCTCCTGTAGCTTTATAAAAAATTGCAATTATTAAAGGTAATAACAATGGATATTGCTGGTGACTATAATTAAATTTTTCTGAAAAAATAACTTCTGAAAAATATGGAGCTCCAAAATATATCGCCTTCGCTTTCAAAAACCATATAGCTATAGAGTCCATACTTTGAAGAGAAGAAAAGATCACTCCACAAAATACATAAATAATATTTATTACGAGCAGTAATAGAATTATTTTTACTAAATACTTTTGCATTCCTGTCCTATGTTTAAATAATTAAGTAGATAAATTTCTTCAGTATTTTTATATTTATTTTTTTGGCATTGCTCCACATTCGGAAGAAAACTTCTCTTACCGTTTTCAAGATAACTAGCTCCTTCATTTATTATTCTTATTGCAAATACAAATGTTCTAAATATAAACATACAAAATAATAATGAAAACAGAAGAACTACAATTTTTTGCTTATATTCTTTCATGCTGTAATATTTCATTTAAATTTTTAATGTGTTTTTCCCAAGTCCAATTCTTATTCACCCAATCTACTCCAATCTCACCCATTCTTATTCTTAATTTTTTATCCGTAATTAAATCAGTTATTTTTTTACTAATTTCTTCTGAATCAAAATCAACTAAAAATCCTGCTTTTTTATCAAGAACAATCTCACGATAACCTGCCACGTTAAAGGCTATCACAGGAGTTCCACAAGCCATGGACTCCAATGTTACTAAACCAAAAGTATCAAAGTTACTTAAACAAACTGTTAATAAGGATTCATTATAGAGCTTAACTATCTCTTTATCTGAAAGGCGATTGCCCTTACCAATCGAAACAACTTTGAGTTCGGGTCTTATATTTTTTGGAATCCTATTTAAGGCATCCAGGATAAAATCGTATCCATTGATTTTTAATTTTTGCCCAACAAAAAGAATTTGATTTTTCTTTTTTATATTTGTTTTTTTGAAGACATTTGGATCAATTCCTAAATACGATATTTTCGGATATAAATCAAAAGAAGAAATCATTAACTCTCTTCCAAATAAGCTTATGGCGAAAGAATTTTCTGCACTCCTAGCATTCTCCCTATCTATCTTTTTTCTAAAACTTCTATTGAGGCTTTCATAAATTTTATTCATATAAAAAATACTGTCATCAATTCTCAATCCATACTCATAGGCAATTTTTAAAGGCTCTAAACAGAAATATCCGTTTCTTGTTTTCAAAAATCTGAGAACAAAAGGAGCTTGGGTAAAATGATCAGAGTGAACTAAAACATAATCGTAATTTTTAGCATCAATTTCTTTAGCTATTTTTTTATGTAGGTTTTTAAGAAGATAGAAGTCACTAAAATCCGCTAGAATCTTTTTAAGAACAGGAATTTCCGAACTAATTCTTTTATAATCAAAGGAAAAATTATTTACTGAAAATCTCTCGGGACTAAATATATCTTCTTTCGAATTTATAGAATAAACGTCTACTTCATTTCCTAATTGGGATAATCCTCTTACATGCTCTTGTACTGTGCGCTTAGCGCCACTAAATGGCAGATTATAAAACACAGCAATTTTCATTTCTTGAAATTATAACAATTTACGTCGTATAATACACGACATCTTATGTCTTTATCAAAATTAAAAATAACCGAATGTCGAGTTTGTAAATCAAAAAAATTAAAAGAGATTCTTACACTCGGAAATTACTATTTATCTGACTTCTACTCCTCAAATAAACTACCTAAGAAATATCCTATGGATCTAATTCTTTGCGAAAATTGCATGCTTCTACAACTCAGGCATTCAACGCCACCTAAAGAACTTTACACCCCCAGATATGGATATAAATCTGGAATTAATGAGACTATGAGAATCGAGCTTAAAGAAATTGCTGAAAAGGCTATCAAAAGAGCAAATCTTAGAATAGAAAAACCAGTAGTTATTGATATTGGATCCAACGATGGGACACTTCTGAGTAATTATCCAAAAAAATATTTTAGAGTCGGAGTTGAGCCAATTAAAAAACTCGCGCTAGAATCAAGCTCTAAAGCAAACGTTGTAGTAAATGATTTTTTTAATTCCAAAAAGGTGATTAAAGAAATTGGTGATAAAAAGGCATCTATCATTACTGTAATTTCTTGTTTCTATGATATGGAAGATCCTAATTTATTTGTATCCGATTTAGTAAAAGTGCTTGATGAAAAAGGAATAATTATTATTCAACAAAACTACCTAATGGGAATGCTTACCCTAAACGCATTCGACAATATCGTGCATGAACATCTTGAGTACTACTCACTACTTTCAATGGAGAATCTGCTAAAACGTCATGATTTAGAGGTATTTGATGTAGAATTAAATAATACTAATGGAGGCAGTTTTAGAACATATATCGCCCCAATCGGAACTAGGAAGTTATCAAAGAATGTCTTGGAACTCAGGAAAAAAGAGCTTAAATTTGGAATGCATAAGAAAAAAACATACGAGGATTTCGCAAAAAGGGTGACAAAAATTGGACAAGAAATAAATCAGTTCATCAAAGAGGAATCTAAAAAAGGAAAAAAAGTTTATGTTTATGGTGCATCAACTAGAGGCAACACTTTACTTCAATATTTCAAACTAAATAATAAATTAGTGCCAAAAGCAGTTGAGAGAAATCCCGAAAAATTCGGTAAAAAAATTGCATCGCTTCAAATTCCTATTATCTCTGAGGCAGATGCTCGAAAAGAAAAACCAGATTACTTCCTCGTACTTCCGTGGTTCTTTAAAGATGAATTTATAAAAAGAGAAAAGAAGTTCTTAGAATCTGGTGGTCACTTTATATTCCCCCTCCCGGAATTTGAAATTATATAGAAAATATACTCAGATTCTTACAATGCCAGATTACTATTTTTATCCACTCTATAAGTAGAAATTCTGATTTCGACTTCTTTCCCAAAGATTTTTTAACAACTACAATTGGCAATAAAAAAATAATACTTATCAGAGATGATGTGAAAATAGTTATCCATATTAAAATCATAAAAAATTTTCCATTGTATTTATTAAAATATTTGTAAGTACTTGAAAGATAATAATTATTACTCTGTGTTAATTTTTGATGAAGTGCTCCACCACCGGAATGATAAACACCACCAAAGGGAACGAAATGAATTTCCCACCCTTTCTCTTTTATTCTTCTGCAAAGATCTGTTTCCTCTCGGTAGAAAGTAAATTGTTTATCAAAAACTCCTATCTCATTCAACATTTTTCTTCTTAACAAAATATATGCCCCTGTTACATGCTCAACAGATCTTGGAATTTTAAGATCTTTTATTGAATAAAGTATAGGATGATAATCGGGATTAAGCTTATTAATAAATAAATAGAATGGATAATTATATTCAAAAATTGTTGAAAGTAGATTGGGAAACTTTCTATAAATTGAATGAGAAATTTTCTTAGGAGTTACATATAAACCACATGTAGTGAATCCAACTTTTTGGTTCTTGTCTGCATATTGGACAGTTTGCTTAATCGTGCTCGGAAATAACTCTATATCTGGGGTAAGTATCAAAACATATTCGCTATTCGTTCTCTTAATACCTACATTGGCAGCATTTCCAAATCCAATATTACCTCCTGATCTAATATATTTGATATTCTTACTAATTTTTTTAATTTCTTTTTCCTTATCTTCCCCATTATCTACAACAACAATCTCCATACTTGTAATTTTATTTTTAGAAATTGATCGAAAACATTTCTTAAATTCTTCCACCTCGTTATAAATAACAATAATTACAGACAACTTTTTCATTTTTTTATTTTTTTTAATTCTTTAAAAATTATTCTTACATCAGGCATAGCAATAATACTTATTAGGATCATATATATAACTGTGAACGCAGATGCTTTAATTATTAAACCTAAGAATGAAAATGAAATTAATTGATTTAGCAAATTAATCATGATTAAGGATATAGGAATAAAAATTAATGGAAAAATTGATTTAATTATATCTCCAGATATTCCTTCTTTTTTCGCAATTATGAGTGAAGATGCTGCAAGGAAAAAAGTAAATATAAAATAAGAGATAGCAATTCCGACAAAACCAATCTTCGAAACTAAATATATCGCAAGTATCCACTCAATTACTGAACAAATAAGGTTAAATTTAAAATAAATTTTCGATTTCCCAAGAGCAAAGATCCCCTGCGCATATACTGAGATAAATGGCATAAAAATCATCGAAGCGCTAAACCAATAAAGTGCGTAAATCCCAGGCAACCATTTAGAGGTATATAGTAATTCAACAATTTCTTTTCCAAATCCAAGCATGATTACAACAAAATAAATATTTAATATTAAAAGTATTTTTATGGATTTAGAAATAGTGTCTGATAAGGCGGCTTTATTATGACGAATTTTTGAAAAACCGGGGAATGCCACACGACCAAAATTATTACTGATTGTTTCTGGGATTAATGCATTTGAAAATGCCCAATCTAAAAGACCAACTTGGTAAGGAATAGTCTTTAATCCTCCTATCACTGGAATTACTGAGTTTTGAAAGAAATTGATTATTCCTCCTCCCTGCATATATGCACCAAAATGAATCATTTTATTAATTCTATTTTTATTGAAATATAAACTCGGTCTCCATGGACAAATCTTGTATATAGCAGCACATTCAATTATTTCTTTAACGTAAAGTCCTAATATGAAGCTCCAAATTCCAAATCCAAAAACTGCAAACAAAACTACGGATACCTGATAACCTACAACGCCAACTATATCTATTTTAGACACTAAATCGAATTTCAAATCTCTCTCAATCAGGGCTATCGGAATTGACTTAATAGTAATAAATATTAGAGATATTCCGTATACCCAAATCATTAAAATGTTTTCTGTATCAAATCCACTTATAAAGCGTGTAATTATGGGAGCAGAGATAAATATTATTAAAATTGATAATAAAGTTAGAGTTAGTTTAGTGAAAAAAATAGTTGATAGTTGTTTCTGCGAAGGTTTCTTTTTTTCCCTAATAATCGCTGGGGATAAACCAATGTCAATAAATAAAGTGAAAAAATTGATTACAAAAGCAATGATTGCTATAGTTCCGAAATCAGAGGGAAAAAGAATTCTAGCTAAAATTATCTGCCCCACGAAAGAAAAGATCTTTAAAATAAATTCCCTAAATAGTAAAACAGAAAGACCTTTGGAAATTTTCTTTTTAACATTTAAAATTTCTAAATCGTCTCCTAATAATGAGTTCTCCATTTGTTCGTATAATTATACTCTACGAGGCTGTTGATTTAAACCTAAAATTTAGCTATAGTCTAGACTTAAACGAAAAGCATGAAAACTATAATTCCATCTATCATAAAAGGTGCAGTTTTTAAAGACGATCGAGGAGAATTAAAACATAACAACAATTTTAATTTGAAAAAAGTTGTAAGATTTTATGAAGTTTCCCCAAATCAAAAAAATAAGATTAGAGCTTTTCATGGACATTTCAAAGAAGAAAAATATGTATATGTCACAAGAGGAAGCATTTTAATTTATGCCATAAAAATTGACGACAAAATTATTCCTTCAAAAAAAACTCAAAAATATAAATTTATTTTGGATGGAATAAAATCAGATGTTTTACATATTCCACCAGGCTATGCAAACGGCTTTAAAATTCTAGAGAAAGATACAAGTGTAATTTTCTATTCTAATTTAACTACCAAACAATCTGAAAAAGATGACTACCGTTTTGATCAAAATTATTGGGGAGAAAAAATATGGCAAAAACAAAAATAATAGTCTTAGGTGCAAACGGAATGCTAGGCTCAGAAGTTTTTAAATATTTAGTTACAAATAAAAAATTTAACGTGCAAGGCACAACCAGAATAAAAAGAGACAAACAATTTCAGTTTTTCGATGCAAATGATTTTATTTCAAATCCTGAAAAATATAAATTTATTACTAAAGCTGACTATGTAGTCAATTGCATTGGGATAATTAAACCTTTTTGTAAAGATGGGGATAATAAAGGGATATTAAATGCAATTTTAATAAATGCCTCATTCCCCTACTTCCTTTCGAAATTTATTGAAGACTCAAAATCGACGACTAAAATTATAAATATCGCAACTGATTGTGTGTATTCAGGAGAAAAAGGAAAGTATCATGAACACTCTCCACACTCCCCACTAGATGTTTATGACAAATCTAAAGATTTGGGCGAAATAAATTCAATAAACACATTAAACATTCGAACATCAATTATCGGTCCTCAAACAAACCATAGTCAGAATTTAATGCAGTGGCTACTCGAACAAGAAAATGGGTCTAAATTAAATGGATATTCTGATCATTTATGGAACGGGGTAACTACTCTACAATTTGCAAAATTAATTGAAAAAATTATTATAAAAAATAAATTTACCTCTCTTCGAAAAAAGAATCATGTAATTCATTTCGTACCAAATAAATCTGTGAATAAATTCGAACTTCTTTCAATATTAAATGAGATTTATGAAAAAAAAATAATTGTTAAAAAAATAAAGTCTCCAAACGGAAAAATTGACAGAACTCTAACAACCAAATACAAAGAACTTACTAATTTATATGGTAAATCGAATTTAAAAAAAGAAATAAAACTTTTATATGAATTCAACAGCAAATAAAATACTTGTTACTGGGGGTGCAGGATATATTGGCTCAACTCTTGTAAATATTTTACTTTCAAAAAATAAAAAAGTCGTAGTGCTCGACAATTTTACATTCAAAAATAAGAACGTCTTTAAAAAAAATAAGAATCTCCAAGTAATAACAGGGGATATTACAAAAGTAAATGATGTTAAAAAAGCGATGAAAGATGTTTCAATGGTCGTTCACTTGGCAGGAATTGTGGGAGATCCTGCATGTGGGATCAATCCTAAACTCACACAAAAGATAAATGTGGGCGGAACTAGAATTCTCGTTAAAGAATCGATAAAACAGAATGTCCAAAGATTTGTTTTCGCTTCCAGCTGCTCGGTTTATGGATTTACTGAAAAAATCGCAACAGAAAGATCTAAACCCAACCCGGTTTCACTTTATTCAGAAACAAAATTAATTTCTGAAAAAGATATTTTAAATGAGAAAGATTTAAGCTTTCACCCTACCATTCTTAGATTTTCTACTATTTTTGGCAAATCCCCCCGCCCACGCTTCGATTTAGCAGCAAATATATTCACAGCTGAAGGATATTTCAAGAAAGAAATAAAAGTAAATAATGGTGATCAGTGGAGACCTTTTATAAATGTTTTTGATGTGGCGTATGCAATTTATTTAGTTTTGGAAGCAGATATAAAAATCGTTGACCGACAAATTTTTAATGTAGGCGATGATTCTATGGTATTAACCATTTCTAATCTTGCTAAAAAAATAAAGAAAATTTTAAATAATAAAGATTTAAAAATAACAAAAACCGAGGAATTTAAAGATCCAAGAGACTATCAAGTTTCCTTCAAAAAAATTAATAATAAACTAAAGTTTAAAAAATCTGTAAGCTTCGAAAATGGAATAAATGAACTTGTTAAAGAATTTAAGAAAAATAATAAATACAATTATAAGAATAAAAAATATAACAACGCGGAGATGTTAAGGTCGAATTTAAAATCTACTTAAAAATCTTTCTGAGGAAAAATAATACAAAAGGAATTTCTACTAAGATCGAGAATATCGCAGAATATGCTGCTCCTATTATTCCGAAATAATAAATAAAAGGAATGATGGTTATTAATAATCCAACACAGCGAGCAAGCGTCGTAACCGCTACATAATTTTGTTTATGAACTGATAGAGCAGCCGGTGCAAAATTTCCAAAAATCGTTCTTAATATTCCATAGATAGCTAAAACTCGAACCACTGGGATCGCCGCTAACCATCTTTCTCCAAGAATAATATGAACTATCAAATCTGCAAAAACAAAGATTATTACTCCAGAAAGTGTAGCAACAACCGATGAAGTCAAAGTAACTTTTTTAAATGCCTTAAACAGCCTATCTTTGTCATCTGAAAACTTAGAATAAACTGGGAATACGACTTTATTTACTGTATCAGTTACTTCACTAATCGGAAGGGTAGAAATTTTATATGCCGCCTGGTAAATACCGAGTGAATTAGTGCCTAAAATTTTTCCTACACCAATATTGTCACCATTCTCTGCTGTGTATGAAAAAATGCCTGAAATAGTAATCCACCAGCTTTTTCTCACAATATGAATTAGCTTTTCTGGTTCGAAATTAAGTCGAGGAGTCGGCTTAAATAACACAAAAGATAAAATAACTTCCAAAACAGCTGAGACAATTAAACCAAACACAAAACTCTCAGCATTTCTTGTCACAAATGCGAAAATAATCACTACGATCGAATCTATGATAAAAAGCATGCTTCTGAGATAAAATTCCTTCTTAAAATCTATTTCTTTTTGAATCTTAACGATTGAAGGATTAATAAAGCCGCGCACAAAAGGCACGATAGAGATTAAGAGTATGATCGATAAAGATTCAGGTGAATTAAAGAAATTAGCGACAAAGGGCGCCGAGACAATTAAAATTAGCGCTATTATGCACCCCCTAATGATAGAAACTGCCCAAGCTGAGCTTATGTAGCTCTCTATATCGTCTTTTTTCTGTATGAGGAATACATTGATACCTGTTTCTGTAACAACCTCTAAAAACGCAAGAATAAGCGTTGCTACGCCAAAGACACCAAATTGCACAGGAGACAGGAGCCTTGCTAATATCGCCAAACGCACAAATGTAATAGCTCTAGTGGATCCCCTGAGAAGAGCTATCCAAGAAACACCTTTAAATGCATGGACTTTATACCCCATGTGCTAATTATATAGCTTATTTAGAGTAAATTGAAATGGAAACAGGTGAAGTGATCAAAGCTGAAAAATAATAGTCTCTTGGATCAAACAAATATCTGAAATAGCGCAAATCAGACGTACCAATTATTTCCGTGTGATATTGTTCAGATTCAAGTCGCTTAACTAAACGGATCTTCGCAGAATCTTTAAGATTTTCTTTATCTATATCAGCATTGGTAATAATAATTTTCTTTGGTAATTTTTTAGTTTGAGAATCAATAATTTTATATTTATATCTTGGTTGTTCTACTCCATATTCAGTGAGGTAATAATTCTTAACAATCTCATCAGGAAGCATTTGATAAATCGGAATATTCTCAATCCCCAATTCTTCTCCATTTCTCAGACTTCTTTGTATCCAAATATTGGCTTGCTCTTGGGAGCTCTTAGAATATTTAATACCTAACCACCCAATTAAACTAAAAAGTTGAAGAATAATTAATGCAATAAAAATAACATTAGTTATTTTTATAAAATTCAAATAAGCTGCATATTTTAAGCCAAAGCCAATCAAAATTATCATAAATGGTAATAGAACTAAGCTACGATTTCCTGTGCTTATCAAACCAAGTGGAATTAAACTAATTAAAAATAGAGCGAATGAAAGAAAAACAAAGATTAGCTCTTTTTCAATATTTTTTTCTTTAGTAATTTTCAAAACAATAATAAGCGAAGAAATTAAAAAAGCCAAAATAATTCCTAGACCAAAAATCGCAGTGTATTGTTTAGTAAATAAATAAAAGTATTGATTAATATGTATATTTAAATTCTCAGACAAACCATGTGGAACATTAATAATATTGTCATAGAGATAAAAGTAAATATTTCCTCTTCCAAAAAGCGTATCTGGTAATCCGAAGAAAAATACTACGAATATTAAATTCAATATTCCTACAAAAAAATATTTGTAATTTTTAACTTTACTTTTTTCAAAAAATAAAAATGATAAAAGATAAATTGGCACTAAAGGAAGGGCGCTAATCTTTGTAGAAATCGCCATTCCTGAAAATAAACCGAAAAAAAGATATGAATAAGGATTCAGATTTTTAATATAATTCAATCCTGCAAGAATTGATAACAAAATCCAAAAAAGGAGTGCGATATCGTATTTAAAATATCCCGAGAGAATAATAAAAATTGGAGAAAGAATGAAAAAATAAGTTGGAATCGCTGGTTTAATCTTTAAATATTTTAACAATAAGTAAAGCATTACAATCGAAAATAAACCATAAAGATAAGTATTAAATCTTAAAAGATTAAATAATTTCTCCTTCAAAACTAAATCTTCAATTCGTATAGATCCACTTATATAATCAGAGACAATAAATGGCATAAGATATAAACCTGTTGTAGTAAATTGAAACATCGTTCCATTCGCTGATCCTTCTGTGTTGGGAGTTCCAAATCTATATGTATTCACCACTGACTGAAATTGGTGCCACTCATCCATATGATAAGGATAAATTCGATTTTGATTAGGTGCCCCCCAATTAAAATTCAGGAATATAAAAAATGAATAAATGGAAATAGAAAAAAATAACACAAAATTTCTAATCACGATTTTTTGCTTATTTGAATTTTTAATAAGATTAATAAATCCTGATATACTACCGGCAATTACCGCAGCATCTGAAATCATTTGAATAAGTGGTAGATATACTAAAGCTTTCTTACTCTCGACGTATTTATAGTTTTTTACAATACACCAAATAAAGTAAGTTATAACTGAAAAAGATAAAATAAATAAAGTAAATATATTTTTATAAATTCCACAAAGTAAAATAAAATATAAAAAATAAAAATATCGTAAAAAAATTAGAGAAACTTTAGGACGGAAAATTTTTGACTCAATGTCTCCTAAAGCGAAACGATAAAACATCTTAAATGCTTTTTTAAAGGAATTTACTGGTGTCCAGTAAACAATTGCTTGTTTTTGAAAATAAATATTAATTTTTTTATTTTCAAGTCTTTTAGCAAATTCGTAGTCCTCGTTATGACTTAATAATTCATTAAATTTACCAATTTTTTTCCAAATATTTTTTCTGATAGCCATCGATCTCGTTGCAGGCAAAAAATTATTTTTACTAACCCTATCTGGCATTACTAAAACATAAGGAATGAGACACTTTTGAAAAATATTTTTTGCTCTTCCCTCGTAATAGCCTGCGACAACATCAACATTTTTTTTCTTAAAAGGCGAGGATATGTTTTTTAGCCAATTCTTTTCAAGAATTGTTCCAGCATCAGCAATCACGACAATTTCATTTTTTGATTTTTTAATCGCTTCATTTCTACCAATTGATCTATTACCTACTTTAACCAATAATCGGATATTTATTTTTTTATTTCTTTCTTTAAAATTTTTAATTTTATCAACAGTAGAGTCAGTTGAACCACCATCGACAATGATTACTTCATTTGGCTTTTTAGATTGCTTTTTAATACTTTCCAAAAATTCTGTAATAGAATTTTCTTCATTGAGAATTGTAGTGATTAAAGATATTTTCATTGTTGCTCTTTTATGCCTTCGATTATATTATAAATCCAAGCTTTTTAAACAACCAATGTCTAATTCAAAATTATTTTTTGGAGTTCTTTTAATTATCTTTACTTACTACATCACTTATGCAATTTTTCTAGGGATTAAGAGTCCGATACCAATTCCCGGAGACAGCTGGGATTATCATATCCCTATTTCCAATACCATAATAAATGGTCAATTATTACATCCTGAAAATTTTAAATTGCCTCAGTGGTATTATCCTGGATCTGCAGAAATATTTATTGCTCTATATTCAATATTAAAAATCCCATTAACCCTTTCAAATATATTAGCTACAATTATTCTAGTAATTTCCTTATTCAAATTAGGGATAATTTATAAACTGGAAAAATATCACTCATTAATCTTCGCACTAACCTTTTGCACTACAATAGCTGTAACTAGATGGCTAAATGCTATTTCAATCGATATTTGGATTTCAATTTTCTTTATCTGGACACTAATTTATTTTCAAAAATTAAAAAATGATATTGATTTTTTGTGGTTAGGATTTTTTTCAGGGATGATGATTGGAAGTAAATATACTGGAATATTATTTTTAATTGTTCTTCTTATTTTTTACTTTAATAATTTTAAAGAAAATCTAAACTTCAAACGCTTAATAATTTTCCTTGTTCCATTTTCATTTTTTGGTATTTTTTGGTATGCAAGAAATTTTTACACAATGTCTAATCCTTTTTATCCTATTAAAATTCTAAATCTTCCTGGTCAAAATCTATTCAGTAATTATGTTTGGAATATTTCATTCCATTACCCAACGGATATGTTCAATGCATTTTTTTCAGAATATAAATTATTATTTTTTCTGCCATTACTCGCAATTGTTCTTTTGATAATCAATTTTAAAAAAATGATTTTAACAAATGATCAAAAGAAAATATTATCAATAGGAATTATATTATTTGTTTTTTATTTCATTAATCCCACGTCTAATGAATTATCGATAATGATTTCTAGCTTAAGATATTCTTATATCTCGTTTATATTTCTTTTACTAGGAATATTTCTTGTGATTCAAAAATATAAGAAGGAGAATTATTTATATTTAGTTATTATCGCCTGCTCCATAAATTCACTATCTATGCTCTTTTATCCAAAACTAATATTTATATATCTTCCGGCTTCACTATTAATTTTTTATTTAGTTGAAAAACTAGACAAGAACTAATTTTCATTTGGAGCAACTAATGCTAGTTTTTGGTTTTCCCAAATTCTTATAACGTGATAGTTTTCAAATCTATTAATATTTATACTTTCTACTAAAATTAACGGCTTATTAAGCTTAACATAATCATTGATTGCTTTATCAAAATTATAATATCCAGATGAATATCCACTAAAGTTTGCAAAGATCGGCAAAACATTCACAGTTCTATTTGTGAAAGTAGAATAGATCGCATCAGAATTATCGATGATAAATGTTCTTTTAGGAAATTTATTCAAATATGTTTCCATCTCACTATTTATTTCTGAATAAAAAATCGCATCGATACTTATCATTCTCATGTGATTCAATGTTTCAGGATTTTTTAAAGAATAGTAATTCTCACCGTAAGCTATCCTTGCACGATTCATGGTATAAATTGGTTCAATAATTAATATCAGTGATATCAGAATAATTCCCATTGTCACAAATATTGTATTTTTTCTTTTTGAAATTTTATAAAGTAAATAGAAAACAAAAATAAAACCTGGAGCAATTGCCCAATATGTATGTGAGGGATCAACAGTGGGATAAATTTGAGCAAATGAAGAAAAACTTAAGAAAGAAATAGATAGTATAAACATATTAGTCATCTTGTCTCCCCTTTTTCTATAAAGATCCCAAAAGCTATTCAAAAAAACTATAAATGTAGAAATAAAAATTATTAACCAAAAAGGATGTCTACCGTAGTAGCTAATAAAATTATGAATAAATGACCCACCCACTATTTTCCCAACGCTATATCCTTGCCTAATAACTTGTAGCCAATAATCATACAAAGCATTATTTATAAATAACCAAAATATTATTAGTAAAAAAGTAACTGTAAACGCAAGGGCGACGATGAAAGTGTTTTGAATAAATATTTTCCTGGAGTTAATTCTTAAAACTAGAAATATTCCTTCAAGCATTAAAATTGAAAGAAAAAGAAGTGCATATGATTGTTTAGAAAAAAATGTAAGACAAGCTGAAATGCCAACAAGAATTAAAATAAATTTATTATTCTTTTTCAAAAATAATACATAGAGAAAAATAGTAACAGTTTGAAAAAACATAGCAAAAACTGACGGCCATGGATAAAAAATTTGATAATAATAAGGAGCAACAATGATCCAAAAAATAAGAGCAATTAACGAGATCCATTTATTGGTAAATTTATTCCATAGAAAAAATAATAATATTCCAGAAAGAGAATAAATAAAGAGGGTAGCTAATCTAATCGCGTAAAGATGTTCACCTAAAATTTGGAGAGAAAATGCATGAAAAATGGGAGACGTTATTCCATAATAAGAATAAGTCTGGGCAAACAACATCTTTCCTGACCAAACATCAATCGCGACTTTCAGCATTAAACCATCGTGAAGAGCATCGCCCCCAATAAAGGCAAAGGGCAGTGCACTAATAAAAATAAGTAAGAAGATTAGTAAAGAATTTAAAAGACTAATTTTGTTTTTTAATAAGATGTGCAAATTACTTCCTCCAGAGCTTAGAATAAAGATCAGTTGTATTCTTCCATGAGTTTTTCTTCGCAAAACTAAAACCTTCTTTAATATATTTCTCAGTTTCTTTCGGATAATCAATAAAGTAGTTAATTTTATCAGCCAATCTTTCAGGAGAATCAGCAATGACAATGCTGCTAGACATGGGCGATAATTCTAAATAATCTTTTTTCAAATTATTATTATAAATTGAGAAAACCATTTTTTTATGAGCCATGGCATTAAGAATTGAAAGATAACTGGATGAAAAAACGTATTTATTTCCATTCATATATTTATTTATATCTTTATCTGGTTTTAAAACTTTAAAATCTTTCTTAAGTTCTGTTTCATATTTTCCTGAACCGATTATTTTTAGATCAATTTTTATTTTTCTTTTTTCAAGAATCTTTACTGCTTTTGAAAAATCTAAAATATTCGTGTCAGTATCAAGCCTTCCTATAAAAACAGCAGATCTTTTTCCAATCGGTCGGGAAATTACTTTCGGAATATTTACTCCACCATATGTCACAAAATCAGGTTTCGTCTTATACCATTTTTCTATGAAATCCCCAACCGCGATATTTCCATCAGCTAATTTTTCAGAAATTTTTCTAATCAAAATTTCTTTTCGAGAAACAGGAAATTTTTCGAAACCATGAAATGTTATGTAGGAAAATTTTTCGGGGTAAATAAAACGAAATGGCATGTACCAAAAATAAACATCATGCGCATGAATTATTTTCGCAGATTCAATAATTTTTCTGTTTTCAAGAAACCATTTCCAAATAAAAAACTTTTCTACCTTTCCTTTTTTAAATTCTGGAATTCTAATAATCTTTATTCCATCAATTTCTGTCTCTGCCCCTCGCGACTGAGTTACTACCGTAACGCTATGTCCCTTTTTCACTAAAATTTTCCCCACTTCATAAACGTGTGTCTCTACTCCACCAATGTCAGGATAAAACCTCCTTGCCAAAAACAATATTTTCATATATTCTGGCATATTATATGATTTCCAATCGTAAAAAGGTACATGATAAATACCATAAAGACACACACCAGCAATATAAAATTATTTCGAAGAATAATTTTACTTATCGAATAATCATCTCAACATTAACACCATACCTTAAGGAAAAAATGAAAATTCTTGATATAGGATGCGGCGCAGGAACACTTGATTTTTATTTAGCAAATAGAGGATATGACATAACTGGAATAGATATTTCAGAAAAAGCTATTTCGGAATGCAAGAAAACTGCAAAAAATTTAAATCTTAAAAATGTAAAA
This sequence comes from uncultured Gammaproteobacteria bacterium, assembly GCA_964525395.1. Lineage (GTDB taxonomy): Bacteria > Patescibacteriota > Microgenomatia > Levybacterales > UBA12049 > 2-01-FULL-39-10-A. Next base: position 22,441 of record CAZGGU010000015.1, read on the forward strand.
TTCATTACAGAAGATTTTCCAAATGCAAATATAAAAGGAAAATATGACTTAATTATATTTACTGAAGTAATCGAACATTTAGATGATGATTGTAAAGCCCTTAAAGTACTTCATAAGGCACTTAAGCCTGGTGGAATACTCTATTTATCTACTCCTTCAAAAAATGCTCCCCTACACCGCTTGGGACTTACAAAAGATTTTGATAAACGAGTCGGCCACTTACGAAGATATTCTAAAGAAGAGATAACTAGCTTACTTGATGAAAATAATTTCAAAGTTATCAAATTCTATGAAAAAGAAGGCATAATCAGAAACAGTCTTTATGTCAATAAATATCTAGGAAAAACCATTCGTTTCCTAAAGGGCCCACTTTCCCACTCAGCTTATTTAATTGACAATTTCTCTGCAAAAATTTTCGGATCCTCAAATATGATTATTATAATTAAAAAATAATCCTTGACATATAATTAATATGGGTATTTAATGTAGTTAAAGTGCAACATCTAAGAAAAGCTTTATTTTCTATAGTTTTTCTAATAATATCTTT
>CAZGGU010000016.1:0-21881 GCA_964525395.1 uncultured Gammaproteobacteria bacterium
AATTTATAAGTTTTGTTAAATTTGACAAATTCTTAGTTAGACCCTAAAACTATGAATAATATCTTGATCAATTTCACTATTTCCTGATTGGCTTATTAAGACACATACGCTTTCATACATCGAATCATGTAGGCCTTTCAATAGCGTTTCATCAAATCGACTCGGTCCATCCTCTGTATCCAAATTAAGACTTCCACGATATTGAGCTGCTGATAACTGTGCTTGAGTGTTAGATATTCCCTCCACAGCAGCTGAGTAAAGATTAGATAGAGCTGCAATTTTCTCGGGATTTATCTCTCCTAATCTTAAAAGGTTATTTTTTACATGTCTATATGTTCTATCCCAGATACTAACTAAGACTTGTGGCTGCAAGCGGAAATCAAGTCCAAATAGAGCATGAATTTCATCAATTACTGTCGCTAATTTTTCGGCCTGTGAATTTGAAGGCAATAAAGCTTTAAACCTATGCAGGTCTATATCACCAGAAACTATTGATTTTAATACTCTATCACCAACCAAAACTCTTTCTAAAAATATATCTTGAGGAGCAGTTTTATTAGCTAGAATAAATGCATCTATCCAGGAATCTGGTAGCATTGCTTGAGGAACTCTTTCACCTTCAATTTGAGAAATCATTCAAGGGATTATAGCAGGAACAGGGCGAAAAATAAACTATAGGACTTGGGGTGGATGACCCTTCGACAGGCTCAGGATTTATGTCTTTTGCTTAAGTTTTTAAGACTAAGCTTATCACCTCTAATCAATGCTTCCTTCTTAGCTCTGGACCAATTTTTAAGCTGTGCTTCTCTGTGCATTGCTTCAGTTCTTGTCGGATATTCTTCAGAATAAATCAACTTAAAGTCATCATTGTCTTTTGTAAATTTAGCAGCTTTTGAGTCTTTTGAAATATGCTGTTCTATTCTGGAGTTAATATTATTAGTTTGACCGATGTAAAGTTTGTTTGAGGTATTACGAAGAATGTAAACGAAGAATGACATATTTTAGTCCATTCGATACGCCTTTGGGCTACTCAGGGCATTCGATGCTTTTACTTCGCCTACTCCCGGCTGGAAGCCATGAGTAAGCGAAGCGCATCGAATGGGTGGATGACGGGGATCGGACCCGCGACCTTCTGGACCACAACCAGACGCTCTACCACTGAGCTACAACCACCATGTTTATTTACTTATTAACCACTTAATATATTTTTTACTTTTATACGATTTTAATTTCTTTTCTCTCGATCTTGCTTCAATTAATGTCTCGAATTCCTCTTTATATACTAGATCATTTGTTTCCAAAATTCTTGATGTACGAGTATATCCTTTACGATGCTGTTTTAATCTTCTTTCAAGATCGCTAGTGGAGCCAATATAAAATCTATCAGTTTCTGGATTATGTAATATATACATCCAAAACATATTCGTATGCGACTTTAATTATACCTGCTCTACCACTGACCCCGATTGTAACCCCGATTAAATCGGGGACTCGGGGCTGAGCTACAACCACCATGTACATATATTATACCAAAATATAGTGTTTAGCTTCAATTTTATCTATTAAGTAGATATAAATTCATGATAGATTTCTTTAACACCTTATTCCAGCGAAATTTAAAAGCTTTGATATAATAGATTTATGATTAAGTTTGAAACTAAATTAGTTCAAATTAAAGATTGGACTATACTCCATCTTCCTATTGAAGAAAGTGCCAAGCTTCCCACACGTGGAATGCTTATGGTTACTGGGACTCTTAACGGAATTCCATTTAAAACATTGCTTGAACCAGATGGTAGGTATGCTCCTGGAAAAAAAATTGCCAGTCACTGGTTTAGGCCAGAGGAATCTCTCATAAATAAAGCCAAAGTTAAAGCTGGAGACGAAGTTAAAGTTGAACTAGAACCTACTAAGGAATGGATTGAGCCAGAAATTCCAACTGATATGAAAAAGGCGCTTTCCTCTTCTCCCAAAGCTGAAGATTTATTTAATGATATTACTCCCCTGGCTCGCTGGGACTGGGTTCGCTGGGTTCGAGCAGTAAAGACTGAGGAAACCAGAGAAAAACATCTGGACGTGATGTTGGATAAATTAAATAAAGGAATGAGAAGACCTTGTTGTTTTAATCGTAGTTTGTGTTCTGAGCCCTATGTTTCTAAAAACTGGGCACTCCTAGATTAAGTAGATAATTCGTTCACCATTTGAATATATTTCTCCACATCAAATTTTCTTTTCGCGCCGTTGTAGTTCATATAGCGAATCTTTCCAAATACTTCTCTCTCAAACCAAGCGCGATCATGTACTCCTCCCATGCTCCAGGCAATTCCAGTAAAGCCATTTGCTTCTCGACCATCTAGAAAATATTTATCCATAAAATATATCGCAGTCTTCTGAGCTGTATCTGCATTTGGAGACCACTCGAATATTTTCTTGGCCCAGTACATTCTTAGATAACCATGCATTATTCCTTGGACTTTCGCTTGTTTCATGCATGCATTCCATAGATCGTCATGCGTAAGGCAATTTTCAAGCTCTTTTTTTGAATAGATATTTTCTCGGGTATCGTGTGCATGATCAGACAATGTTTTTTTCGCCCAGTCTGGGAATCCATTCGGATTATCGTAATTTTTATTGTAGTAACAGTAATTATCTGATAGTTCGCGTCTCACAGTAAGTTCTTCTAAAAAAGAATCCTCATCTTTTTTATTATTTTTTCTTCTAATAAGTTCCAATACTACTCTTTGAGAAGAAATATGGCCGAAATGAAGATGTGTTGAAAGGTGTGACTGAGCATTTTTCGTCGGATCATTTCTAAATTCGTCATAGTCATTAATTTTCTCGAAAAAGTCTAGCATTAGCTTTTTTGCAGCTTTTTCTCCAGGTTTTATCCAGTTTGCTGTTTTTACTGAATCATCAATTTTTATTTCTTTTTTAATTGCAGCTAAATTTACTGATTTAGGAAGCTTCGAGTTTTGCTTACTAATTTTGGGGAAATCATCTAGAAATTCGTCTTTTGAATGGTAAAATTTAGGGCGAATGGTATAAGCACCGAATTCCTGCTTATTACTTAAAATCCAACAAGGAACAATATTTCTACTATCAACTTCGAAAAAAGGAATTTCAATCTTGGAGGCAATATTTTCTTTCCAGCTTATGAAGGGCTTAAGAGGATTAAAGTCAGTGATCAACATACCTACCTTTTTTTCCTTAATAAATTTGGGAATCTCACCTGCTGGATCCCCTTGGAGAAAATAAAAAGGGATGTTTAAGTCTCTTAAGTTTTTTTCAACTTCTTCAAGCCCTCCAAGGATAAAGTTCACAAGTCTTTCTGTTTTGTAAGGAAAGTTAGTACGAAGACAAAAAATTACCAAAACTTCTGTATTATTTTCTTTAGCTTTTTCCAAAGCATAGACTAGAGACCAGTTATCATTTACTCTGTGGTCCCTATTCATCCAGTAAACAATTGGCCCAGATTTATAACTTTTATCGTTAACGATTCTGGCTCTTTTTAGGTTCATGAAGTCAGTATAGCAAATAAAATATGTGATATCCTAAAAGCGTGAACAAAGATATCGCAGATTACTTTAATAAACTATCCCCCACAGATAAAGAAATTTGTGAACTGTTGAGAAGAACAATTGAAGGAAATTTAAAGTTTACGGAGAGTAAGATTTGGCACGCTCATCCTGTTTATTTTATTGAGGGAAATCCTATCGTTGGATTCCACAAATTAAAAGACTCAGTCAGAATTCTTTTTTGGAGTGGTCAAAGTTTTGAAGATAATCTGGAGCCTGAAGGTTCATTTAAAGCAGCAGAAAAGAAATATACTTCAGTTGATCAGGTAGATGTAGCGGATCTAAAAAGATGGCTTAAGAAATCAGAGTATATTCAGTGGGATTATAAAAATATATTGAGAAGAAAAGGTCTTCTTGAAAAAAACAAGTTAAATTAAATTTCTACAACTTCTCCGTCAAGTTTTTTTATGAAATTGGTGTCATGAGAAATAAAGATTATTCCACCATGAAAGTTTAGTAAGGCATTTTCCAATTCCTCAATTGAAGGTAAATCTAAATGATTGGTGGGTTCATCCAGAATTAGAAGATTTGGTTTGTTGGCAAACATCTTTATTAGTTGGAATCTGGCTTTTTGTCCTCCTGAAAGGTTTAAGATTTTTTGATGAGCATCAATCTTGGGATCAAAAAGATATTGTGAAAGAATGCTATTTATTTTCATAGAATCAACGGGAATATTGTGATGTTCATATACTTTATTGACTGCTTCTTCCAGCGTGAGATTTAAATACTTCACATCTATCTCCTGTTCGTATTCACCGATTCTAAGATTAGGTCCAAGCTTAATTTCTCCGTCGAAAATTTGAGCTTTGGGCACTTCATTTTTATATACTGAAAGAATAGTTCTGACGAGCGTGCTTTTTCCGGCACCATTTCTGCCTTTAATAAAAATACGATCTTCATGTCCAGCGGAAAAATTTATATTTGAAAAAAGTGGTGAAGAGTAGCCAAGTGAAAGATTTTTTACTGACACAAGCTCAATTATGCGTTTTTCGTCTAATTGAGCAGTAATTTTAATATTTTTTTCTTTAAATTTTTCGTATGAATCTGAGACCACTTTATCTAATTCTTCTACTGAATCTTGATCAATCCAAAATGATGGTTTTCTCATTTCATTTTTAATTTTTTCGTAATCTTTAAGCCAATGATCATATCTTATTTTCCAGGCTTTACTCTTGGCTCTCATTTGTAAGCCCCACTCTACTCTTTTCTTAGCTTCTGCCAGTTTTTTTAATTGATTATTGTAGAGAACTACTGAATTTTTTGTTTGAGTTGTATTTTGCTCTAGATATGCATCATAATTTCCTTTAAATGAAAATAATGTTTGATCTTTGAGTTCGATAATTCTATCTACATGCATGAGTACATCTCGATCATGGGTAACGATTAGCATTCCTTCGGTAGCTTCATTTAACCATGATATAAAGCGTTCTTTTCCAATGTAATCCATGTGGTTGGTAGGCTCGTCGATTAGAAGTAGGTCTGACTTCGAATACATCATGCGGACAAGTTCTACAAATCTCTTTTCTCCACCAGACAAATTCACTAGAGGCATATAGGCTTTTTCTTCAGTAAATTGAAAATCAATGAGAGTTGCTAAAATAAGTTCTTTTATGTGATAGTAGCCGTGCGTTGAATAGTAATCCACTGCCTCAAGGTAAATATCAGTATCAGTAATTGTTCCATTTTCGAAATCATGTAATATTTTTTCATATTTTTTAAAATGTGGAACATTGTTTAATATATAATCTAATGCGGAAATATTTGTTCCTTCATGATGTTCTTGTTTAGTAAGAACAACTTTGAGATCTTTCTTTTTACTAACCTCTCCATGAAAATCATGATCGATATCACCTAGTATATTAAGAATTGTAGTTTTACCTTGGCCATTTCGGCCAACTAATGCTACTTTTTCATTTGGATTGATATTCAGATTAAGATCTGTAAAAAGAGTTTTAGCTCCGATTGATTTAGAAAGCTGTTTAGTGCTAATTAACATACTTAGCAGTATAACATTCCACGAGGCTAAGCACCTAAGCATATTGGCATATAAATGATATTTAGTGATATAATTTCTCAATCGTGGTAAATAAGTTACTTAGGATCAGCAAGGCTAGATCTTTAGAAAGATTAAAAAAAGCACATGAGGATTCCAAAGGCGGAAAAGTTGCTTTTGTGTCAGGAAAAATAATGGCTGATGGATTCATCTTCGCTGGTAAAAATCTCATGACCATTGCCAAATATGAACGATTCGTTCGCTCTAGCGAGCATATTCCCGTTTTTTCAGCTACAGATTTTCTTTTTAATGAATTGGTAAATACCATTTTTCGAGGAAAAGCTTCGGGAGATGAATATTGGAGAGATATTATTGAATCAGGCTATATTACGGATATTTATATGGCACCGGGCTGGGAAAGCTCCAATGGAGCGAAGAGTGAGTTTGATTCAGCAAAGAAAAAGAATTTAAAAATCCACTACATTAATTAAATAAATGCCAAATGTGTGGTGTAAAAATAACAACACCTATAATTACAGCTCCGATTGCTGAGATTAATACCATTCCTGCAGAAACATCTTTAGCGATTTTTGCTTCTTCTCGATAGTCCTTGGTGACCAAATCAACTACTTCTTCGATAGCCGTATTTATCATTTCAGTTGCTATTACCATTACTATGGCCATAATTAGTATGGTTATTTCTACAGAGGACATGCGTAACAAAAAGCAGGTAATGACTACAGCAAAAGCGAAAAGAATGTGAATTCGCAAATTTCGATTCGAGGAAAAAGAATATTTAATTCCACTTGCAGCATATTTAAAAGAGCTTAGTAGATTAGGACTTTTTTGCATGTTTTAATCTTTTAAATATTATAACTTTTTCAAAGACAATAGCAAAGGTTAACCAAACAGCACCAGCTATATAGCCAGCTAGCACATCTGAAGGGTAATGTACGCCCAAATAAACCCTACTTAAGCCGATCAAGAGTATGATAAATCCACATGCGAGAGTTAGTAGTAATGTTAATTTTTTATTTTTGGTTTCTCTGTAAACAAAATATGCAAGTAATGAATAAAACATAAATCCGTTCATTGCGTGTCCAGAAGGAAAACTGTAAGAATTTTCGTGTATTAGAGCGCTTATATCTGGTCTTGGTCTCTGAAAAAAATATTTTAAATAACCATTTATAAGAACCGTAGAAAATAAAATACCTAAATAAATCAAAGCATCCTTTTTTCTGTAAAAAGCGATCACGAAAGCAGAAATTATTGATCCTATAACCAATACGAATGGGCTTCCTAGTGATGTAAAGAAAAACATTATCTTAGTTAATTCGGGATTATGAAAAGTATAGAAAATATTTGAAATCTGATTATCGATTTGATTTATATCTCTGTCTAAGACTTCATCAGCTATTTGCAGGAATAGATAAATAAAAATTAGGGTAATTATGGCGCCTAGAATTATTTCTAAAAAAAGCTTAAAAGCAAGCTCGGAATCGAGGTGGTAATTAATTAAAGCTCTAACTTTCTTCATTTATACTATTTTAGTATAAACTTTGTGAAAGTAAAAAATGAAGTTAGATTTTGCTTACAGAATCTAGGATAAGAACTGGTCCAAGCTTCCACTCAGAAAAGTTATTATTATCAAGAAGTAATTCAGGTGAATCAAGTTTATAACCAAGTTCTTTTTCAAGCTGTTCTCTATTTAAAATTCTAACAGTTCCTACTGCTCTAACTGATACCTTGTCTCCAAGCGCAAGCTGCATTTCTCCGGCATTTTCAGGAAGTGGAAATGAATTATTTGAAATAACAATTAACTGTGAAACTTGTCCAAATCTAGCGTTAGAATTAGACATTGTAAATGAACGGTTTGTGATCCAATCATATACTTTTGAGTCTACTGTTGCTTTTTGATCCTTATAAACCACTGGATTAGTTACGATTTCATCAGCAGAAACTGCTTTTAATTGAACTTCTTCTACGGCATCTTTTACGCCAGTTGTTCTATGAGCTAGGCCTATGATTCCGCGCACGATGAAAATCAGGGCTAAAAAACCAATAATTGTGAGGAGAATCGCGAGAATGATATACTTCTTTTCCATGTCCTATAGCATACATTATTTTAAGGTAATTGTCAAGCTATAGGCCTTAATTGACAATTATTTGAGGCTAGAATTAATAACATCTTCTAAATTCTTAAGTGAGTCTAAATCGTAAATAGACACGTTAAAAATATCTTTTTTTAGCTTCTTTAATTCTTTTTCTTTTTCTTTAAGTTCCTCAGTTGTGATTAAATCAGTTTTAGTTAAAAGAATTATCTCTGGTTTTTCTAAAAGCTTTTCGTTATATTTTTCAAATTCTTCCCTAACTGTTACATATGTTTTAAGAGGCTCAGGATTATCTGAAGCTATACAGTGCACAAGTAATTTAGTTTTCTCAATATGTTTAAGAAATTTAATTCCGAGTCCTTTTCCATCACTAGCGCCTTCGATTAAACCAGGTATGTCAGCAATTAGATGTGTATTTAAAACTCCGATATTGGGTTCAAGCGTGGTGAAAGGATAATCTCCTATTTTTGGATTTGCATTAGTAATTTGTGCCAAGAGACTGCTTTTTCCTGCATTGGGAAGACCGATAAGTCCCACTTCTGCAATAAATTTAAGCTCAAGGTTAAGGTTTTTCTCTTGTCCAAGTTGACCGTATTCAGCGTATTTTGGTGATTGCTGAGTTGCAGTTTTAAATTCATTATTTCCTCTTCCTCCGATTCCGCCCTTGGCAATAAGAATTGGCTCATCGTTTCTTATTTCAATTGATTTATTTGTATCTAAATCTGTAACAATTGTACCGATTGGAAGAAGAACTGTTTTATGTTCTGCATTTTTGCCAAATAGATTGCTGCGAGCTCCGTCTACTCCATTCTCTCCAATAATTTCTTTCTTAAATGCGAAATCTTTTAAATCATTAATGTTGGTAGAACCCTTAAAGAATATATTTCCACCGTTACCGCCATTTCCCCCATCGGGGCCACCTCTTGAAGTTTGACCATTCCTTATGAAAGAAACTGCACCGTTTCCACCCTTCCCTGCTTTAATTTTAATATTTACATTATCTATTAACATATTAGCTACTCCACAAAAGTAAGGGCGATTCCTCGTTTTCCTGCGCGTCCAGTGCGGCCAATTCTATGCACATAATCCTCATAGGAAGCTGGGGCGTCGTAATTAATTACATGAGTTACATTATCAATATCAAGTCCACGAGAAGCTACATCAGTTGCAAGAAGTATTTTTATATCACCATTCTTAAAACCATCTAAAGCTCTTTGACGCTGGCCTTGTGATTTATTTCCATGAATAGATGCTGCTCTAAATCCACGATTAATAAGTGTTTTAGATAGTTTCTCAATTCCCCATTTAGTTCTTCCAAATATCATCACTTTATCAAAACCATCCTGAGCGATGAGATCATGAAGCGTGTCAACTTTTTTAGCGTGATCTGTAACTTTAATAATATTTTGCTCAATATTTTCAGATGTTTCCTGAACTTTGACAGAGACTGTAACTGGGTTAGTTACAAAATTCTGTAAAATTTCATTGGTTCTTTTATCAAGTGTAGCTGAGAAAAAGAGAGATTGTCTTTTTCTTGGAAGCTTAGAAACTAAAAATTTAATATCATGGATAAATCCAATATCAAGCATTCTATCTACTTCGTCCAAAACTACATTGGGAAACATTGCTAGATTAAGTTTATTTCTTTGAACAAGATCCTTAAGTCTTCCCGGAGTGCCGATTACATAATGAGGGCTATGTTTTAGTCTAGCTTCTTGTCGATGAAGATTAGATCCTCCGATAAGCAAAACTGCTTCCAAATCTGTTCCTTTGGCAAAGATTTTAAATTCATCCATAATCTGATTTGCAAGTTCACGGGTGGGTGCAACGATTAATACTCTTTCATTTCTGAATCTTTCAGTTTTATTGATTAAAGGAACAAGAAAAGCAGCAGTCTTACCTGTGCCTGTATTAGCGATTCCGATTAGATCTCTGCCTTCAAGAATGGCTAAAATAGATTTGTCTTGAATTTCAGTAAGATTTTTATAACCTCTTTCTTCAATATTTCTTTTGATTCGGTCAGAAACTGGAAGGTTTGCGATTGGATTATTTGCTATGTAATCAGTTGTTTCTTCAGCTGCTGTGGCCTGTTTTATAAATAAATTAGAATCAAGTTTGGTTATCTTTTGATTACTGCGTTTAAAGTTTTGATTTCTAGAGTTATTATTTCTATTTCCGTTAAATCTTCGATTATTCCTTTGGGAGTTATTTGAGTGGTACATATTAATTTCCTTGTGCCTTCATGCGTCTAGCTTCAACTTCGTCAAGGATGGTTTTTCTAATTCTGATACTTTGTGGTGTAATTTCCACGAGCTCATCATCAGAGATGTATTCAATCGCATCTTCTAAGCTCATTTCTTTAGGAGTTTTGAAATAAATTGATACCCCATCGCCTTTAGATCTGTGGTTAGTAAGCTGCTTTACTTTGCACGCATTTACGCTGATATCATCATTTCTAGAATTTTGACCAATAACTTGACCTTTATAAACATTAACAGCCGGTCCTATGAAGAGCTGTCCTCTTTCCTGGATGCTATTCAAGCTATATAGATTAGTGACCCCTGCCTCATGTGCGACAAGTGAGCCTTGTTCTCTTTCATGGGTATATCCGTTATCCTCAGCAAATTCCATGAATGAGGTGTTAATTATTCCTAAACCTCTTGTATCAGTAATAAATTCACTTCTGTAGCCAAATAAACCTTTAGTAGAAACTGTAAATTCTAAATAAGAGATTCCATTTACGGAATTCATATCTTTTAGCTCTCCTCGTCTTACTCCCATTTTTTGCATGACTGTGCCAGCAAATTCGTCAGGAACCTCAATAAAGACTCTTTCATAAGGAATAAGTGTTTTTCCGTCAACTATCTTATTTATTACCTGAGGGCGCGCTACTTGGAACTCATACCCCTCTCTTCTCATGCGTTCAATAAGAATAGCTAGATGTAATTCACCTCGTCCGGAAACGGTCCAGTTTCCTGTTGAATCATCTTCTACAAATAGAGCCATGTCTGTTTCAAGCTCTTTATATAATCTATCTCTAATCTGGCGAGAGGTTTTAAATTCACCCTCACGACCTCCAAACGGAGAATTATTAACCATAAATGTCATTCTAATAGTAGGTTCATCAATATCTAGGATTGGTAGGGCAATTGGTGTAATAGGGTCTGCGATTGTTTCTCCAATAACGGGTTCTTTAATTCCTGCTACAGCTACGATGTCTCCAGCTTCAGCTTCGGGAGTTTCAATTCTATCTAATCCTTGGAAAGTCATGAGCGAAGTGACTCTAGTTTTTATAATTTCACCCGTTTTGGTGATTTGAGCAATTTCCTGATTAGCTTTAATAATACCGTTTTGGACACGTCCTACTGCGATTCTACCTTTATGGGTATCACTTGAAAGCGTGGTAATTAAAATTTGCAGCGGTTTTTCAGGATCAACTATGGGAGCTGGAATTTCCTTAAGTATCTCATCAAAAATTGGAGTGATATCCTTCATAGTTGATAAATCAGGCTCAAGTCCAGCTAGTCCATTTTTCGCTGAAGCATAGACTGTAGGGAAAAAAGCTGTCTCATCGTCTGCGCCAAGCTCTAAGAATAAATCTAAAGTTTTATCTAAAACGTAGCTAATTCTAGCGTCAGGCTTATCGATCTTGTTTACCACTACAATAATTTTTAGCTTCATTTCTAATGCTTTTTTAAGTACGAACCTGGTTTGAGGCATAGGTCCTTCTTTAGCATCAATTAAGAGTAAGCAGCCATCAGCCATTTTAAGTACTCTTTCTACTTCTCCACCGAAATCAGCGTGTCCAGGAGTATCAATGATGTTAATTTTAGTGTCATTCCAAACAATAGAAGCATTTTTAGAGAAAATAGTAATTCCACGCTCTTTTTCAAGCTCGTTTGAATCCATGATGAGAGTATCTGAAGTATCTTTTGCAAGTTTAGTTTCAGACTGTTTAAGTAGTGCGTCTACCAAGGTTGTTTTGCCGTGGTCTACGTGAGCAATAATCGCAACATTACGTATATTCATAAAAAAACCCTTCGCAAATGCTCAGGGTTAACCGACTTTGTTTTGTAATTATAACAGAAAGAACGATTAAAATCTATCCTATAGGATTATTTATGATTGCGGCTATCTTCTATGTCTTTATGTAATTCTTTCTTGAGATCCGCTGCTGTTTTTTTTATCTTATCCTCAATATGCTCTACTCTTTCATTTAGTATTTTCCAAAGCTTAGCATCGTCACCTTCTGCATAAACTTGCATGAATTCCAGTTTGTCTTTCTCAGAAAGCTCTGAAAGCACCGCATCCAAAATCGCCTGATGTAAATTCTCTTCGACTAAATCAATTAGATGTTTTCTTTCCTCTTGATCCATTTCCATATCAGCCAAAGCGAGGCTTATGGAAGAAGTTTCTACTACATCTGAATAAAATCTTTTTTTCATTATTTTGGTTCAATTGGCCCAAGCGATATATCGTCATTCGGGTCTTCTATAAAATAATATAGCACAGGACCTCTTGCCTTGCCATCTACCCTCTCAAGTTGTTTCATGACTTCAGGCGAGCCTCCTAAATGTTTTCCAGTCCATTCTGCTGGCCCTGCATCGCCAATTACAGCCACCACTGCTTTTCCATTTTGAGGGTTAACTACCAACATTTTTCTAAATTTATAAAAATCTCTGTATTCTGCAACTTTATTATTAAAATCTGGTGAAAGAAAAGTTTGAACTGCGATGTAGTATTTTTCTCTTTGATCGTCCTCCTCAGTCATAGATGCTCTGGAAGTAGCAAAATACCCCCAGGCACCCAAACCTGGTGCCATTCCTGAAGAATAATATTTAGATGAATCTTCCGCATTCCCATCAAAATGTGTAGCCATGGTGTCTCCTGGATAGCGAGCAAGATGCTGTTCGGCTCCGATTAAGCCATAGCTTCGGTTAAGTCTAAGTCCATTCATCTCAGCGGTTACATTCATTCCATAATCTTTAGATAAAATATCTTCGATTTTCGCTTCTTCCTCAGTAGTTAAGGGTCTCATTTCATCAGGTAGTGCATGGCCTAAATCTGAGATCATAAAAGCTTTAGTGCCGATTTTAAACTCTTGTTGAGGTAGATTGGATGCGCTTTGTGTAGCTGGCACTGCCTGAATGGGAGTAGTAGCTAACATTATACTTCCTAGTGCTCCTACTGCTAACTGCTTGGAATTTTCGTTAAGCCATTTATATGCTGATGAATGTTTTTCAGCAATCTTTGAAGTAACATCTTGGTGACGTTTTATCCATTTATCTTTAAGATATTCGTAATTTTTACTTTTTGTATTTTTCATCCAAATAAATACCTAATAAAATAGTAATACAAAACTGTTTGCAAATGCAATTTTAAGCGAGTTATAATCTTTGTATGAAGATAAGTGAAAAGAATAAAGAAAGGCTCTTTGAGCTTTTAATGCTTGTGACAGGCTTTGTGGGTCTTTTAATACTTTTCACGGTTTTATTTGCAGGTCCGAGATTCATTATTAATCTCTTGGTAGAATTTTTCAGATGAAAAATAAAAATGTTCTAATCCCCGTAGCCATAATTATTGTAATAATTTTAATATTAATTTTTTTAATGTCGAAACCAAAACCAGCTCCAGTGCTTGAAAAACAAGCTGAGGCAAAAAGTTTCTCCGTGATCTTGAATCAGCAAAGTAATTCTGGCGAGTCTGGACTGGCAACTTTTGAAGAAAAGAACGGCAAAACAATTGTGAGAATTAAGGTGGTAAACGCTCCCATTGACACTCCTCAGCCTGCACATTTACATAAAGGGACATGCACAGAGCCTATTAGCGAATTATTTGATATTAACGATGTAGTGAATGGTGAGTCTGAAACTATAATTGATAAACCATTGAAAGAACTTTTAAAAGAAACTCCTTTTGTTTTAAATATTCACAAATCGGTTCAAGAAGATGCAATTTATACTTCCTGCGGAACCATTTATTCTATAAAATAACTCCACTCTTCTCATCATTAAATTTTCACTTAATAACAAAAAGAGTGGAGCTAATAAAAACTTTAGTGATATTACTTTTTCTTAGACATCTTTGTGAACCAATCCCAAAGAAGCCAAAGTCCAGAAACACCTACTAATATGTACACAACCCATTCAACCATAGGCCATGAACCTAAGAGCATATTTACTACGTTCCAGTCTTGTCCCATGAATCCACCGAGACCGACTAGTCCCCAGTTAAGTGCTCCGACTACAACTAAAAGTGTAGCTACTAATTCTACCCATTTCATAAATAAATTCACCCCCTCTCGCAGTTATACAACTATACTTTTAGTAAGGCATAAGCGAAGTATTGTGTCAAGTTTATTTCGGAGCTTTGAAGCCAAGATAGGAAACACTATCCCATTTCGTTTGATCAATTTCCTTAAGTTTAGTTTTTTTAATCAAAAGACATGATGGTTCGTCGTAAATTTGAATCCTAATGTAGGCCGATGGGTCTTTCAAATTTCTTTGGGTAATAAGGCATGCATCGTAATAAAATTCTGGATCGTTTCTCTTCATCATTGCGTCTCGTTCCCTTTTATACAAAGGAATAGAAAACATAAAAGATGTATACCAATTATATTTATATGATGCTACTCTGTCTGAAAGCGGATAAATCACTTCATCTTTTTCTTCCAAATAAAGTGTGTCTGTGGGCTTGGACAATTTTTTTATTGCTTCAGAGTAAACATGATACTGCGAATAGCTTAAGCTAAATTCTTGAGCTTTATCGACATTTTCATTAATAAAATACAGCTTTGAAAAGAAAATTAAAGCGAAAATAAATAAAAATGGTACCAAGAGATATGGTTTCATTTTTGGTCGAAAATTGACGAGTTCAAATACCACGAGAAATGTTGAGGTAACTAATAGTCCAAACCAGATATTCATGTGGTATGCCTGGTAGAAAATAAATCCTGGATCAGTGGGTCTTATATTAGCTAAGGCTAGGATTAAAAATAAAATCAAAAAACCAATTCTTCTGAGCTTTACTGAATAAAAAACTCCGGTAATGAGAAATACTAAGCTAAAAAATATTTCAGCCTGACGAAGTACATTCCACTGCCCTTTTAAAAAGACTACAAAAGGATAAAAAGCAATATATAACGGGCTATTCGTACTCTTGCCAAGCTCTTCTCCTATTTGATTTTTATTATAAGTAAATACATTAATAAAAAACCAATTAAACGGAACAAATATAAATGAGATTCCAGTAGGTATTAAAAAAGCTATTACAGAATAAACTTTAAGTCTCATGTCTTTCTTGCCAATTAAGATTAGGAAAAATAAAAATAGAGTGAGTGGCGCATAAGGCTCACGAGAAAAAATAATAAACCAAGCAAAAAATCCTGTGAGAACATAATCTAGCTTTAAAACATTTCTTTTATTTAGTTTCTCCCAAACTAAAAAAGTCAGGTAAATGAGCGGATAAATCACCATTGATTCTGCTAAAAAGCGGTCTCCAAAAGTATAAAATTTGAGTGCCTCATAAAAGATTAATGTTGCGAATGCCGGCTGACGAAATCTGGTGATTAAAAGTAGGCCAAATAAAAATGAGAAACTATAGATAAAAAGTCTGTGAGAAATGATTATTCCCTGAATAAACTCAAAAGGGTTGAAATATTGAATTAGTGCGCTTAGATATGCTGCAATGAAGCCATGGTTAAAGAAAAAATCTTTATAAATTGTCTTTCCTTGAAGCAAAAAATATCCTCCTCCGAAGTTGAAGCAATCATCGAAGCAGCCAAATCCACCCATACGTTGAAAGAGAAAATAAGTAATGAAAGCGAAGAATCCAGAATAACCTACTAACATCAATATTAAATTCCGGTTACTTTTTATCGTGGCTATAATCTGCTTTTTGCTTACAGGCATAATCTGATTATATTACTTTTATTTTAAAAATATTGACTGATTTTGAACAAAAGTGTTCTAGTTTTATTCTATTTACTTTCGTAAATAATTCTCATATATTATTACTATGACACTGCTCCTTCATAAAATTCAGGATAAACCAATTCGATTCTTTAAAAAACTCTGCAAAATGTATTCCTACTGGATTTTTTTATAACGGCTTTATAATTTCAGGTGAATTATTTTTTGGTGAATTAACTACTTGAGAAACTGGAAACTTCTCCATCTCATTTGAGGGATAAGGTTTAAGGAATTTTTGTAAGTGTTCTAATTCCACATTATCGGGATTTAGCCATTCATCTTCGTCTTGTTTTCTGAGAATTACAGGAAGTCGATCATGAATAGGTGCCATTATTGAATTTGCTTCTCCAGTTAGCATGATAAAACCAGTACTAACTTTTCCTTCTTTATCTTTATAATCAACAAGGAAACCCGCTAAACCCATCAGCTCTTTGCTTTTTAATCTAAATAAATACGGCTGTTTTTCTTTCTCCGTTCTGTGCCATTCAAAAAAATAATCTGCAGGGATTATTACTCTCCTTTCTTGAAGTGACTTCTTCCAAAAATTATTTGCTGCCAATTTATCTGTCCTCGCATTAATCGTAAAATATTTATTGTAAAGTAAAGCTCCCCATTCCCTCAAATGTAATGAATTTGGGCTATGTCTTTCAACCACTGGTAGCTCTAGTGATGGAGCAATATTATAATTTTCTTGTAATTTAATATTGGTACTTTCTATTCTAAACCTTTTTTTTATTTCAGTGGCTGAGCTAATTAATCCATATCGTCCACACATACAGACTGATTATAGCACTGATATAGATTTAATCTTTTTGTTCTCTTGTAAAGATTCGTATATTTTTCTAGTATGGTTTTATGCTTGAAGAAATAAATGAACAAATAGACTGCATAGCAATTTATAGAAAAAGACAAGGCTTAATGCCATATAAAATACGCTGGAACGGGAAAGATTATCTTATTAAGAAAGTTGGCTATCATCATAGGCAAAAAGTGGGAAAAGTAATGTTTCATATATTCTCTGTCGCTTCTGATACTTTAGACTTTCGTTTAAGACATGATCCTGAGACCCTTTCTTGGACGCTTGAGCAGGTTTCTGACGGCTTTGTTAATTAAATATATGGATATGGTGCCCAATCATAATAAACCAATGATTATGCATATCGATTTAAATAGCGCTTTTGCTAGTATCGAACAGCAGGCACACCCCCATTTAAGGAATCGTCCTGTAGCTGTGGCTGCTTATTCTACTCCCAATGCTTGCATAGTGGCGCCAAGTATTGAGGCGAAGAGATATGGAATTAAAACTGGCTTTAGAGTCAGAGATGCTAAATTACTTTGTCCTGATTTAGTAGTATTAACTCCTGATCCTCAGAAATATAGAGACTTTCATCTTAAATTTAAAAGATTAGTATCTGATTATTCTCCGGACGTAGTGCCTAAGTCTATCGATGAAGTAGTCATAAATTTTTCCTCAGTAAGTAAAATGCACCCGGATTTAATTAGAATAGCCCAAGAGATTAAGGAAAGGATTAATAATGAAATAGGTGACTTCCTTAAAGTATCAATAGGCATCGGTACTAATAGATTTTTAGCCAAAACGGGTGCAGGACTCCATAAGCCTAATGGTCTTGATGTAATAACACATAATAATCTATTAGACATTTATAAATCTATGAAGCTAATTGACTTATGTGGTATAAACGTCAAACTTCAGGCAAGACTTAATTCTGAAGGTATTTTTACTCCTTTAGATTTCTATAAAGCTGATCAAGCTAAATTAAAGCAAGTTTTTAAATCTATTCTCAGCTATTACTGGTTTATGCGCTTGAGAGGTTATGAAATAGATGATTTTAAATCTCCTACTAAATCTATCGGGAATGATTACGCTCTTTATATGCCGGTGCTAGATAAAAAGGAACTAAGCAGATATTTATTAAAATTAACGGAAAAGATGGGAAGAAGGCTGAGGCGAAAAAGTCTGACTGCTCAAGGAATTCATGTAGCTTTTATTTATGACGATTATACTTATTGGCATAAAGGAAAAACTTTTCCTCAAGCGTATTACACCACTCAGGATTTATATAAAAAGGTGATTTATGTGGCTAATCAGCAACCTGAAGAAAAACCTATCTCCAAGGTTAGCATATCTTGCTTTAATCTAGCTCCTAATCTGCAGAATCAATTAAATATGTTTGGCGATACTAAATCCCAGGATCTCCAAGACGCTATGGATGAGATAAACGATAGATATGGAGAATTTGTGGTTCATCCAGCTTTAATGATGAATATGGATGAGCTGGTTTTAGATAGAATTGCTTTCGGAGGTGTTAAAGAAATGGGTGAAATATATGGATCTATCTAGAAATAGCTTTGGCCATTTCAATTACTTCCCTCTTTTTTTCATTGGGAAAAAAAGCTTTATTTAAAATCTCAGGATTTTCTGCTATTTGCTTAATGAGAATAATATCTTTACTTAAAAGTTCTTGTTTTTCAGCAAGTGTAATATTGGAAAGCTCTGTAACAGGATAAAGTTTATAAGCTTCCACCATTTCCCTGAGACTTGCGCCTTCTGGATAAGCCCAGCTCATAACCCCTATATCTTTACACTTAAGATACTGCAGTGCGTCTGTACTCACCTTGGTATTGGTTACAAGCATTGCCCCTGTAAAACCGTGCTTTTCTTTTAAGTCATCATAGCGAGCTTTAGTGTAAAGTGCGACTTGAACTTCAGATAAAGATCCGGCTCGGTTATGAAATTTACATTCAGCAAATATCTTTTCTTTTTCCTTGGTTGCAATAATATCTACTTCATGATTAACGCACTCGCCTTCTAAAATCACTCCTACCTGAGTCTCATAGCCCATGGCTTTAAAAATTTCAGCAATGAATTTCTCAAAAGGATGACCAGAAGGTCCCATTTCCATAATCGCCTGCTTGAGAGAATATTTTTGCTTAAACTCAACCCGGGTTTTACCTAAATATTCTTGGATATGCTTATAAATCTCACTAGTCGGAATGTTCTCATAAAGTGCAGCTTTAACGTGTTCTAAGACTTCGTTTTGGAGATCATCTGGAATTCCAGCTCGTTTAATTGAAGCAAGCAGTTTTACTTCATCAAATTCCTCCCTGGCACCGTTAGCTTTAATAATCTGCATAAGATTATATTAAGTGAAAATTTTGTTAAAAACAAATTACTGAGATATGGCTGGAGTTATAGTTGACGAAGGAGTTGACGAAGCACCTGAATAAGTAAATCTTCTAGTTAAAGTTTTAGTTTCGGAGTTAGCCGTACTCTTAATTCTCACTTCAAGTTTTATATCTCCATTGGTAAGGTTATACAAAGCAATCGATCGATCATCAAATGATGACCATGATCCACCATTAATTCTATATGACCAAACAAGTTGGCAATATATTTTATCATCATATGAAATATCTACCATTAATGGATTATCTGAAACGCTTTCACCTTCATCAGGCGCAGTTATAGAGGCATTTCCGATCTCAGCTTTACAGGCTTCTTTCGTAACAACCACTTCTTTAGTTTCTTTTTCTGGAGCTGCTTGAGTAATTACGATAGTCTCACCTTTGGTTGTATCTTTAGGAGCGTTGGCAGCCTTAAGGTTATTATAGTTAAGAATAATCACGGTAAGAAGAACCGGAACCGTGAGAGCTGCTGTGATGAACTCTAGGTGCGGTTTTTTCGTGTGAATATCTTTAAGCTGTCTTTTTAGTCCGCTAAAATACTTCATATTTGGGTTTCGGCACTAAATATTGTATCAGATTGATATATTATTGCAAATTTTTAGTAAGAGGGATTATTAATGTAGTTTCCTAGTTCGTTAAGATTATCTCCACCCAAAAACATCAATGAATCTTCAATTCCTACGAATGCCACGATAAAGATTGTGCCTAAAATAAGAAATGCTGCAACTGATACGATAATTTTCGCTCTATGCTCATAAAGTTTATTTTTATTACTTTTTTTAATCTTTTTAGTCTTTTTCTTAGCCATAACTAATTAATGCAAATAATTCAACTAATTGTCAATAATTTTGCTCTTGATTAATTCAGCTTTAAATTCATTTAGTATTATTCCTTGACTTGGATCTATATATGGATAAACATCAGCGCATGTTTTTTCTTTCGGTGTTACGTAATTTAAAGGTACAAAATTAATCTCGATTTTTCTATTTTTGATTTCTTGAGCAATTTTTATTAAATTGCTTCTATTTCCTGTTAGGCTAGTACTCCAAATGTTTGATTGTTTACCATTTGAGAATATAAACAGAAATTCTGGAGAGAATGACGGACTACCCATTCCATACTTACCTCTGCAAACCGGAACACCTTTTATTTCTACGTATTTAATTTCCGAAAAGGAGTAATGTTGTTTTTTAAATTTAAAAAAATCATTTTTTATTATTTCATTTTTTGATATACCAATATAATCATCAAAACTCAGAAAAGAAAAAAATAAAAAAATTATTAAAAAAATAAACCATATTATTTTATAGTATTTCCATTCTTTGTCTTTAAGTTTCCAAAAATTTCTATCCTTTTTATATTTGAAATTAATTCGATTAGTGATAAATCCTGATATCAGACCAAATGTGATTATTCCATAGAAAAAACACACAAAAAACAAATAAAAATATGCATCTGTTGGAAGGATATATAAATATTCTTTTTCCAAAATTACCTGCTGTAAATTAGAGATAAATATTGGATAAAGAAAAGCAAATGAAATTGATGAAAAAATTAATAAAAAAACATATATAACTCTGCTTTTATTTTTCATTTAATAAGTTCGTTGCTCTTTTTGTGTTTCTGGGTTATAACAGCCTGGATAAAATTCTTTCGGAACCTGATACTGAGCCATATCTGAGCAAAGTGGGAAATCTTGTCCAGCCCAAATCCTCTGCCAGGCTCCTTCTACATTCTGGGCGATCCATTGATAACCGCCAATTCCGGCAGATGTAGTGCCTGAAGCATAACCTTTATCTATTTTATCGACTCTAAAAGTGATAGGATTACCTTTAGCCTGAGCCTCCTCAGTTTTATAAACATTCTCAAGCTCTTTTTGTTTAGTCATTTGATTCGCATCCACTGTTCCGCAGGAAATATAACCAAAAGGATCAGACTGCTTCGCAGCGTGTGACAGGCAATAAACATTATTCATTTCAAACGCATAGGTCGAAGTATAATAATCATCGGACGACTGGGTGGTCACCGTATTTTTTACATTCTTCGAAAATCTCTGGGCTAAAAAATATTGAGTAATTTTTGATTGAAGATTATCTACGAAGGTTGTATTTATTTGATCGATCTGATCAGTATTAAAACCTCCATACTTTCCTACTCCATTGACACCATTGGTACCAATTACTAATTGCTGACTCTTAAGTGGCACTCTTTCACCATTTTCCAGAGTCCAATCATCATAATTATAGTCTTTAGGTTCAGCTTTAGTTTCTAAAACAACGTTGAGTCCTTCTAGGGTTTGTTTTTCGAACTTAACAGGATCAGATTCGATCTGCTTATTCGTCCGATAGGTGTTAATAAAATAGAGTGAAACTAATCCAAGTAGGGCTATAACTACAGCGATCACTTTCCAGGCGTGAAGTGGAGATTTTTTCTGTTTCTTAGGAGACTTAGCAGTTTTCTTTTTGGGCATGCATCTAGTTTTGCAGAAATGTTATTTAATTGTCAATAATTTTTGCATTTATTGATTTAACAGGCTTTTTTGTTATAATCCTTTGAATGGGAATGCCTGAAGGCGAATCAACACCTCAATCTGAACGGGAAAGATTATTTTATGAATTAGCAGATTGGCTAAAAGATGCTGAAATTGGATCAGTGAAATTAATTGCTTTCTCGGATTTAGCAGCTGAGTATTTCGCAATCGGAGATAGCGAGTCTACGTCTATCCCAGAAACTGAAGAACGTAAACTCAAAGCATGGATTCATTTAGAAATAATTAAAGAAACAGTTAGAACAAATATCGACACAATGCCTGGATACTTGGCGCAAAGAAGTGAGCTTTTAAGTAATTATGTTCATCCCATCACTCAGTTAAGAACTGGAGAGCTTCAGCAACGCCAGTTAACTTCTGATCCTTCATCCACTTTAGAGAAAATGGCTTCAATTACTGCTTATGCTAAAAGAGAAACTGGAAGCCGTATGGAAGCTATTAAACTTCTCCATTTACATAGCATTCAATAAACTGTGA
>CAZGGU010000017.1:0-1335 GCA_964525395.1 uncultured Gammaproteobacteria bacterium
TTTCACCCCCTCCTCGATGGTTCGACTTTGCTCACCACGAGGAATCCCCCTGATGCATTCATTTCAGTTTCGCATGCACAAATCTGCGAATTGACGAATTTGGGATTTGATTAGGTTAATTAGATCAATTAGAATAATTAGAAATTGATATTATGCAAATTGGTTTCATAGGTCTTGGAAAAATGGGTTCCCGCATGGTCACTAAGCTTGTTAATGACGGATTTGAGGTGCATGTTTGGAATCGTTCACCTGAGCCACTTGATGAATTAAGAATAAAGAATAAAGAAGTAAGAATCGAAGAGAGTATAGGCTCGCTGGTAAGTCAACTTGAATCCCCAAAAGTTATCTGGATTATGGTTTCTCACCAAGGGGTGGAAGAGGTATTGAATGAATTAAAAAAGTATTTAGTAAAAGGTGACTCGATAATTGACGGTGGAAATTCTAACTATAAAGACACTGATAGAAGATTTGAAGAATTTGAAAAATCAGGTATAAATTATTTGGGTATAGGAACAAGTGGGGGAATAATTGCTGCAACCCAAGGTTATCCATTTATGGTGGGTGGATCATTTGATGGTTATAAAATCGTAAGTCCAATTTTGGACTCTTTATCTAAACCAAACGGAGGTCATGAATATTTCGGCAAAGGTGGAGCGGGCCATTTCGTGAAAATGGTACATAATGGAGTGGAATATGGCATGATGCAAAGTATTGGTGAGGGGTTTGAGATTATGGAGAAATCTTCTTACGGTTTGGACCTTCACAAGGTCGCTTATCTTTGGCGAAAAGGAACTATAGTATCAGGGTTTTTGGTCGATCGTGGTGCTGAAATGTTGAGCTCTGATGTTAAATTAGAAGCTTTTGCTGGAGCAATTGCTCGCAGTGGAGAGGGTGACTGGACTTTGGAGGCAGCGAAAGAGGAGGGGGTTTCTGCGCCATCGATTCAAGTAGCGGTGGATTTTCGAAAAGAATCAGAAGGAAATGAAAATATACAGAATTCTTTTACTGCGAGAATGATTAACACATTAAGAATGGCATTCGGAGGACACGTCATTAAGAAGTAATATGTTATACTCAAATCTATGATCCTCGGGATTGCTCAGGATTATATTGAATCAATCGAAGTATGAAATATAGTGTATTTTTTCCTAAAACAAAGAAGCAAGAATTTAAAGACGATTTATCCATAAATGCTAAATATTTAGTTAAAGCTGGATACATGGATCAGCTTATGGCAGGATCTTGGACACTTCTACCACTTGGTTACCGCGTTGTTGAGAATATCAAACAAATTATTAGAGAAGAATTGGATAAAACTGGAGCGCAGGAAATGGC
>CAZGGU010000017.1:1435-21121 GCA_964525395.1 uncultured Gammaproteobacteria bacterium
GGTTGCGACTGCAGATTCGCCCAAAATAAAGAAATATTAAGTCTTGCTGAAGGGGACAAATGCCCTAACTGTAATGATGGTTGCACTATAAAATCAGGAAGTGCTATTGAAGTCGGAAATATTTTCCCACTTGGTACGAAATACTCTCAAAACATGAAAGTTTTATATACAGATGAAGAAGGAAATCAGCAGAATGTCTGGTTCGCCTCATATGGAATAGGACCAACAAGAATTATGGGAACACTAGTCGAGCTGTTTCATGACGACCGAGGAATTAAATGGCCAAAATCAGTAAGTCCATTTGACGTTTACCTCATTAGTTTGCGCCGTGATGAAGAAGCAGGAGAGATTGAGAAAAAATTGGAAAAAGCCTGTATAGAAGTTCTATTTGACGATAGAGACGCATCAGCTGGAGAAAAATTCGCCAACGCCGATCTTCTTGGCTTTCCTTACAGATTGGTTGTTTCTGAAAAGACTGGAGATAAAATCGAATTTAAGGAAAGAGACAAAGAAGAAGCAGAATTATTAACCCTCGAAGAAGTGATAGAGAGAATTAACCCCCAATAAAAGGAAGCTTTACGTCAAAAATTACCATCCACACAATCGCATAAACCACTAAAAAGATAGGAATAAAAATTCCAATTACGACAGGCAAAACACTTTTTTTAGGTTTTTCTCCAGGAGCTGTGGTGGTCACGCTAGAGTTATTGGCGTTAAAAGCTACTGTGGAATTTATCGCCGGTGTAGGGTCTGGATGAAGTGATGGTTCGTTTACAGGGCTTGGGAACGGGGTGTTAGGTAGTTCATGTTCTAGTCCGAGTGTGGGAGCAGCTGCAGGTGGTTCGAATCCAACTGAGCTTGGTGGAGTAGATTCTGGAGAGTTTGGAAAGCCAGTAGGAAGGGAGGGCTCAAGAGTTGGGTTGGCTGGTTGTGGAGGGTTGATGTGAGTAGCTTGTGTGGGGTGATTTATATTAGGCTGAGCAGGTGCAGGTGGTTGATTAGGCGCTGCTGGAGCAGGAGTTTGACCTGGGAGAGTCGATGGACCATTCATAACGCGTGAATACGCATCTTGAAGCTTAGGGTCTAATCCGGACAGTTTTGGATCCATACTATTAGTTTAGCGGAAGTCTGTTTAATGTCAATAAGGGTTCATCCTGGATTGTACCGAAGTGTTGATTTTTTTAACCTTTGCAATTAATATAGTGTACTATGGCTGAAGCTGACAGATATGCTCATTTACCTGAAATTGAATTTGATCCCGATGATGATTCAAATCCTTATTTTGAGCCACTGAGTCCTGGAGAAGCTTTTCCTCTTGTAGAATTTCGTAACCTACTTTCAGATCCATCAAAAAACTCGGAAAAACTTAATAAGTTAGCAGCTATGACAGAGGTTGTAGAATATTTTGCTCATAGGTATTGGCATGGGAATAGATTGGCGCATTCTGCAGAAACTCCTGAAGAAAAAAATAAAGCATATCAAGCACAAGAATATCAGGAAGCCAAAAAATATCTGAGAGATTATGGTTATCTAGGGGCAAAATCTGTCAGAGAAATGTTGAAGGATAAATATAAATTTAAAGAAAATGATCTCTTTGGTTTCGATGATGTACAAATTACAGAAGCATATTTCGAAGCATTTAGTGTACCAGCATTTTCCATGTCCGATAATTTAGTACAAGAAGAGATGACTAGAGCCCGTGAAGGGGGATCGATATGGGAAATAATCAGAATGGGTGATTATGTCAGAGCTGATTCTTTATTGCGACATGATGTTGATGAAAAATATCCGCCTCATAAAGTTTTAAGTCTGCAAAGAGCATCATCGAGCCTCACTAACTAAAATCTCCAAAAATTTATTGAAATTAAAACCTGCTGCTTTAGCTGCTTTGGGCATGAGACTTTCTGAAGTAAGTCCCGGAATTGTATTAATCTCCAGAGCAAATGGAATACTATTGCGAACTATAAAATCAGTTCGGGAATAGGTTCCAAGGTTAAAATGTTTGTGAATTTTTAATGCTGTATTCTGTGCTTCTTTTTGAATTTGAGTTTCAACTGAAGGTGCAAATGGTATTTCTTTCGTTGAACCATCATATTTAGTTTTATAGTTAAACCATGTGTCCTTTGGTGGGACAATTTCAAGAACAGGTAAAGCTTTATTGTTCAAAATTCCAACTGTTATTTCCGTACCAGTTAAGTATTCCTCAATAAAAGCATTCCCAGAATTTAGAATATTTTTTGCTTGGTTTTTAATTAAGTCTTTTTTTGATTTGATTATCATCACTTCGCGAGATGAACCGCCGCTTGAATCCTTTAATACAAAAGGGAAATCTAACATTTTAGAATTCTCATCAACCAACTGCCATTTAGCAGTGGGGATTTTTTCTTTGCCGCAAAATTCTTTAAATGAAACTTTATACCATGCATCATTCAAGCCTTGGTAATTTTTAGTTCCTACTATTGGTTTGTTTATTTTGCTTAAAAACTTATGGAGTTTTCCACCTTCACCCTCTTCGCCATGGAGAATGGGGAAGAGGATATCATAATTTTTAGAAGTTTCACTTATTGGCTCATAGCCATTTCGAAGATCATAAAGCTTAACTCTATGATCGTTTTCTTCCAGGGTTTTCTTTACATTTTTAGCAGATATAAGGGAAACTTTTCGCTCCGATGAATCTCCACCAGTAAGGATGAGAATTTTCATTTATCAGAGCATAGCATAAGTCTTAAATCCTTTCAATTTTTAAGAATTGAAGTTATAATGGGATTTATGAAAATTATTGTTACTCACACACAGCCAGATATGGATGCAATCACTTCTTCTTGGGTCTTGAAGAGATTTTTGCCAGGTTGGGAAAATGCCGAAATAGCTTATGTGCCCGCAGGAAATAGATATAAAGATAAAGAGGCTGTAGCTAGTTTAGATTTTTCTGAAGCCATTGAAAAATATGGAGAAGATGAGGTAATACATGTAGATACAGGAATGGGTCCACTAGATCATCATCAAACCTCAGATGATAAAGTTTGTGGCGCTAGTCGAAGTTTGGATTATGTGTTGATGAATAATGATCAGCTTAAAGATGAAAAGCTCGAAGCAGTGAAAAGAATTGTTGGCTGTGTCGTTGAAATCGATCACTTCAAGGAAGTCTTTAGGCCAGATCCTCTAGCTATTTATCATGATTTCAGTATTGTTTCAATACTTGATGGACTTAAAATTTCTCGTCCAAATGACGATTCATACTATACAGAATTTATTATGAATGCGCTGGACGCAATGTTAGTTGATTTTGAAACACGTATTTGGGCAGAGCAAGAGGTAGAAAAAGGAATTCGTTTTGAAACAAAATGGGGTGAAGGGCTGGGTATGGAGACTATAAATGATAGCGCCGTAAAACTGGGTCAAATGATGGGGGCAGCGATTGTTATTCGAAAAGACCCAAGAAAAGGTTATGTAAGAATTAAAGCTAATCCCAAATTTGATATTGATTTGACTTCAGCTTGCGAGCAATTAAAAAAAATGGACCCAGATGCGACCTGGTTTTTACATGTCTCGAAGAAAATGCTCTTAAATGGTAGTCCAAAAAATCCAAAAATGAAGCCGTCAACCTTGTCACTTGATAAGATAATCAATATCTTCAAAGTATGAGTGTGTGTATTTTTTGTAAAATAAGAGACCACGAAATTCCTAAAGAGTTTGATTATGAAGACGAGGATGTTATGGTTTTTCCTGACATTCGTCCTTTAAAGCCTGTGCACATGTTGGTGATTCCCAAAAAACACTTAAAGGATTTTTTAGAACTTGAAGAAAGTGATTTAGTGATAAAAATTCAAAAGATTTTACAAAAAGTTGTCAAAGATCAAGGTCTTGAGAAAAAAGGTTTTAGAATTTCGACTAATGGGGGAGGCGCGCAAGTAATTGATCATCTACATTTCCATATTTTGGGACCTATGGGGAACACTGAGCCATAGCTCGCGATCTTGTTTATTAAGTAAATTTAGAGTAAAATCTATCTCTAGAAAAGGTTTTTGTCCACCATTGCTTCCCGTTTGCCTTTTCCGTATTATTCATACACGGCTCACGGAGCGCAATTTGGTGGACTTAAGAAAAATCTAAACTCACGCTTTGGCGTTCGTTAAGTTTTTCTAAAGGGGGTGTTTTTTAATTATGGTAGTAGTAAAAAAAGGACCAGGCGAATCAGAAGACGCATTAATCAGAAAGTTCACTAGAAAAGTGATGTCTGAGGGTATCGTTCAGGAAGCAAAAAGAAGAGAATTTCATCTTAAACCTTCACTTGCACGCAAGCAGAAGATCGAAGACGCAAGACGTGCCAAGAAAGTTTGGTAAATTTAATGCAGCCTAAAAACAATATCTCAGTTCTAATTTTCGTGGAAAGCAGATATAAGGTAAACCGCAAAAGAATAAAAACAGCGGTGTCTAGTGTCGTGCGTGAACAAGGAATTAATAGTCCAGTTGAAGTTTCAGTAGCGATTGTAGGAGATAGAAAAATGAGGGACTTATCCAAAAAATATAAAGGTGAAGATAAAACTCGTAATATTCTTTCTTTTTCTCAGTCTGAAGGAGAAAAAATGGCAGTTCCAGCAGGAAAAATTAGACTTGGAGACATCGTCATTTCATATCCAGTAGTAATTAATGAAGCAGCTCGCGATGAAGTATTGGTTGATGATAAAGTAGACGAGTTAGTAATGCATGGAATGACACATCTTCTCGGAATCCACCACGAATAATAATTGGATATAGGAAAAAATTGGGATTTGTAGTATTCTTTTTCAACAGAACTTATGGTTTTTTATCTAAAATATCGTCCCAAATCCATTTCTGATCTTGATAGCGCAGAGCTTCGCGAAAAATTGGACTCAGCACTTAAAGGAAAACTTCCTGATAATATTCCTCATGCATTTCTTTTTACTGGTTCCAAAGGGCTTGGTAAGACATCAACTGCCAGAATTTTAGCTAAAGCGATAAATTGTACGAAGCGAAAAGATGGGGAGATCGAGCCATGTAATTTGTGTGATTCATGTCTCGCAATTGATTCAGGTTCAAGTTTGGATGTAATAGAAATTGATGCAGCCTCTAATCGCGGAATAGATGAGATTAGAGATCTCAAAGAAAAGATTCGTTTATCACCAGCGGTCTCAAAGAAAAAAGTTTACATAATCGATGAAGTACACATGTTAACGACTGAAGCATTTAATGCGCTTTTAAAAACCTTGGAGGAGCCACCGAACCATGCCATATTTATCCTTTGCACCACAGAATCTCATAAGCTGCCTGAGACTATAGTTTCCCGTTGCTTTAATATTAAATTTACCCGCGCTACTGATGAAGATTTAGTAAATTCTTTCAACCGTATAGTAAAAGGAGAAGGAGGAAAAGCGGAGAAAGAAGCTCTGATGCAAATCGCTGCACTTTCTGATGGAAGTTTTCGAGATGGCGCAAAAATAATTGAAGAGATGTTTACCTATTCGACTAATATTGATTCTGATTTGATTGAGCAGAAATATAAAACTAAAACTATAAACAAACAAATTGAAGAATTGATATTAGCATTAAAGAATAAAAATGCTAAAGAAGGAATTGAAATTATTGCGTTACTTGAGAAAGACAATATAGATTTTAAATTTTTTATTGAAAGTTTAATTAATAAATTACACGTTAATTTAATTGAGCAGGTCGAGAGGCGAGAGAATCCCAAAGAAACAAAAAAAATGCTTGAACTTTTGATTGGTTCTTACGGAAGTGTAAGGTTTGCGCTGCTTCCACAACTTCCACTCGAGCTTGCAATCGTAGAATGGTGCAGTGTTGAAGAAGATCATCTGAAGGTTGAGGTTGAGGCTAAGGAAAAAGTAATAGAGAAAAAGACAGAAGTTAAAAAAGAAAAGCCTGAAGAAATTCCGTCGAGCAAAGGAAGCTCTGGAAATGATAATATATTAGAGAATTTGATAAAACAGGTTCAGAAGGAAAATGTTTCTGTAGCCGGAGTATTAAGAGGTTGTAAATTGGTAAGCTTCGATGGTAGTGAATTAATTTTATCAACAGGTTTTGCTTTCCATAAAGAAAAACTAACAGACGCAAAAGTAAAAGATTTAATTGAGAAGAATTTGGAAAATGAATTAGGTAAAGTAGTAAATTTTGAAATAATTATGAAGGAGGTGAATTGATATATGAAAAATCCATTAGCAGGCGCAGGCCAAAATATTGGACTCATGAAAAAAATGCTTCAAGTGAAAAAAGAAATTGAAGCGATGAGAGTTGATGTTTCTAAAAATGGTGTGGATGTAGTAGTGAATGGTGAACCAAGAATCAAGGAGCTGAGAACCAACGGCAAAGGTGATAAGGATATTCAGGAAGCCATTAACGAAGCCATTAAGCAGTCACAGGAAGCAGCAGCAAGACATATGCAGAGCATGGGAGGTCTCGGAGATCTTCTCGGTTAAAAATGTTACTTTTTTCTGGCAATTCCAATAAATCTCTAGCTGAAAAAGTTGCTAATGAGTTAAGTTGGCAACTTGGACAAGTCGAGATAATTAAATTTCCTGATAATGAAAATAGAGTCAGGATCATTGACGAGGTGGTCGACCAAGATGTTGCTATTTTAGAGTCTACTGCTATAACTCCAAACCTTTATTATATGGAGTTATTTCTTCTTATTGATGGATTGAAGAGAAGTGGAGCACGTTCCATAACGCTTATCATTCCGTATTTAGGTTATCAACGCCAAGATCATATTTTTCGTTCGGGTGAAGCAGTTTCTTTGGAAGTAATAATTAAAATTATAGAAGATTTAGGAGTAGAATCTACAATTTCTTTTGATTTTCATTCAATTAAGATTCCTGAGCTCTTCAAAAATAAAATAACACATTTATCTGCACTTCCACTTTTTGCTGAGAAGATAAAAAGTTTAGATTTGCATAACTACACTTTGGTCACTCCAGACATGGGAGGAATAAGAAGAATTGAAATTATTTCTGAAATGCTTGATAACGCACCTCATGCTGAAGTGGAGAAAAATAGAGATCTTAATACTGGTTCTGTAGAATCAATGATCTTACATGGAGAGACAAATAAAACTGCCGTTATAGTGGATGATGTAATTTCAACCGGTAAAACATTAGTTGCTGCGGCCAATCTGCTTAAAGAAAAAGGTGCAGAAGAGATTTTCGTATTCGCTACTCATGGGGTTTTCGCTGATAACGCTGCTGAGATTTTACAAAATTCAATTATTAAAAAAGTAGTGGTGACAGATACTATTGAAGTACCAGAAGAAAGAAAATTTGAAAAACTCGAAATAATTTCTGTTGCAAAAGAAATAGTTAATGCACTTGAAAATTAATCCTCATGAAAGTTCCAAAAGCCATTCAAAATACTATTGAATCATTTGAAAAACTGCCCGGAGTGGGTCCTAAAACAGCGCAGAGATTAACTTTTTATTTACTGCATGTTCCGCAATATGAGTTGGACAAATTTGCTACAAGCTTAACTGATCTCAAAACAGGTACCATTATCTGTTCAAACTGTTACATAGTGGGAGAGAGTGATCCTTGTGAGATTTGCTCAGATCCTACTCGGGATCAAAATATGATTTGTGTAGTAGAAAATCCATTGGATGTTTTAGCGCTGGAGAAGGGTGGAAAATATAAGGGAGCTTATCATGTGCTGCATGGAAGAATCGATCCATTAAATAATATCGGTCCTGATGAAATTTATATAGGTGCACTTATGAATCGATTGAAAACTAATCCGGAAATTGAAGAGATAATCTTGGCGACTAATCCCACGATGGAAGGTGAGGCTACTGCTATGTATATTTCAAAATTAATTAAAGATCAAGAGATTCAGGTCAAGGTTTCTCGAATTGGACGTGGACTTCCAATTGGTGCAGATCTGGAATATGCAGATGAAATTACCCTTCAGAGAGCGATGGAGGGAAGGAGTGAGCTTTAATGATCGATAATAATGGAGGTATGATGGGTGAAATTTTGGAAACTGGTCAAAATACAGTCAAGTCTGTTGGAGATGCGGCTAAACAAGGAGTGAAATCGACAGCTTCTTCTACTGTTTCTCAAGTCACAGGAAAAAGTGTAGGTCAGGGAGTAAATGAAGTAGCAGCCGCACAGGCTGCGCAACAGAAAATGAGTGACGATCAAGCCAAAGATTTTTTAAAAGGTTTATATGGAAAAAGTGATCCTTTAAAGAAGAATATGAGTTCGAGTAGTTCATCTAATAATTCAAATCCGGTAGCTCAAGCGCTTGGCGTAAAACCAAAAGATCCTAATGCCGGAAAAACTCCAGAAGAAATCGCACAAATGCTAAGACTTCGCATGCAGCTTCACTCAAGTGAATATTATCAACCACTTGTTAATCCGCGTAAGCAAAAAGAAGAGCCTGTGGCAGAAAAATTGGAAAGAGAAAAGAAGGAAGAGCAGTTTGAGCTTGCTGAAAAAGAAAAGAAAAAGCCACCAAAACTTCCTGTCACTGTTAAGCAAGGAACTGGTGAAATGCAGCCAGGAGTCGCAGGCTAAGTGGGAGACTTTTACTCTACTTGAAAGATGACGCTCGCATGCATTTTGGATAGTAATGTGGATAAAGCCCTGCTCGCTGAGCGAAGTCCGAATTTTTTAAGCAATTTTTGGTAGAATGTTATTACATTCGTACTTCTATCCATTTTCAAGTTAGAGACAAAGTCTCCTGGATAGAAAATAATAATGAGAATTTATAATAGTTTATCTAGATCGATTGAAGATTTTAAACCTCAAGGAGACACTGTCTCTATTTATACCTGCGGACCCACTACATATGATTTTATGCATATCGGAAATTTACGTACGTTTTTAATGGCTGATCTTTTTGAAAGATCTTTAAGACTGAATGGTTTAAAAATTAAAACCGTCCAAAATATTACTGACATAGATGATAAGATTATTCGTCGTGCTGGAGAGAGGGGTATAGGAATCGCTGAGCTTTCTCATGAATTTGAAGAATTCTTTTTCGCAGACATTAAAAGTTTAAACATACTTCCTAAAGATGAAGTAACTAAAGCAACGGCTTACATTCAGAAGATGGAGGCATATATTGTTGATTTAATCGAAAAAGGATTTGCTTATAAGGAATCTGATGGATCAGTTTATTTTGATATTTCTAAGTTCCCTGACTATGGAAAACTCTCTGGGATTGATGCTAAGAATCTTAAAAGTGGAACAAGAGTTTTATCTGATGAGTACTCTAAAGATGATGTGCAGGATTTTGCGCTGTGGAAGGCAGAGCCAAAAGATACTGTAGGTTATGCATCGCAGTGGGGATGGGGAAGACCTGGTTGGCATATTGAATGCTCCGTAATGAGTCAAGAAGCTCTCGGTGAAACTTTAGATGTGCACATGGGAGGAATTGATCTTTTATTTCCTCATCATGAAAATGAGATTGCACAGTCAGAAGCTAAGTCTGGAAAAAAGTTTGTGAATTACTGGATTCATGGTGCCTTCATGCTAGTGGATGGTAAAAAAATGTCTAAGTCTCTTGGTAATTTTTATCGTTTGCAAGACATTGTTAATAAAGGTTTTGACCCATTGGCGCTAAGATATTTATATCTTCAAACTCACTATCGTCAGGAAATGAATTTCACTTGGGAAGCACTCGAAGCAGCGCAAAACGCACTTAACAAACTAAGAAATAAATATTTGAATGCTACTTCGGAAGGTGAAAATTTGCCTGTTACATTCATGGAAACCGTAAATGATGATTTAAATATTCCGAGAGCATTAGGAATTCTGTGGGAAAATATTGAATTACTTTCTAAAAAAGATTTAGAAAAAGCAGATGAAGTTCTAGGTTTAGGTTTATCAGAATTTGTTCAAGTAGAAGTGGATTTGCCCGCAGAAATACTCGAACTTTCAAGCAAACGGGAAGAATTTAGAAATGCAGGGAACTATGAAGAAGCAGATAAATTACGAAATGAAATCGAGGATAAAGGTTATATAATAGAAGACAGCGCAGCGGGAATGAAAATTAGAAAAAGTTAATGTTTGTATTTAATTTTGCCCAATACATTTTAGCGTTTATTTTTATTTGGATTGGTTCAGGTTTAATTGTTTCATCCACATCCAAGTTTTCCAAAAAGTTAGGACTATCTTCTTTTGCCGTATCTTTTATCTTGCTCGGTTTGCTAACGTCCACTCCTGAATTTTCCGTTGGTCTTCAGGCAGTAGCAGATCATACACCAGAAATTTTTGTGGGAAATCTCCTAGGAGGC
The DNA here is from genome assembly GCA_964525395.1 of uncultured Gammaproteobacteria bacterium. Classification (GTDB taxonomy): domain Bacteria; phylum Patescibacteriota; class Microgenomatia; order Levybacterales; family UBA12049; genus 2-01-FULL-39-10-A. The sequence continues at coordinate 11,700 of CAZGGU010000017.1, forward strand.
TTAGTGGTTATTTTCTTACTTGTTATTCCAATTCTCGCAATCTTTGGAAATGGAATAAGTCTTAAAAATGAAATGGGAAATAAAACCCTTCTTCTCACGCTTGCAGTAATTCTTGCTCCATCAATTGCAGTTTTTGACAGAAGCGTAAATTTATTCGAAGGGGGAATTCTCATCACCCTATATGTATTGCTTCTTTATGTTTTCCAGAAAGAGTATGGCTTATTTGATTCTAAAAAAGAGAGTTTACTTGATACAAAAGCTTATTCCCATAAGGACATATTGAAAATAGTTTTGGGAGTAGTTATAGTTTTTATCGCAAGTCATATTATTGTGCATCAAACAATTTTTTTTGCAGAACTGTTTGATATCCCCGTTTTCTATATTAGCTTAGTAGTTATTGCTTTGGGTACAGACTTACCAGAGTTAACTTTGGCAGTTCGTTCAGTTTTGTCAGGAAAAAAAGATGTAGCGATGGGAGATTATTTAGGAGCAGCTGTGGCAAGTACATTTATGTTTGGACTTTTTACTATACTTAGTGGTGGGAAAATTACCACAGTAAGTAATTTTATTATAACGTTTGGATTTATCGCTGGAGGAGTAGTGGCTTTTTATATTCTCTCGAGATTTAGGGGAAAGATTACGAGAATAGATGGAATAATTTTGCTTTGCGTTTATGCTGCATTCCTAATCTTCGAAGTTACTCGATAATTTTTACTACTAATTTCATACAAATTTTTAGCATTTATCATAAATACCTGCGATAAAATTTTTTATGTTAAAGGAGGTGAGATAAATGGGTAAAGGAAAAGGTTGGTTTGGTGATTCTGCTGCTCATGCGAAGTCTGGAAGAAAAGGAGGACTAGCAAGAGGAAGAAGAGCTAAGCAAGCGAAAGGTAGTCTCAAAGTTGCTATCTAATTTTGAAAAAATCTGCTTAAAGTAAAGTAACTGTATCTTATTTTACTTGGAGTAATCCTTACACTCTTCTTACGAATTTCATATGAAAAACAACGTAAGAAATATGAGAGAATAATGGACATGATTCAAAACATATTGCTTGTAGAAGATGATTCAAATATAAAAGAGTATTTACAAAATGCTTTGATAGAATCAAATTTTAATGTTCAGTCTACTCCTGACGGCGCAGAGGCATTAAGTATAATAAAGAATGGAAATATAGATTTGGTGGTTCTTGATTTAGGAATTGAGAATATAAGTGGTGAAACAGTTTGCGTAGAAGCCAAAAGAAAATTTCCAGATTTACCAATAATTATATTAACAGCTAAAAATAAAGCTGAAGATGTGGTGAAAGGGCTTGGTCTTGGAGCAGATGATTACATGTCTAAGCCGTTTGATTTCGATGAATTACACGCACGAATTAAAACTAGACTCAGAAAAAGTTCTACTGCCATTCTACAGATAGATGATTTGATTTTAAATACTCAATCATTGGAAGTAGAAAGAGCTGGAAAAAAAATTGAACTTACTGCAAAAGAAATAAAACTTCTTGAATATTTAATGCAGAATAAAGGTGTAGTTCTTTCCCGAGAAAGAATTTTAAATCATGTTTGGGCCTATTCTCCAGAAGTGGAAACAAGAGTAGTAGATGTTTATATTGGTTATCTAAGGAATAAAGTAGATAAAAATCATCCTAAGAAATTAATAGAGTCAGTTCGCGGTTTTGGTTACGTAATCAAGTAATATTAATAAGGCATCCAAATAATTGTTTCTGGGGTTCTAGCTTGATTGACTACATTTATTGCTCCAGCAATCCTCTTGGTAGCAATTTTAATTTCCTCTCTTGCTCGATCAGGATCTGAATAGTCTGTGATGGGAAGACCTACCCTGGCAAATCTATCGGTGACGGGATTAGGATTAATTGCCACGTTCCTTTCGTACGTTTCAGAGTAGCCTGAGCCTGTTGTCACTAGTAAATCAAGCTCAGACGAAAAGATTGCTTGTTTACCATCTACGATTACAACTGGGGTTCTCATATCGGTCGGAAGAGTTTCAACACCCAGATCTTCTAAATTTTGCATCAAGATTGGCTTATAAGCTCTTACAATATTTCGTGAGTCTTCTAGATGAGGAAGAACAAGCCCACTTTCGGCCATTTTGTTATAAAGAATTTTATAATCACTATGTCTATAATGAAAATGTCTACGTTGTTCAGTTAGTTTGTTAATGATTCTTTGATCAGCTATTAGAGTAGCAAAGCCGTCGTCTGGAAATCCATATGCCTTAGACCAAGATTCAATTACAATTACATATGGATTATCATTAACGAGTCTCGCTACTGATTCAGAATCATCAATAAAACCACCTAGAGCTCTATCAAATACTGTATAAATTCCTTTTTTAGCTCTTTCTTTTGCAAATTCTTTTTGCGTTTCAAGACTTGCTGCATCTCCTCTGATATCTGGTTCGGTCACGACTTCGACGTCTGGATGTTTTCCTCGTCTTAGTTTAGTATTTTTAATAAGTATGTCCTCTAAGCTCATGCCAAGTGGCTCTGAAATTATTTGAGGATCAGGTCTTCTGGCAAATCTAATGGATTTTAGAAAATCTGTAAAAAATGGTCCATAGGTTCTTATTACTGTGTCGTCATCAAGCGCTAGAACAAATCTTTCTAAAATTTCATTGCTTCCTTCAAATCCTACAAATACACCTACATTTGAATTCAAACCAAATCTTTCTCTGGTAAATGTCTCGATCGGCTCAGTATTAATATTAGTATAAAGTCTACTTCCGGATGCGCGCATTTCTTCAGCAACTTCTTGTCTAAGATCCCAATACCAGTTCGGAATTGGAACAGGAGAAACACTTTCATCAGTTTTTATAAGCGTTATATATTCTTTTGGCTGTCCTTTGCTATCCGCATAATTACGCGGAAACTTGAAAGGGTAAAATGGTTCGTGATCAGTATTTGGCATAAGCGCTACATTTTAATGTTTTTATAAATTTATTACAAGATATTTGATAAATTCTGATAAAATACCGCTATGCCATATGTAGTTACTGATAAAATTTTGTTTCTATCATCTGCAAGTAAAATTCTTTCATCAAGTCTTGATTATAATTTGACTTTAAAAAACGTAGCAGAACTAATCGTGGAGTCAGTTGCAGATTTCTGCATGATAGATATTTTGGAAGATGATGGGTTGCATCGGGTGGTAGTAAAAACATCAAATCCCAAAAAAGAAAAGCTTGCGCAAAAGTTTTACAATTTTCCTCCAGATCCTAGAAATAAGTCTGCTATTTATGATGCAGCAAGACTCAGGGATCCAATTATTATTAAAAATATTACAGATAGTTGGCTATCAAAAGTTTCGCGTTTTGATGAAGAGAAAAAGTTAGTTAAGAATTTAAATTTTTCGTCATTTATTTTTGTTCCGCTTGAAAGTCGTCATGAAGTTATTGGAGTAATGACAATCGGATCGATGGAAAAAAAATTTTCTTATTCTGATGATGATGGAATTTTTATAAAAGAGTTAGCTGATAGAGCGGGCATCACTGTAGACAAAGCCAAGCTTTATACAGAAGCGCAGGAGGCCATCCTCTCAAGAGATGAATTTTTGGCAGTCGCATCTCATGAGCTGAAAACACCTTTAACGTCAATTCTTTTAAGTTTGCAATTAGTGTTAAGAAGACTTGAAAAAAGTACAACGAAAATTGATGCGTCTGAGGAAGTAATAGAGGCTGTTGGGGTTGGAATTCAGCAGAGTAAAAGAATGTCGAGACTTATTAACGATTTGTTGGATGTTTCGGAAACTTCTTCTGACTATTTCCAGCTCTATAAAGAAAAAGTCAATTTGTCAGAACTTATTAACGATATTAAACTAAAATTTGAAATTATCTTAAAAGAAAAGAAGATTCAATTAATTGTAAAAGAAGAAGATAAAAATATAAAAGGAGTATGGGATAAGATTAGACTAGAGCAAGCCATTTCCAATTTGATTTCTAATGCAATTAAATATGGCAATGGAAAACCTATTTCTTTAATGGTAAAGAAAGTTGGATCAACCGTAGAAATAAAAGTAATAGACCGCGGTAAAGGAGTTAAAAAAGAAGATAGAAAAAAAATTTTTAAAGTTTTTAATCGGGGGTCGGATGTAAAGCATTACAAGGGGATTGGAGTCGGCTTATTTTTAACTAGGCAAATAGTAGAGGCTCATGGTGGAGAAATAGGATTGCTCAGCAAAGTTGGAGATGGTTCAGTGTTTACGATAAAGTTACCTATTAAATAAATTTTTCTTCACAATTTCTTACAGAATTTTATTTTTCTTCAAATATTTTATTTGTAAATTAGCTTTGTAGAAAGGAGGTAATTATGTTAATAGATGATAACGATGATGTTCAGAATTCTGATGATAAAGCTACGCCAACAGTAGATAATCCAGGAGAAGCGGGAGAAATGCCTACGAATGTTCCTGCTCCCGAGGAAAAACCTTTCAATGAGTCAGAAACGAATCCTGATGTAGCAAATACGACGGAATAAGATTAATTTATACTTTCCAAGCTGGTTAAAGGGGCATTTAAAATAAGTTTTAAAATTTCGTGACTTTTTGTGTATGCGTCATTGATGTAAATAACATCTTCGGACTTTATATTTATTTTAATATGAAATGTTCCTTTGGCATCTTTTTTCCAATTCCATTCTGTAACGCCTCGGAATGATACTTTTTTAAAACCACTTTTTACTTTAAGTTCACATAGAAAGCTAAGCATAATATGCTCAAAAAGATGCCCAATCTCTGTGTTTTTTACTTCTTCATGGAAGGGAAGACCAGCGTCATTAAAACAACTAGTTTTTAATACATTTGGAAAATATTCTTTAAGTATTTGGCGAGTGTGGGGTAGTGAATGGGTGGTTAGGATATCAGGACTAAGAAGTGTGATTTGAATATTTTCCGTTGAGTTGTTAAGTGACATGTAATAATTTTCATATTTTTGGAAATTAGGATAGATCTGATGCGTTTGGATAATGCTCATAAATAAGAAAAATACTTTTTTTTACTTCTTTCTTACGAAAGTCTAATAAACTATAAAATTTATTTTGCTCGAGTGTCAAGCAAAAGAGGATAGCGAAGTAGAGTAATAACTAAATGTAGTTGTTAGAGTTTTTCTGGATTAATTTGAATTATTTTATCGTCATTGGCGCCAGGAGTTCCGCGGCCATCTTTATTACTTGTAGTGATATAAAGTAAATTATTTGGACCTAGTACTACATCTCGAATTCTCCCAAATTGATTTTTAAAATGTTCTTTTAGTTCGTGAGTTTCTGGATTATATTCATAAAGCGCAGTTCCTCTTAGTCCCCCGAAATAAAATTTGCCATTTACAAATGCTAGTCCTGCAGGCGCCCAGGTTGAATTAGCCCCAGAATTAATAACTGCAGTTTCCATACTAGATTGTGTTTTATCTCCTTCAATAGTAGGCCAGCCGTAGTTGGCGCCTGCTCTAATTTGATTTAATTCATCTAGTCCTGATTGTAAGCCACTTCTTCCGTGTTCTGTAGCCCAAAGGTTGCCATCATCATCCCAAGCAATTCCTTGAGGATTTCTATGTCCGTAAGAATAAATTCTACTATTAAACGGATTTCCTGGTGCAGCTGCACCTTCTTTAGTGACTCTTAAAATTTTGCCAGAGATCGAACCCTTGTCTTGCGCGCGAGAAGGAACCTGAGCGTCTCCTGTTGTCACATATAGATATCCGTCTGGGCCAAACTTGATTCTGCCGCCATCATGGTTAGATGCTCCAGAGATATTATCCACTAAAACTTTTTCATTGGTTAGCTGATTATTGGTTAAAGTGAATCTAGAAACTTTATTGAGAGTATTTTCGCCACTCGAGGAATAAGTGTAATAAACATATATATAATTATTATCGTTAAAATCTGGATCAACCGCGATTCCAAGGAGTCCACTTTCCCCAATAGCATTCACATTAATAGTAGAAAGATTCTTTACAGTATTATTTTTATCGAGTATTGAAACCTGACCATCACGTTGTGTAAAAATTAAGTCACCACCAGGAAGAAAATCAATTGCCCAAGGAACAGACAGGTTGGTCGCAAGTTCTTTGACCGATTCAACGCTTGAATCATCATTTAAATTATTGGATTTTTGATTATCCAGTTTTGTCTGAATGTCTATGAATTTATCACCTAATAGATTTTGAAAAACAGAGAGTAAAAATGCTATGACGAAAATTGCTGCCCCAATCATTAGATATTTTTTCATAATTTCATTATATCACTCATTTTTTATTGACTTTAGCCTCAAATTTAGGTATAATTACACTCCAAATGCTTAACAGCTTAAAAAGAAATCTAAAAAAGCTGTCCAATAAAGAAAGAGCCGAAGTTTCTCAAAGATTTTTTAAAACTGGAGAAGGTGAATACGGTTTCGGTGATGTTTTTCTAGGCCTCAGTGTTCCTCAATGCCGCGAATTAGCAGTTAAATATAAAGATATGGATTTAATTGATGTTGCAACACTTCTAAAATCTGAGATACATGAAGAAAGATTAGTTGCGCTTCTTATATTAGTTCATCAATTTAAATCTGATGAAATGATGCAGAGGAGAATTTATGAATTCTATTTAAAGAATACCAAATATGTAAATAATTGGGATTTAGTAGATCTTTCAGCTGATAAAATTGTAGGTGTTTATTTACTCGATAAACCAAAAATAGTTTTACAGAAACTTTCTAAATCCAATAATCTTTGGGAAAGAAGAATAGCGATGGTTTCTACTTATAATTTTATTAAAAATAATGAATTTGACGATGCATTAGCAATTGCTGAAAATCTAATATCTGACAAAAATGATTTGATTCAAAAGGCTGTAGGTTGGATGCTTAGGGAAGTAGGAAATAGAGATATGGAAGTAGAGTTAGAATTTTTAAATAAACATTATAAAAATATGGGTAGAGTAGCGTTAAGGTATTCAATTGAAAAATTCCCAGAAAAAACCAGAAAAAAATACCTTTCAGGTACTGTTAACTAATAACCTTCATTAGCTTGTAAATAATCATATCTTATAGTATAATACCGCGATGATTACTGAAGCTCAAGAGTCCCGAAATTTATACCTTGAATCTAATCGCAGACATGCAATTTACAAGCTCGATCAATATTTGGCAAGACCGGAAGAGCAGGTATTAAGAGAATACCAGATGGACGCGCTTGAAGCGCTAAGAAATTTTTTATCTGAGGGTGAAACTGCGGGATATATTAATCTTCCCACAGGATCAGGCAAAAGTGTGATTATAGCCGAGCTTGCTGAGGCAGTAGATTTAAAAACTTTGGTTCTTTCGCCAACAATACCAATATTAAAACAAACTGGTAAGAAGTTTTCTTCCGATGTGTCACTTACTCAAAGAGGTGGAGGATCAAAAGATTTAACAGGTCAAGTGGTCAACGCTACTTATCAGTCCATTGAAGCAGATATTAAAGCAGGCAGAATAAATCCTTCTGATTTTGATCTGGTAATTGCAGACGAAGCGCATACTGCTTTAGGTCGTCAAAGACATAAAATCTTTAAACATTTTCCTCAAGCCTTAATGATTGGTTTAACTGCTACGCCTTATTTCGATCAAATCGAATCCTATCGAAAAAGAAAAGTAATTGAAGAAAATGAAAGATGGACAGGAATGTTTGAAAATAGTATTCACGAGATGAGTCTTGAGGAAGGTATTGAAAGGGGAATTCTTGCTAATTTGGATGTTTCGATTGTAAGAACTGGAGTGAGGGTTGGAGAAATGACTAACGTAAAGGGTGATTACAATGAAAAAGAATTAGATAAATTTTTAAATGTTTGGGTAAGAAATTCTATCGCACTTGGGATTTTAACCGGTGTAGAAAATATTCCAGAAGGTGCTGTTATTTCTGATGAAACTAAAGCAGAAATTGAAAGACTTCACGAAAAAATAAAAGGTAAGAAAACAGCAGTTTTCGGAATTAGCATTGATCATATTCAAGACTTATCCAGACAATTGAGTCTTACAGGCGCAAGAGTTAAAACTGTTTATGCGGAAGGAATGACTCAGGATGAGAGAGACAGGGCATTTAAAGCATATGAAGAAGGAGAAATAGATATTCTCCTAGGGGTGGATCTCATCAGAATGGGATGGGACAGTCCTGATACAGAAGTAGGAATTTATTTAGCACCAACTAAATCTGGTGTAGTAGCTACTCAAGAATTGGGAAGAATTTTAAGAAAAACTCCATCTAAGGATACGGCAATTGCGATTCAATTGGCAGATATTTTTGAAGGCCGTGGTCAAGCGCCTATTTTAATACCAAATATATTTGATCCATATTTTGTGATGAGGGGAAGTATAGCAGGTGAAAGAGGACTTGAAAAACAGTCTAGCCAAAAAATTGTTTTGCCCAAAATAAGATTTTCAGGTATTGGAATTGAAGCAATTATTGAAGAAGCTAAGAGTCAGGAGCTTTTGAGACAAAAATTTAATAAAGCCGATATAACTGAGCTTGATCATTTACTTACGGATATTGCTTCGAGGATTTATGCAAAAAATCCAGAAATTTCACCGATTGAATTCTATCAAGCATTTGCTGATGAGCTACCATTTAGAATTGGCTCGGATGTTATTGATAAGGCAAGGCAAGCCATTGCAAGTATTGATTCTAATACAGTCAACACGGGTAAAAGAGTTCTTCAGTATTTGTGGATGAGACAAGCACTTGCTGCAGCTAAACCATATCTTACAGGTGATAGTGATTACGACAGTGATATTCTCCATGAAGGATTTTTAACCTTCTATGAAGATGTAGCAAAAATAAATATCGCTACTTCTGTAAGACCAGTAGGCAATTTAGTTGAAAAAGGCGTTATAAGATTTATCGCAGAAAGAGAAGGGGTGCCTATTGGTTGGATAAAGAAAAAAACTTTTCCTCAAATTAGAGATTTAGTTGATGATTTTATTAATAATAGAGATTACAGAGATTTTAATAATGGAATTCCACTAAAAAGTGTTTCGGAAATAGCAGAATTAATCTCAGAAGAGGTGGGAGAAAGTGTCGGTTCGATAGAGAATTATATTCAAGTAAAAATAGCAGAAAGATTTGGACCAGTAAAATCAACGAGTTCAAAATTAACTTCTAATTCTGAAGGGGAATTAATAGCAATTGAAGAAGTTAGATACGCTTTGGACACTATAAGTACAAGAGAGCGAGAAATCATATCTTTGTATTATGGAATAGATCGAGAATCTGGAATGACCTTAGAAGAGGTTGCAGCTATTTTGAGAATTCCAGTGACAAGAGAAAGAGTTAGGCAAATTTTAAATAAAGGTTTACGAAAGCTTAGACATCCTTCTCGATCAAAAATGCTAATTGGATTTATGCATACCGATGAAATCGACTTACCGATAAGTATGCCTGTAATTGAGCAGAGGAG
>CAZGGU010000018.1:0-20782 GCA_964525395.1 uncultured Gammaproteobacteria bacterium
GAGCGCTTCCCTGTCACGGAAGAGGTCGCGGGTTCGAGTCCCGTCCACCCCGCACAATATGGATCAAGGATTGGATACAGAACCGAAAGAACCTCAAATAACTTCAAGAGTTTTAACTTCGGCTGAAATGACGGACTTAATTTATAAAGGTGAATCTTTACCTCAAGACCCTAGATTTCGCTCAGAAGAAAATGGCGGAGTTTTTAAGTATTTTAGCTTACAAAATCTTTCAGATATTCATGCAGAAAAGAGAAAATATACATTACTAGAAGTAAATGGGCTAGTGGTGGGAGTAGCAGAGCTAGAAGATAAGAATGGACATGAAGACGTTACCTGGATTAAATTCTTAACTATCGATCCGGAATTTAAAGGAAAAGGTTATGGCACCAAATTAGCAGAAGCTGTTTTTAAATATGCGAAAGATTCTCAGAGATCACTTGAAACTTCATCCTATTCTCAAGAAGGTTACGTAAGATTAAAACATATTTTTAATAGATTAGCAGAAGAAACAGGAGTAGCCTTTCAAGACACAGACAGAACGCTTGCTTGAAGAAACTCTCCTCTGGTGGTAAGATTTTCCTAACGTGACGAATACTGAAATCGCCAAACTTCTTCGAGATGTAGCAGCTTCATATATCATAAAAAATGAAGCTAAATTTCGCTTCCAACTTCTCGCTTATCAAAACGCTGCTGAAATAATTGAAAACCTTCCCACCCAAGTAACAGACTTAGAAAAGGAGGGAAAACTAGATGCTATTCCTGGTGTGGGAACCACAATACAAGGCAGACTTGAAGAATTAATTAAAACTGGGCATGTAAAACATTTCGAAGAGGTGATGGATGGAATATCCCCTGCTGTCTTTCAGCTGATCGAAGTTCCATCTATTGGTCCTAAAAAGGCGTACAAACTCTCTACGGAATTTGGACTTAAAAAAGCTGAAACAGCTACAACAGAACTTGCTCAAATAGCCAAAGAGGGGAAAATCGCAGGACTTGAAGGATTTGGAGAAAAATCCCAAGCCGATATATTGCGTGCCCTGGAAGAATATAAAAAAGGGTATGGAAAAACCACGAAAATGCTTCTTCCATTTGCCGGAGAAATTGCTCGAGACATGCTCGAATATCTTAAACAAGATAAAAATGTAAAAGAGGCTATGCCACTTGGCTCATTAAGAAGAAAAAAACCACTGGTCGGAGATATCGATATCGCTGTAGTTTCTAAAGATCCTGCAAAAACAATTGATCATTTCACGAAATATCCTAGAGCTGGGAGAATTATCGAAAAAGGTCCGTCCGGCTCCTCTCTTCTTACCTCAGGCGGCGCACAAATTGATTTATTAGTGCTCGAACCTGATCAATGGGGCTCACTATTACAACATTTTACTGGAAGCAAAGATCACAATGTTCATCTCAGAGAGCTTGCTCTTAAAAAAGGGCTCAGTCTAAATGAAAAAGGTATTAAAAATGTAAAAACTGAAAAAGTGGCTAAATATGCGAATGAAGAGGATTTTTATGAAGCAATTGGACTAGAATGGATCCCACCCGAAATGCGCGAAGATACTGGAGAGATTGAGCTGGCAATCCAGCATAAACTTCCTAAAATTATTGAAACTAAAGACATTAGAGGAGATTTCCATCTTCATTCTAGCTTTAATGTGGAGCAGTCTCACGATCAAGGCGCAAGTACAATCGAAGTGATGGTTCAAATGGCTAAATCATTAGATTATTCATATCTTGGCTTTTCAGAACATAATCCAAGTCAATCTAAACATACTAATCAACAAGTCGTAGCTTTAATCAAGAAACGCAATGCAGAAATAGACAAAATCGCTAAAAAAGAAAACTTCAAAATCTTCAAGATGATGGAAACAGATATTCTCCCCAATGGTTCATTAGCTCTTCCAGATGAGGCACTTGAAGAACTAGATGCGACAATAGTCTCTATTCATAGTGTCTTTAAGATGGCTAAAGAAGAAATGACTGAGCGCATTATTAAAGGCCTATCCCATCCTAAAGCTAAGATTCTCGCTCACCCAACCGGAAGACTACTTAATGAAAGAAATGGATATGAAGTAGACTTCGAGAAATTATTTAAATTTTGCGCAGTAAATAAAAAAGCTGTGGAAATTAATGCTTTTCCGAACAGACTTGATCTAGATGGACCATTAATCAGAATGGCAGTAGAAGCCGGAGTGAAACTTAGTATCGATACAGATTCACACGAAGTAAATCAAATGACTCTCATGCCTTATGGCGTAGATCAAGCTAGACGCGGTTGGGCTACAAAAGATGACATTCTAAATGCTTTAAGCTATAATGATGTTAAGTCATTTTTTGACTCGAAATAAATGAATACTACAGTAATTATCATTTTAGTTATTATCGGAGCAGTTCTCCTTTTTACACTATTTCTTTATAACTCTTTAATCAGATCTCGACTTAGAGTTCATGAAGCATTCTCACAAATTGACGTTCAATTAAAAAGAAGAGCTGACTTAATTCCAAATCTTATCGAAACAGTTAAAGGATATGCAAAACATGAAAAAGAAACTTTAACTCGTGTTACTGAACTGCGAACCGATCTTATTAATGCTAAATCTCCTGAGAAAAAAGCAGAAGTTAATAACCAAATCACTGATGCCCTTAAATCAATTTTCGCAGTAGCTGAATCATATCCCGATCTTAAGGCAAGTGAAAATTTTAAAGAGCTTCAAACACAGCTTCAAGATACAGAAGACAAAATCGCTTATTCAAGACAGTTTTATAACTCAAATGTTCTCGACTATAACACCAAACTACAAGTTTTTCCAAATGTAATACTTGTTAAATTCTTAAACTTCAAAGAAGCTGAATTCTTCGGTGCCTCAGAAGGCGACAAAAAACCAGTCAAGGTTACTTTCTAATAATCATGAATCTTTACGGAGCAATCTCTTCCAACAAATGGAAAACATATCTTATCATGCTGCTTTTCGTGGCATTTATCACCACTCTCGTGTATATTTTTTCCCAAGTTTTAGGGTATGGCCTAGGATTGGTGGGGTTTGCCTTAGTGCTAGGTGGATTAACCTCAATCGGAAGCTATTATTATTCTGATAAATTAGTTTTAGCCACCACTGGCGCCAAACCAGCAACTAAAGCAGAATACCCTAAGTTTTATCGCGTAGTAGAAAACCTCTCTATCGCAGCCGGACTTCCTATGCCTAAGATTTATGTGATTAATGACCGCTCTCCTAATGCTTTCGCTACAGGCAGAGATCCTAAGCACGCTGTAGTCTGCGCAACCACAGGACTTCTTGATATGATGACCAATATCGAATTAGAAGGTGTAATCGCACATGAACTATCTCACATCAAGAATTATGACATTCGCCTTATGGGAGTAGTCGCTATTCTTATTGGTTTCGTAGCTATGCTTTCAGATCTATTTATTCGTGCTCAGTTTCTTTCTGATTCAGAAGATAATAGAGTTGGAGTAATTATGCTCATCGTTGCTTTAGCACTAGCGATTCTTTCACCAATCGCTGCTATGCTTATTCAAGCATCAATAAGTAGAAAAAGAGAATATTTGGCAGATGCTTCAGGCGCACTATTAACAAGGTATCCTGAAGGACTTGCTTCCGCTTTAGAAAAACTGGCTGCGGACCATACAGCTCCAAAAACTGCGAGCAACGCTACAGCACATTTATTTATCGAAAATCCATTTGATAATAAAAAGGTAAAAAATTTCTTCACAGGACTATTTAACACTCACCCACCCCTTGAGGAAAGAATAAAAGTTCTAAGATCAATGTAAGCCTCTTAAATGCTACAATATTAGAATGATCAATTTTGCTTCAACTCTTTTTGGCAAAACTCTGATTTTCGGGAGTTCTACCTTGAATCTGGGTTCTGGCTCTACTTGGCCGGGACATATCGCACTAAAAGCCAATAAAAATTTCATCAAAGATACTTTAAAAAACTCAAGCACGAAAATTGTGGTAATCGTGGGAACAAATGGAAAAACCACTACAGGAAGACTTACTACTTCAATAATCAGAGAAGATGGAAAGAGTTATTTACAAAACAAAGCAGGGGCAAATTTAGTAAATGGACTCGCCTCTACTCTTATTCGCGGTTCAAGTATTACGGGAAAATTAGAGAAAGATTACCTTATCTTTGAAGCAGATGAAAATGCCCTTCCCCAAGTACTCAAAGAAATAACTCCAGATTATATTATTTGTTTAGATTTATTCCGTGATCAGCTGGACCGTTATGGCGAGGTGGATTCTATCGCGAAAAAATGGCATTCTGCCATGCAGAATTTAAATGAGAAGACAACTTTAATTTTAAATGCTGATGATCCTCAGATAGCATTCTTGGGTACTAAAAGTAAACCTGCCCGCTATGCTTCGCAGCGAGTAGCAGGCGGGGCTAAAATCTACTATTTTGGTTTGGATACAGCCCATTCGACAGGCTCAGGGTTGAAACACGGAGCCGATACTACGCATTGTCCTAAATGTTTAGAAAAACTAGAATTTAAAACTGTCTTTTTCTCTCACGTCGGAATCTGGTCATGTCCAAAGTGCGGTTTGAAACGTCCAAACCCAGATCTCTCCAAACTCAACTACTATCCCCTCCCAGGAACATATAACAAATATAATGCGCTCGCTGCGGCACTTTTCGGAAAGTTAGATAATATTGAGGAATCCAAAATTGAAGCGGCCTTCAAGTCTTTCACCCCTGCTTTTGGTCGAGGTGAAAAAATTCAGTACCACGGAAAAACAGTGCAAGTATTCCTGAGTAAAAATCCAACTAGCTTTAATGAATCACTTGAAACGATCAATGAGCTAGGAGGAAAAAATATATTAATAGTTCTTAATGACAGAATTCCTGATGGGCTCGATATTTCCTGGATTTGGGACATAGATATTGAAAATCTGGTTAAAAAGGATGCAAACGTAGCTGTTTCTGGAGATAGAGTTTACGATTTAGCATTGAGGCTTAAATATGCTGAAAAATTTTCCCACCTGGAGCAAGATCTAGAAAAAGCTATAAACATGATGGCTGAAAATACACTAGCTAATGAAACTCTATATATTCTTCCAAACTATTCAGCCATGCTCGAAACTCGTAAAATATTAACAGGAAAAAAAATTCTTTAAACTGAATTATGAATAAGGATAATAAAAAATTACCAAAAAGTGAGAAATTGGAAGCTAGCAGTGAAAAGTTAGTAATAGGTTGGCTTTACCCGGAGCTCATGAATATTTATGGAGACAGAGGAAATATTATCTCTCTGACTAAAAGATGTAACTGGCGAGGAATAAAAACAGAAGTTCTAGAACTTAACCCAGGATTTGACCAAAAACTACTTTCTAAATGTGACATTTTAGTCATGGGAGGGGCACAAGATCAACAGCAAACAATCGTAAATAAAGATCTTTTAAGAATCAAGAAAACATTAACTGAAAAAATTGAAGATGGCACACCAGGGCTTTTCGTTTGCGGTGGATTTCAGTTCTTAGGTAAATATTATAAAGAAGCAGATGGCACTCAAATTGATGGATTAGGAATTTTCGATCTTTATACCCAGAATCCAGGAAGCAACCACCCAAGACTTATCGGTAATATCAGTGTTAAAGTAGAAGATTTTATTGTAGTAGGTTTTGAGAATCATGGAGGAAGAACATACTTGGGATCTGTAATTAATGAACTAGGAACTGTCATTAAAGGTCATGGGAATAATGAAACTGATACTACAGAAGGCGCCAGATATAAAAATAGTTTCGGTACGTATCTTCACGGACCAATATTACCTAAAAATCCAGAACTAGCAGATCTATTAATCAGAATTGCGATGGAGCGAAAATATAAGGAATTTGAATTAAAAGAACTTGATGATCAGCTGGAAATAATCGCGAAGGAAACGATTTTAACTAAGCTGTAGACTCTTGAAGTTCGTTTTCGCCTACGACAAATAACTTTCTCTCAAATACTTCTCCTTCAGCAAGACTTTGCTTAATTAATAGCCAATCACCAACAGTAGCTCCGTGTTTTCTTTCAGGAAGATCTAAATTCTCCCTTTTACGTAGACTGGCAATTTCTCGATCTATCTGCTCTCCAGTTAAAAACTGTCCTTCAATCATATTATTTATAAATTACTGCTCATTCAGCGGAAAAATAACTATTGATCTGTCAAATCTTTCTTGTAATTCGAGGTCATGCCAGAGGCTATATGGCTCAGGATAGCTTTGCTCAAGCACAAGCTTTCTTAAAACCTTCGAGTCCACACTTGAAGCCTCTTCCATAACTTTCTCTAATACCCCTTCTTTAATTCGCGGAATCCTACGTAAAGTATCTTTCACCATTACCCTTCTTCGTTCTGGCTGAGGCTCCGGCTCTGGCATAAATGGTGCGCTGATTGCCGTCGGACGAGGTGGCTCACCTGCTCCTCCTCCAGAAAAAACGATTAAATTTGAAACATTCTCCAAACTCATGGGCAAATTATAACATACGTTAAGCTGATTGATATGAGGCTAGCGCTCCGCTATAATCAAGTCATGAGTTTTGATATAAAACATGTCGCCAAATTAGCTTCTCTCACTCTTTCTGATGAAGAGTCTGAAAAATTTGAAAAGCAGCTCGCTGAAACTGCTGAGCATATGGATAACCTTAACAGCGTAGACACAGAGGGCGTTGAACCAACTTCCCAGGTAACTGGACTTGAAAATATCGCACGAGAAGATGAAATCACTCCGTCCCTAACACAAGAACAGGCACTTATGAATGCGAAATCCACATACAACGGTTTTTTCAAAGTGAAAGGAATTCTCAGCAGTGAGTGATCACTATAAAACTTTAGTAGCAGTTTATGTAATTATCATAAAAGACAACAAAGTCTTATTATTGAAAAGAGCTAACACTAATTGGCGCGATGGTGAATTTAACTTCCCAGGAGGACATCTAGAAGACAATGAAACAATAATCAAAGCGGCTGAAAGAGAACTACTGGAAGAAACTGGAATAATAGTAAAGCCAATGGATTTACACTTGGTTCATGTATCTCACAGAAAAACAAATCATGCATACATTGATCTCTATTTCAGAGCATATGCCTGGCACGGAGAACCAAGAATAACTGAAGAAAATAAAAGCGATGAAATCCTTTGGGCAGATCTAAGTAATCTTCCTGAAAATATGCTCGATTACGAAAAAGATTCTCTAAAACAAATAGAAGATCACGAGATTTATTCTCAGTTTGGATGGAAAAATGATTAATAATCCTGCAATTATTTACATTGTTCGTCATGGTCAAACAGATTGGAATATTGGAAGAAAAATCCAAGGACATTCTGATATTCCACTAAACTCTGAAGGAGAAAAACAAGCAGAAGCGCTTAAACATGAATTAAAAGACATTAAATTCGATGCAGTTTTTTCTTCAGATTTACTTCGCGCGAAAAGAACTGCTGAGATTATAACTCTTGAAAGAGATTTAGCAGTGGAGGCTACAGAAGTGCTTAGAGAGGGACAGATGGGAAAATTTGAAGGAGCAATCTTTGAAGACTTCTTTCCGCTTTTTAATCAATGGAAAAAACTAAGCGAAGAAGAAAGAAAAAACCATCCCAAAACAACTGAATACGAAACTGTTGAATCAGGAGAGATGATTGCTTCTCGCTTTATCACATTTCTGAGAGAAATAGCGCTTTCCCATCGAGACAAAACAGTACTGATGGTTTCTCATGCAGGAGTAATGCAACATTTCCTTCGAAGCTTAGGCTACGCTCCTCCTGAAGGAAAAGAATATATCGGAGTTCAAAACACCGCTTATATCCATCTAGAATCGGATGGCGTAGAATTTGATATTAAAGAACTGAAAGGAATTGACACAAATGCTGAATAAATTAAATATCATCGAAGCAAAGGAAGGATTAAAAGCAAAAAAGTTCACCTCTGTGGAGCTTACTCAGGCTTGCCTAGATACCATAACTGCTACTGATGACAAGCTCAATGTATTCGTCACTTTAACTGCTGAAGAAGCTCTTAAAGACGCTGCGAAAGCAGATGAACTCTTGGTAAACGGTGCAGATCTTCCACTACTGGGAATTCCAATTTCTGTAAAAGATAATTTTTCCACAGAAGGAGTGCGAACAACAGCATCAGCTAATGTGCTTGATTCATACATTCCCCCATTTGATTCTACCGTAGTAGCCAAACTTAAAGCAGCAGGCGCAATAATTCTGGGAAAAACTAATATGGATGCCTGGGCGCATGGATCCTCTACTGAAACATCTGACTTCGGAGCTACTCGCAATCCTTGGAATACAGATCATCTTCCTGGTGGATCTTCAGGAGGAGCTGCAGCATCAGTGGCTGCGAATCAATGCATCGCTGCAATTGGAAGTGAAACGGCAGGATCTATCAGACAGCCAGCATCATGGTGCGGAGTGGTAGGACTAAAGCCTACTTATGGTAGAGTTTCCAGATATGGCGTAGTTTCCATGGGTTCAAGTTTAGACTCTCCAGGACCAATTACCAAAACAGTTGAGGATTCGGCATTAATCTTAGAAGTATTAGCTGGACAAGATAAATTGGACGCAACTACTTCTCCAAAAGACATAGAAAATTACACCCAAAATATGAAAGAGAACAAACAACTTACTATTGGCGTTCCCGAAGATTATTTCGAAGGAGTAGAGCCAGAGGTAGCTGAAAAAGTCCGAGATGCTATTAAAGTTTATGAAAAAATGGGAGCTAAGATCGAAACTATCAAATTATTTGATCCTAAATATGCGATTGATGTTTATACCATTATCCAGCGTTCTGAAGTTTCTTCAAATCTGGGCAGATACGATGGAATTAGATATGCAAATGACAGATCAGCTTTCGGTGAAGAGGCGAAAAGAAGAATAATGTTCGGAACTCATGCTCTCTCATCTGGATACTACGATCAATATTACAATAAAGCATCCAAAGTACGAACTGTGATTATCGATGACTTTAATAAAGCTTTTGAAAAAGTAGACGTTATTATGGCGCCTACTTCTCCAACCCTCGCCCTCCCTGTGGGAGCAAGTAAAGATTCAGCCATGTTTGGAGAACTCGCTGACGTTTTAGTGGAGCCGTCATCTATCGCAGGTCTTTCTGGGATTAACATCCCTGTCGGCTTCGCTTCAAATGGTTTACCAATTGGCATGCAGATAATCGGGCCTCAATTCGCTGAAACCAAAGTTCTCCAGGCAGCTTATCAATATGAACAAGAAACAAAGAATGAAGACTGGAGAAAAAAGGAGGCTGTAATTTAATGGCAAAGTATACACCGGTCATTGGTCTTGAAGTGCACGTAGAGCTAAAAACAAAAAGTAAAATGTTTTGTGGTTGCTCTGCTAATTATTTCGGGCAAACACCTAATACTCATACATGTCCTGTTTGCCTAGGCTTACCAGGGGCACTTCCGGTAGCTAATAAAAAAGCAATTGAATGGTGCATTATGATAGGTCAGGCACTAAACTGCGAAATTCCGCTCTTCTCTAAATTTGACCGCAAAAATTATTTTTATCCTGATCTTTCCAAAAGTTATCAGATCTCCCAATATGACAAACCATTTGCTGAAAAAGGTTTTATGGAACTCTCTAATGGTAAAAGAATTGGGATTACTCGAGTACATATGGAAGAAGATACAGGAAAACTCATACATGAGGTGGTGGAAGGAGAAGATGTATCTTTAATCGACTTTAATCGCTCAGGCGTTCCACTTGTAGAGATTGTGACTGAACCAGATTTCGACAATGCTGAAGATGTAAAAGAATATTTGCAAAAACTTCAGCAAATAGTCCGCTATCTTGAAGTTTCAGATGCAGATATGGAAAAAGGTAACATGAGGCTTGAGCCAAACATCTCGCTTAGGAATGAGGAAGAACTCTCCAGCGGTACTCTTCCAAAATATAAAGTTGAGGTAAAAAACATAAACTCATTTAATTTCGTCGTTAAAGCAATTGAATTTGAAATAAAAAGACAAACAGAAATTTTAGATAAAGGTGAACTTCCTGCTCAGGAAACTCGTGGATTCGTAGAAGCAATTTCTTCTACTAAATCCCAGAGATCCAAAGAAGATGCCAAAGATTATAGATATTTTCCTGATCCTGATCTTCCGCCTTTCAGATGGACTGAAAACCAAATTGCAAATATCAAATCTCAAATCCCTGAACTACCTCAAGCCAAGCAAAAAAGATTTGAAAAAGAATATGGAATAACTTCATATGACGCTGAAATTCTCACTCGCGAAAAACCTCTGGCTGACTTTTTCGAACAATCTGTAATGGATGGAAAAGAATTTGATATTACGCCAAAACAAATAGCCAATTACATTATTAATAAGAAGCCTGATTTAACTAATATGATGCCGGCAGATTTGATAAAATCAATAGTCGTAGCAACTAAAGTAAGTGACGTAGACGAAGAAAAACTAAGAGATATAATTGATAAAGTAATAGCTGAAAATGAAAAAGCTGTTACAGAGTTTAAAAACGGAAAAGAACCTGTTATTATGTATCTAGTTGGCCAAGTAATGCGCCAATTTCCTGAGAAAATAGATGCAGGAAAAGTTAAGGAGAGCTTGCTCTCGAAATTAAAATAATATGACAGAATTACAAGAACCTATTACAAATCCGCAGCCCACGGAAACTACACCCCCTGCATCAAGAATCCCAGAAAAACCCTTAACTCGCCGATCACGTATAAAAACCTTCAGAGAATTATTAAGAAGAAGCGAGGAACAATCAATGTATGATGAAACATCAGGTGTTCATAGTAAAAAATGGCTAAAAGAAAGACTTCAAGGAGCTATTAAGGAATCCGAAAGAACTGGTAAAAATTTCTATTTAAGTTTCATAGATCTTGATGATTTTAAATATTATAACTCTCGACACGGTCATGCTGGCGGAGATATGGTATTAAAACTTTTATCTACAGTAGGAACAAGACCAGGTGAAGAAATAGCCAGAGTAGGAGGAGACGAATTTGCACAAGTATTAAATGACGATATTGATCTAGAGCAAGCTGTAATTGCTTCATCTCGTAACGCACGTGCAATAGCAGATGAAAGTAAAAAATTAATTCCTACTTTAAAAGTAATAAATAACGAGGTAATTCCTTTTGAAGAGGTTACTTCAACCTTAGGATTAATTCAATATCGTCCTGGTATGACAGCTGAGAGCATGTATGCCGAAGCTAGTGAAATGATGCTTGACACCAAAAGGAGAGGTAAAGATTTAATTTCTGTAAAAAGCTCCGAAGGTACAATCAGGTACTTTGACAGAGAAGGAAAAGAAACAACTGTTGAAGACGAAATTGAAGAACCCTCCAATTCCAAAGGAGCTGCTGCATAATGGCTGATTTCGTACATCTTCACAATCACTCTGAATATTCCCTTTTAGATGGTCTACAAAAAATGACCAATATGGTCGAGCATGCCAAAAACCAAGGCATGAAAGCTCTCGCAATCACAGATCATGGAAACATGTATGGCACAATCAAGTTTTATAAGGCATGCCTAGAAGCTGGCATCAAGCCAATCATTGGCTGCGAAATTTATGTCGCACGCCGTACTCGCCATGATAAAGAGGCAGGAAAGGATAATGATTCTAACCATTTAATTCTTTTAGCAGAAAACAATGAAGGTTATAAAAATCTTATGAGAATAGTCTCAGCCGCTAATCTGGAGGGTTATTATTATAAACCCAGAACTGACTTGGAACTTTTGGAAAAATATCATGAAGGACTAATTTGTCTATCAGCGTGTATAAATGGCTATGTTTCAGAACCACTTCTAGACGGACGGCAAGAACTAGCTGAAGAAAGAGCTACTAAGCTTTCTGAAATTTTCGGTAAAGATCACTTTTATTTAGAGCTCCAAAAACATCTCAACGTTAAGAGGCAGGATGAATTAAATGAAAAGCTGATCAAACTTTCTGAAAAACTAGGAATTCCAGTAGTAGCAACGAATGATAATCACTATACAAAAAATACAGACGCAGAGGCACAAGAAGTTTTGCTTTGTATTCAAACCCAAAATACCTTAAATACTCCTGGTAGAAAACTTTCTATGATCGATTCCCCTGACTTTTACATGAAGTCTCCTGATGAAATGGCAGAACTCTTCGCCCAGACTCCCCAAGCTATTACCAACAGTGTAAAAATCGCAGAAATGTGTAACGTAGAAATTTCCCTGGGTAAATGGATAATGCCTGTTTTCGAAGTACCTGAAGACACTTCTCCAGGAGACTATTTAACTAAGCTTGTTTATGAAGGATTGAAAGAAAGATATGGTGAATTATCTGATAAATCTCGGGAGAGAGCTGATTATGAACTATCAATTATTATAAAGAAAAAATATGAAATGTATTTTTTGATTGTAGCCGACTTTGTAAATTGGGCTAAGTCTCAAGGAATCTCCGTAGGACCGGGAAGAGGATCTGCAGCTGGATCTTTGGTTTCCTTTGCCTTAAAAATTACTGACGTAGATCCATTCTACTTTAATCTTCCTTTCGAACGTTTCTTAAATCCAGACAGACCTTCTGCGCCCGATATTGATTTGGATTTCGCAGACACTAGACGCGACGAAGTAATTAAGTACGTGACCGAAAAGTACGGTGTGGACAAAGTAGCACAAATTATCACCTTCGGAACCATGGAAGCCAAAGGTTCAGTTAGAGATACAGGACGAGCAATGGGAATGCCCTATTCTGGCCCAGACAGAATTTCTAAAATGATTCCCCCTGGCTGGCAAGGACATGCGATGACTCTTGATGGAGCGCTCGAACAAAGCCCGGAACTTAGAATGGCATACACTACTGAACCTGAAACTAAAAGACTACTAGACCTTGCTCGTAAAGTCGAAGGTGTTTCCCGCCATGCGTCTGTGCATGCAGCTGGTGTAGTAATCGCTGATAAACCACTCACTGAATACACTCCTCTACAGAGAGAAACTAATGGCGATAAAATCGTAACGCAATACGACATGTACACAGTAGGCGAAGATGGCGTAGGACTACTAAAAATGGACTTTTTAGGGCTAAGGAACTTAACCATTATCGAAGAGGCTCTTAAGTTTATTAAAGAAAATAAAGGGATAGAAATAGATTTATCCAAAGTGCCTCTGGACGATAAAAAAACTTATGATCTTTTATCTGATGCAGAAACCACCGGAATTTTCCAATTAGAATCTGCGGGGATGAGACGGTACATTAAAGATCTAAAGCCCACTTCTATTTTCGATTTAATGGCCATGGTAGCACTGTATCGTCCAGGTCCAATGGCCAATATTCCAGAATTTATCGCTAGAAAAAGAGACCCTGAAAAAATTTCCCTTCCAGACCCTAGACTTAAAGATGCACTGGAACAATCTTACGGAATGTTGGTGTATCAAGACGACGTTTTACTTACTACCATTGCGATTGCTGGATACACCTGGCTAGATGCGGACAAATTCCGTAAAGCTATGGGTAAAAAAATTCCAGCCGAGATGAAAAAACAGAAAGAACAATTTCTTAAAGGCGCTGTAGAAAATGGATTAAAACAAAAAAAGGCTGAGGCTATCTTCGAACTGATTGCTCCTTTTGCAGGATACGGATTTAATAAAGCTCATGCAGCTTGCTATGCTACTATCGCATACAGAACAGCTTATCTTAAAGCTAATTATTCCGTAGAATTTATGACTGCACTCCTCACGGCTGAGTCACGAGGCACAACAGGTCCCGCTAAAAATGAAAAAATAGCACAAGCAATTGCTGAGTGCAAAAGACTAAACTTAATCGTTCACCAACCTGATATTAATAAATCTGGCAGAGACTTTACAATTGAAAATTCAATCAATATTCGCTTTGGATTATCTGCTATTAAAAACGTAGGAGACGCCGCCATAACTAATATTTTAGAAAATCGGAACAAAGGCGAATTCACTTCTTTTGAGGATTTCTGTAATAGAGTAAATCTTTCTACTATTAATAAAAAGACTGTTGAAAGTCTTATCAAAGCCGGCGCAATGGACATTTTCGGTAACCGTGCTCAACTACTCTCCAATTATATAGATATTATGGAACAAGTTAATAAATCCAAGAAAAATAAAGCTGAAGGCCAATCAAGTCTTTTCGGCGATGATGAATCAATTAATGAAATCAAAAAAACTCATGATTCAAGTATCGCAGACTTTTCTTCAGACGAAAAACTGGCATTTGAAAAAGAATTCTTAGGTTTTTATCTAACTTCTCACCCTCAGATGGAAAATTTGCTAGCACTAAAACCAATCATCACCCATGAACTGGACGGACTTGAGGAAGTAAAAGAAGGAACTATTATTACGATAGGTGGAATTATCGAAACTGTCAGAAAAATATTTACTAAAAAAACTAACGCAGAAATGGCATTTATTAATATCGCGAATGAAAATGGCGTAACCACAGAAGTAGTAGTATTTCCTAAAGTATTTGAAACTGCCAAAAAGCTAATCGATAAAGATAAATTAGTAATCATCAAAGGCAGGATGGATTCTAAAAATGATAGACCAGTAATTCTAGCTGAAGAAGTAAAGCCCATGAGAAACATGCCTCAACTTCCCCCAGGCTGGAATTAAATCCTCTTCTTGACTAAATATAGCCTTGAATTGTAAAATACACTTGATTAATTAAGATTTAGTTAAGGATTTATATGGCATCATTTGCGCCTGAGGTAATCTTTTCAATTGGAAGATTTCCTATCACCAATACAGTAATAAATACCGTTTTAGTGGACGGAGTATTGCTTCTACTCGCTCTTTATACTTCTACAAGACTTAAATACATTCCAGGAAAATTTCAAAGTGTTATAGAGCTTATTATTGGCGGATTTTATAATTTCGTTAAAGGAATTGCAGAACAAAGAACGAACGCAATCTTCCCTATTTTTATGTCTTTTTTTCTATTTATCATTGTCGCCAACTTTTCTGGCCTTATTCCCGGTATTGGAACATTTGGCATCAAGGAAGAAGTTATGCATGAAGGCCACATGGTAACTGAAATAATTCCATTTAATCGCCCTACAACTAGTGATTTAAATACCACCTTAGCGCTGGCAGTCCTATCTGTGGTCATCACCAACGGATATGCTATTTATAAATTAGGATTAGTAGGATATATTTCTAAATTCTTTACCTTCGTACCCTTCTTAATCTCTGTTTTTAAAGGTAAGCCAAAAGTTACTCTTAATTTCAAACAACCTCTTGAAGTATTTATAGCAATAATTACACCTTTAGTGATGATATTCGTGGGTCTTCTAGAACTACTATCAGAATTTGTAAAATCAGTCTCACTTTCTTTCAGATTATTTGGTAATATATATGCTGGAGAAGTTGTGCTGGAGACAGCACAAGGGATCTCCGCTTTCTTAGTGCCTATACCCTTCATGATGCTTGAAAGTTTAGCAGCAGGTATTCAGGCTCTAGTATTTTCAATGTTAACTATGGTATTTATGATTATTTTATCAACCTCACACGCGGAAGATGAGGGACATAAGGAGGTGAGTCATTAATGGAATTTAGTATTTCAGGAGGATTAATCGTAGCACTCGGAGGCATGATCCCAGCTATCGCAATCGGTCTTATTGGTATGAAAGCAATGGAAGCAATCGGAAGAAATCCAGAAGCATCAGGTAAAATTTTACCCGCTATGCTTTTAGGTATGGCGTTTGCTGAAGCTATCGCAATTTATTCTCTTATCCTTGCGTTTACAGGATAATTTAATAATTAAGTATGGATATTTTGCATAATTTTGGGTTTGATCCCAT
Organism: uncultured Gammaproteobacteria bacterium; assembly: GCA_964525395.1. GTDB lineage: Bacteria > Patescibacteriota > Microgenomatia > Levybacterales > UBA12049 > 2-01-FULL-39-10-A. Next base: position 15,796 of record CAZGGU010000018.1, read on the forward strand.
GCTGTTCGTAGCACAGGTTATTAACTTTTTAATAATCTTATTTGTGCTGAAAAAGCTTGTTTATAAGCCTGTTCTCACCATGCTTAATAAACGCGATAAAGAAATTAGAGACGGGCTTAAGAACAAAGAGGATGCAGATTTATTATTAGAAAAGGCACAAGCTAAAGAGGCTGAAATTTTACAAAAAGCACAAGAAAAAGCAGATAAAATGGTTGCCGATGCTAAAACAGAAGCAACCAAAACTAAAGTAGAAATTGAAGAAAATGCAAGAGCAGAAGCTGCTAAAATGATCGCTCAGGCAAAAGAAACAATCGAACAGGAAACCAAAGCCGCAGAAGAAAGGCTTACTGCAAAGATTGGTTCAATCTCAATTTCACTTCTTGAAAAATCATTGACAGGAATTTTCGGTAAAAAAGAACAAGAAGTAATACTTAAAAGAGCAGAAGCCGAAATTAGAAAACAAAGAGTTTAGATTCAGGAGTAAATCAAAGGCAGACTATGAATAAAAAAGATATTAAAAAATTGGCTCAGGCAAGCTATTCACAAAATACCCTAGATAGTGGTAAAATAACGAAGATTGCAAAGAAGTTAAAAAGATCAGATCTTAAGGTTTATATACAAGATCTTAAGAATTTAGAAGCTCAGAAAACAGTATTTGTAACTGTCCCAAGTGAAGATGGAATGAGAGAAATAAAAGCACATTTCTCAAAACTCTATCCAAATAAGAAACTGGTTTTCAACTTAGATCCTACCCTACTCTCAGGAGTAAAAGTGGTGGATTATGATAATGTTTACGAGCTTTCAGTTAAGAGTTTCCTAGAAAACTCAATAAGGACAACAAATGATTAATGACGATAATATAATAAAGAATTTAGAGAAAAACCTCATGAGCTGGGGAGATGATCCTAAAGTTCAAAATGTAGGAACTGTTGAAAAAAACACAGATGGAGTAATTGTAGTATCAGGTCTTACAAAAGCTACAATGGGAGAAAGAGTAGTATTTGACAATGGCGTAGAAGGCGTGGTTCTCAACCTCGACGAAGACTCAGTTTCAGTTATTCTTTTAGGTCAGGGAAATTCTATTAAAGAGGGCGACAAAGTTAAAACTACTGGAGAAATGCTTTCGATTAATGCTTCAGAAGACTTAATCGGACGAGTTGTAAACCCACTTGGAGCAGCACTGGACGGAAAACCAGCAATTAAAAAAGGCAAATTGATGCCACTTGAGAAAATCGCAGCAGGTGTTGTAGAAAGACAAGGTGTTGATACTCCACTTAAAACAGGTATTAAAGCTATTGATGCAATGTTTCCTATCGGAAGAGGTCAGCGTGAACTTATCATCGGCGACCGCGGTCTTGGTAAAACGGCAGTAGCAATTGACACTATTATTAATCAAAAAGAAAACGGAAAGAATGGCTCCAAACACCGCCCTGTAATTTGTATTTATGTAGCTATCGGACAAAAAAGATCAACAGTAGCTCAAGTTCTCGGTAAGCTTGAAGAAAATGGTGCACTCGCCTATTCCATAGTGGTTTCAGCTACTGCATCTGACCCAGCTGCTATGCAATATCTAGCGCCTTATGCTGGAACAGCTATTGCAGAATACTTCCTTGCACAAGGCAAAGATGTTTTGATCGTCTACGATGATCTTACAAAACATGCATGGGCATATAGACAGATTTCGCTTGTTCTTAAGCGCCCAGCTGGTCGCGAAGCTTACCCAGGAGATGTATTCTATCTTCACTCAAGATTATTAGAGCGCGCAGTTCGCCTTAATGAAGCAAATGGTGGAGGATCTATTACTGCGCTTCCTGTCATCGAAACCCAGGCTAATGACATTTCAGCATATATCCCAACAAATGTTATCTCTATTACAGATGGACAGATATTTTTACAGTCAGACTTGTTTAATTCTGGCTTCAGACCTGCAATTAACGTAGGAACTTCAGTTTCTCGTGTGGGAGGAGCAGCTCAAACTGGTGCTATGAAATCAGTAGCTGGAAAAATGAAGCTTGAACTAGCTCAGTTTGCAGAACTTGCGGCATTCTCTCAATTCGGATCAGAACTTGACGCCGCTACTTCCCAAGCATTAGAGCGTGGTAAAAGAACTCAGGAAATTCTTAAACAAGGCCAATACCAACCACTTTCTGAACCACAGGAAATAATTAGTATCTGGGCCGTAACTAACGGTTATCTAGATGATATTTCTCTCGATCAGGTAGGAAGATTTGAAAGCGAATTACACGCATATGTAAAAAGAAGCAATCCAAAATTAATAACTCTTCTAGCTAGTGGAGAAAAAATAAAAGAAGAAGCAACCCGCGAACTTGAAAAAACTGTTAAAGAATTTAAGAAAGGGTTTAAATCAAACTAATATGGCATCATTACTAACTCTTAAAAGAAGAATAAAAACAGCACAGAATGTTTCTAAAACTACTAAGGCAATGCAAATGATCGCAGCTTCCAAATTAAAAAGAGCTCAAGATTCCGCCCTCTCCGCTCGCCCATACGTAGAAAAACTTACAGAAATTTCTAAAGAAATTTCACAAAGAGTAAATCCAGATAATTTAAATGATTATATGAAAACATTAACAGATTCAAATACCAAACTAGTAATCGTAGTCTCTCCTGACAAAGGTCTCTGCGGAGGACTTAATACTAATCTTGCCCGCGAACTTCTTAATTTCACTAAAGATAATAAAAATGTAAAGTTTATAACAGTAGGAAAAAAGGCAGCCGGAATGGTAACTATGGCTGAAGGCGAATTAATCGCTTCATTCGATATTGGGACTACTCAACCTTCCTACGATTTAGTATATCCAATCATGAAGCTAGTTGACGAATATTTCCTTGGTAAAAAGGTCTCTGAAGTTTATTTACTAAATAGCACTTTCAACAGTGTCTTCTCTCAGACTCCAGGTATAAAAAAACTACTCCCAGCGGTTTTTGAAGCAACAGATGTAGAAGCTAAAGAAACAATCTTTGAACCAAGTGCCGCTGCACTTTTACCAAATCTTATCAGACACTATCTTGAAATGAGCGTTTACCAGACACTTCTAGAATCGTTCCTCTCAGAACAAGCAGCTCGAATGCTTGCAATGCAAAATGCTACAGATAACGCAAAAGATATTATAAATGAGTTAAAACTTTTGTATAATAAGACCCGACAAGAAAAGATAACTAATGAAATCTTAGATATTTCAGGAGGAGCTTTCACACATGCCTAAATTAAATGACGGAATGATCATCAGAGTAGCAGGACCAGTAGTCGATGTAAGATTCGATGGTGAAATGCCAGCTATTAATGAAGCTTTGACGGTTCAAAACGGCAAAGAAGAATTAGTTCTCGAAGTAGCATTTACTACCGGAGATAAAGAAGTTAAAGCTTTAGCTCTTGGTGCTACTGACGGATTATCACGCGGAATGAAAGTAACACGCACTGGCGCACCGATTCAAGTTCCAGTAGGAACTCCAACTCTAGGAAGAATTTTCAATGTTCTAGGTCAGGTAATTGACGGAGGAAAACCAGTTGAGACAAAAAATCTTATTAAATCACCTATTCACAGACAAGCACCACCTTTAACAGAACAAGAAACCAAACCTCAAATGCTCGAGACTGGTATTAAAGTGGTAGATCTTATCGCTCCATTTACTAAGGGTGGAAAAATCGCAGTTTTTGGAGGAGCAGGTGTAGGAAAAACAGTTATCGTTAAGGAACTTATCAGAAACATCGCAGTGGAACATTCAGGTCATTCAGTTTTCGCTGGTGTGGGAGAAAGAACTCGCGAAGGAACTGATCTTTGGATGGAAATGGTGGAAGCTAAAGTTATGGATAAAACTGTGATGGTTTATGGACAGATGAATGAACCACCAGCTAACAGACTTAGAGTCGCTCTTACTGCTCTTACTATGGCTGAATATTTCCGAGACGAGAAGAAAGAGGACGTTTTACTCTTTATCGATAACGTATTCCGTTTCGCTCAAGCAGGTTCAGAAGTATCAGCGCTACTTGGACGTATGCCTTCAGCTGTAGGATATCAGCCTACTTTGGCTTCAGAAATCGGAGATTTACAGGAAAGAATCACTTCTACTAAAAAGGGATCTATCACTTCAGTTCAAGCTGTATACGTACCAGCAGATGATTATACCGATCCAGCACCAGTAGCTATTTTCGCTCACCTTGACGCAACTATCTCACTTGAACGTGCAATCGCAGATAAAGGAATTTACCCAGCTATTGACCCATTAAACTCATCTTCAAGAATTCTTGATCCAGGAGTAGTAGGACAAGAACATTATGATGTAGCTCGTGCAGTTCAAAAAGTTCTGCAGAAATATAAAGATCTTCAAGATATCATCGCAATCTTAGGTATCGATGAGCTATCCGAAGAAGACAAGCTTACTGTAGCAAGAGCTCGCAAGATCGAAAAATTCCTATCTCAACCAATGCACGTAGCTGAAGTATTCACTGGAGAACCTGGAAAATATGTATCTGTTAAAGACACTGTAAAAGGATTTAAAGAGATTCTAGATGGTAAACATGATAAGTTACCTGAAATGGCCTTCTACATGGTAGGAACGATCGAAGAAGCTGTACAAAAGGCAAAAGAGCTATAAATTAATTGATTAACTAGTTAACATGTTAACGCGTTAATAAATATATGAAACTACAAGTAAATGTACTAACTCCCCAAGCACAAATCTATTCAGGTGAAGCCGATGAGGTTTTGGTGCCATCAATTTCAGGCGAACTAGGAATTCTTCCTAACCATGCCTCTTTAATGACTCAAATAGAACCTGGAGAGTTAATTATTAAAACAGGAACTAAAGATCAATCTATAGCGATTATGGGAGGCTATATCGAAGTAAATAATAATACTGTAAACGTATTAGGTGATTTCGCCATCCGTGCAGAAGATATAGAAGTAGCTAAAGTAGAACAGGCTAAACAAAAAGCCTTGAAAGCTAAAGAAGAAAGAGTAAGTCA
>CAZGGU010000019.1:0-6090 GCA_964525395.1 uncultured Gammaproteobacteria bacterium
ATTGTTATGAGATAAGTAAGCCCTACTAAAATGATTGTTCCGGTTTGAAAAATATTCATAGGTAAAGTGTAGAATTTATAATTTTATATACAAGAGGCAATTTGAATTATGAAGTGTTATAATTTCCGACATGATTGAAAGAGATCCATTTGATTCGTATGCACATGTCATGAAGATGGCTCAAGCCATGCTCGAAAATGATGCAGATTATTTTAATGAAGAAGGAAAGGGAGGTATGGTAACTTTAATTAGCGCTGATTCAGATGGTCAAGAGCTAGACTCTCTACTTCAAGGTTTTGCAGGAAGACTAGGAATTGAAGCTACGGACGTGGAGCATGTGGATGTTGGAAGAATATTAAATGCCTTTGAACTTGGATTTACTTCTGTGATTGCAGAGATTCCGGTTGACCACCTAAACAAGCAGGATCCAATAGAAAATACATTTGAATACATTTTTAGAGGATTTGGAAAAAACGGTGAAGGTTGGAGAAATAGCTTTGCCGGCAGGAGGGATGAACTCCTTAATAAAAATCTGAAGTTAAAAGAGAGTATTGGAAAGGGTCCAATCGCTGACTTTTTAAGGACAATTGATATAGATTTGGATACTAGTTCTCCAAGAATGCTTGTGCTTCATTACCCCTCGATTGAAGATATTGTGGAGGTTTTCAACGATGCTGATGTGGAATTTGATAGTTTAAGTTCGGATCAAAAAGAGCGTCTTTTGAAATCATTAGATTTACTTGCAATTGTTTTTCGTGCTTATCCTCATATGTATAGAGAGAATAATCCTCAGAGAAATGTAGTAGTTAATGTAATTGACCCACTATATAAATGGTATAGGGCGCGTACTCCTGGCTTTAATTCAACCTATGAAAGAATGGGTACAAATGATGTAGTTATGCTTCCTTCAGCCACTGACCGAGATTTAGAAATTCGCTATTCTCCTCGATCATAAAGAAAAATCCCCTTGACGGGGATTTTTCGATACGTGTTTCTTGGTTTCCAAATAGGATTACCAAGAACTTAAATGAAATTTAAGCTTTTCCGATCTTGTACATTCCTGTACCACAGACTGGACACTTTCCTTTCATTGCTGGTTTACCATTCTTCATGGTAACAGGCTGAGCTGATGGATCATCTCTCTTAGCTCTGCATTTTACGCAATACATTTCTGCCATAATTTAATTCACCTCCTTTTAAAATATAAGTAACACTTATACTCGGTTTATAACTATAAATAGGATTATCTGAGCGACGATTATTCCAGCTGTAATCATGCCGGTTTTTCTTAAGTCTTTAGATACATAGGAATAATCTATTGCAGTAGTATGAGTTCTTGAAGTGTGTGATAAATCAAGTTTATATTCAGATTTTTTAACAGTGGAAGTGGAATCATCGGCAGGTAGCGTGTCTAGATGATATGAAACATGTCTTTGATCGGCAATCTTTTTTTCCTGAAGAGTTTTTCTGTGTTTTGCCATTTTGAGCATTTAGCCTTAATTGAGGCTACTTTAGGAAAGATACACTATTGACACCGAGGCTGTCAAGGAGTAACAATACAATACTATGTTTCAGGCAGTCATGATAATCCTTCTTACAGTCGCTCTCATTTGGTCACTTCTCTTAACAGTTATGTTCTGGCGTATGCTGGTGCACTATAACAAGCTTGTAGATGGGACTAGTAGCAAGGGACTGCGTGCGATCTTGGAGCAAGTTTTAAAAGATAATCTTGAGAACAAAAAGAGTATTGAAAACCTTAGGGCGATGTATGCTAGAATAGATAAAGAAGGCGATTTTCACATCCAGAAAGTCGGCCTTTTAAGGTTTAATCCATTTAAGGACACCGGCGGAGATCAAAGTTTTATACTTTCCCTGGTAGACAAGAATGATACAGGTGTGATTATCTCAGGCTTGTATTCAAGATCAGGACTTAGATGGTACGCGAAGAAAGTTAAAAACGGAAAAGGATTAGAGCATGAGCTTTCGGATGATGAGAAAAAGGCTCTTAAAGAAGTTAGCTCTATAAAATAGAAGCGATATGCTTAAAGACAAGAAAATAATATTACTGGCCCTGATTGTCTATCTAGCAACCACGGGTTTAACATTTTTAGTTTTAACCAAATCTCCTTTGGCATCGAAACTTAATTCTCCTGTTCCTCCAAAGGTGGATTCGAATGGAAAATTAGTATTTGATGATTCTCTGCCTAAGACGGAACCATGTCCAATGAACGGAATTAAGTATTCTAAGCAGCAAAAGGATTGGTGGGAAAAACATAGACCTCTTGGCGTAATGATTGAGAATCATGAGAATGCTAGGCCTCAGTCAGGTATTAGTTCATCTGATATAACCTATGAAATAGTAGCAGAAGGTGGAATTACTAGAACTCTTAACATATTCTATTGCCAGCCACCGGTTCAGGTAGGTCCTGTAAGAAGCGCAAGAACTTACTTCTTGGATTATATGTCAGAGTATGGGGATAGTCCGCTTTATGCTCATGTAGGAGGGGCTAATACTCCTGGACCAGCTGATGCTTTGTCCCAGATTAATGAATACGGCTGGGGTGGATACAATGACTTAAATCAGTTCTCTATCGGATTCCCTACATTTTGGAGAGATTATAATAGGCTTGGTCATGATACTGCTACAGAGCACACAATGTATTCAACTACAGATAAGCTTTGGAAATTTGCTGAAAAAGAACGAGATCTTGGTGTAAAGGGTAAAGATGGTACTCCATGGAATGAAGGATTTACTCCATATAAATTCAAAGACTCAGAGTCTAAAGGAACTTCTCAAACAGCTCATATTGAACATTGGAAGGGTTATAAAGAATACTTTATAGATTGGACATATGACCCAACTTCTAACTCATATCTTAGAAAAAATGGCGGAGTAGCGCATCTGGATAAGAATACAAATAAACAGTTATCAGCTAAGAATGTGGTAATTTTGTACGCAGATGAGAGCGCAGCCAATGATGGATATGAGAATAACGCTCATCTACTTTATGACACAGTAGGATCGGGAAATGCTACAGTTCTTATGGATGGAAAACAGACCAAAGGTAAATGGAGCAAGAAGAGTAGAACTGCTAAAACGATAGTAACAGATGAGAGCGGAAAAGAAATTCAGTTTAATAGAGGTAAGATTTGGTTCCATGTAGTTCCACTCGATGCAGTTGTAACAGTGAAATAGTTTGTCATAGTTGCCTCTTTACCCACAATCGAGTAAAATACTTTTAAATTTCTATGCTCGATGATTTAATAACATCCAAATCCAGAGTCAAACTTCTAAACGTCTTTTTGGCGACTCCTACTGAAATGTATCATGTGCGAGAATTAGTTCGAAGAACAGGAGATGAGATCAATGCAGTGCGTCGTGAGCTTTCATACCTTGAGAAAAAAGGAATTCTCACCCGGGAAGCTAGAGCGAACAGAGTATATTATTATTTGTCCAAAGGTTATGAATTTTATTATGACCTTTTAAGAATTGGTTCAAAAACAGTTGGACTTGGAGACGGTATTATTAAAAATAAAGTAAAGCTTGGTAGGATAAAATATGCCATGTTTTCAGGGCGTTTTGCCAGAAGACTTCCTAAGGGGCCTGAAGACGTAGATTTATTGGTCGTAGGCGTAGTGGTTTTGCCTGAGCTGGCGCTTCTGGTTCGTGAAGAAGAAAGAAGACTTGATACAGAAATTAATTACACCGTTATGACTGATGAGGAATTTGATTTTAGAAAGAAAAAAAGAGATCCATTCATTCTTTCAATTCTTTATGATTCTCGCGTCATGCTTATTGGAGATGAAGAAGGTTTACTCGCATGATACGCTCGACTTTGCTTAGTGCAGTAATGAAATTTAATTTATGAAAAGTCCTAGATTTATATTCTTATTCATTATTTTTATCACACTACTAGCTGTTTTTATTAGCTTACCTTCACAGGTTTCAGTCGGTGGAAGTAAAAAAGATGTTCATTTTGATGCGAATGATTTGTTGGCGAAATTAAAATCAGATAAAAGATTAGAATTTAAACAAGGACTAGATCTTAAGGGTGGAGTAAGTATTACATTTAATGCAGATCTTAAAAAAGTGCCAGCTGCAGAGAGAGACGGAGCAGTGGATTCTGCAAGAACAGTTATTGAGCGGAGAATTAATCTTTATGGTGTTTCGGAGCCGCTTATTCAAACAGCGAAAACCGGAAAAGATTCTAGGATAATTGTTGAACTTCCTGGAGTAACGGACGTTAATGAAGCAGTCAATCTCATCGGTGCTACAGCGCAGCTTACCTTCTGGGAACCCGCAGCTACTATTTCTGCAGAGACACTACCATCCAACTATCCATTAAATTCTCAAGGAATGGGACCTCTTAAAGAAACTGAACTTTCAGGAAAAGACTTGAGTAGCGCAACGATTTCATTTGATCAAAATACTTCTCAGCCAGTCGTCCAGTTAAAATTTAACTCTACGGGAACTAAGAAGTTTTCAGATATTACAAAAAGAAATGTGGGAAAACCTGTAGCTATAGTTTTAGATAATCTTATAATTACTGCACCAACTGTAAATGAAGCCATTCCGACAGGAGATGCGGTTATTTCTGGAGGATTTACGCAGGAGCAAGCAAAAGCTCTTTCTACTCAGCTTAACGCGGGTGCGCTTCCAGTTCCTTTGACTGTTCTAGAGCAGCATGTAGTTGGGCCAACCTTAGGGCAAGTGTCGCTTCATAAAAGTTTAATTGCAGGGCTAATTGGATTTATCACCATCATAGTTTTTATGATCGCACTTTATGGCAGACTTGGTGTTATCGCTTCTGTCGCACTTCTTATTTATACATTGATTAATTTGGCTGTATTTAAGCTATCAAGTTTGACCCCCCTTAGCATCACATTGACCTTAGCTGGTATAGCGGGATTCATTTTATCGATTGGTATGGCAGTGGATGCAAATATTTTAATTTTTGAAAGAATCAAAGAGGAAATGAGAAACGGAAAAAGTAGAAGCACAGCAATTGAGCTTGGTTTTCAACATGCATGGACTTCTATTCGTGATTCAAATGTTTCTACTCTTATTACTTGTGTGATTTTGTATTCTTTTGGAACAGGAATTGTTCGTGGATTTGCATTAGTTCTAGCAATTGGTGTGCTAATCTCTATGTTTTCAGCTATAACAGTTACCAGAAGTTTACTTAGAGTTTTTTATAAAAATTAATTATGAATATTATTGGACATAAAAAGATTTGGTTTGCAATTTCATTGGCAGTAATGATTCCGGGATTAATTTCCTTGGCTTTGTTTGGTCTTAATCTTTCAGTTGAATTTACAGGAGGATCACGTATGTCTATTTCTTTCCCGAATCAGGTAGGAGACAGCGAAAAACAATTTATAGAAAGTAGCTTAGAGGCTAAAAGAATCAGAATTCTTTCAATTGAGCCATCAGGAAAATTAGCAATCGTGAGAACGAGTCCAGTAGATCGAAAAATAAATCAGCAGTTTGTATCTGACTTAAATAAAAAATATGAAAAGGCTAAGCAGGAAGAATTCTCAACGATTGGCCCAACAATTGGACGAGAGACTACCATTAATGCAATTAAGGCTACAGTGATTGCATCCATTCTAATCTTAATTTACATTAGTTTAGTTTTCAGAAAAGTTCCAAAACCAGCCAGCTCAATTAGATTCGGTGTTTCGGCAATCGTCGCTCTTGTTCATGACGTAATCGTAGTAATCGGAGTCTTCTCAATCTTAGGTTACTTATTCCATGTAGAGATTGATTCACTTTTCGTGACAGCGCTCTTGACTATAATTGGTTTCTCAGTGCATGACACAATTGTGGTATTTGATCGTATTCGAGAAAATCTTAGCAGAAGATCGTCTGAGGATTTCGATCAGGTGGTAAATGACTCTATTAATCAAACAATTGGCAGATCAATTAACACCTCAGTGACTGTGTTATTGGTGCTGCTAGCTATGCTCTTATTCGGAGGAGAAAGTATCAGATGGTTTGTAGTAGCATTAATGGTAGGTGTGGCATCAGGAACATATTCCTCAATCTTTAATGCCTCACCAATTTTAGTAGTGTGGCACGACTGGAGT
>CAZGGU010000019.1:6190-20409 GCA_964525395.1 uncultured Gammaproteobacteria bacterium
GACATTTTTTCTGGGAGATAAGTATCAAGAATATCTAGTTCTGCTTGTTCTTTATCTGCTAAATCTTGTCGATTAGCTTTTTGATATTCAGCGATCGAATCGCGTCTGTTCTTTGCCTGTTTTTCTATTACTACCAATATATCTTCAGGAGTTGCAGAGTAGCCTGCGCCGCCTTTTTCTATTTCGTAATAGTTAATAGCAGAAATGAGCATGCGAAGTGTGGACTTTTTTACTTCGTCCTGTGCTTTCATGGCATCTGTTAGCTCTGATTGTAGTTTTACTTTATCCATTTATTTCTTTTGCTCGCTTTAAAAGGTACTCTTTATTATTTTTTTCCATGTCTTGGTCGACTTCTTCAAAGAGGACTTGTAGTATCTTACCAATTTCTGGCCCTGGTTTCAAATTTAATGTTTGCATAATATCATTTCCATTAATTGCCAAATCATTAATTGAAAAGGGTTTGGGTGCAAGTTCTCCTGCCACTTTTTCTTTAAAAGCTTTAAGTCTCCAGGATTCAGCGGTCTGTGTTCCTCCGCCAAGTCGATCGCCCACCCTAAGATCCATCATGTCTGCGACATTTTCTACTCCGACTCGTCTGATAAATCTTCTAACTCCTGCGTCAGTCAGTTCTTCGTTAACTGAGAACATATGCCATCTGATTAGATTGACTACTTTTTTAGTGTCAGCTTTTGAAAATCTTAATCTTTGGCAGATTTCATAGGCAATTTTTGCACCAGCTATTTCATGATTATAAAAAGTAACCAAACCGTCTTTATCTTCGCCACGAACTTCGGGTTTTCCTACATCATGAAGAAGAGCAGCGAAGCGTACTATTGGGTCTGTCGAGGGTGTATGCTTGAGACTCATTATATTATGAGTAAAAACGTCTGTGGTGTGATGCCTGCCTGGTCTGACTTGTGAAACATCGACTCCATCCAACAGTTCTGGGATTATAAATTGCAAAAGCCCCGCTTCTTTAAGAAGAATGATTCCTTTCGTAGGGTCAGCGCTTGCTAGAATTTTAAGCAGTTCATCTCTCACTCTTTCAAAAGAAATTTCAGTGATAAGTTTCGCGTCACTTTTAATTTCGCGTCCTGTACTTTCTTCAATGTCGAAATTTAACTGACAGGCAAATCTTATGGCACGCATGATTCTGAGAGCGTCTTCTTTAAACCTTTCTTTGGGATTTCCGACGCATCTTATAAGTCTATTTTTAATATCGGTTTGTCCATCATAAGGATCAACAATATGGCTGCTGACTGCATGCTCCTTACTATTAACCTGGACGATTGAGAGGGCGATGGCGTTCATGGTGAAGTCGCGGCGAGAAAGATCTTCCTCAATTGTTTTTCCCCAGGAGACTTGATCAGGATGTCTTTTGTTGGAAAATCCCTGCTCTGTTCGGAAGGTGGTTATTTCAATTACAGAACCGTCTTTTCTAGGAATGCCCACAGTGCCGAAGTTATTATTATAGTAAGAGTCTGGGAAAAGTCTTTGAATTTCTTCAGGTGTCGCATTTGAAGTGAGATCCCAGTCTTTCACTGGAATATCCATTAAAAGATTTCGTACGCAGCCTCCTACAAAGTAAATAACAAAACCCTTATTTTGGACTTGATTATAAATTTCGATTACGTCTTTTGGAATTTTATTTAACATTGTCAGTAATTTTTCCCTCTGATATAGTATACCAACATATGAAGAAATGGGAAATCTTGAATGAATTAAGAATAAAGAAAGATGAATTAAGAAGTGAGGATTTGATTAAAATACTGCTCGAAAATAGAGGGCTCAAGACTAAGAAAGAAATTGATGACTTCTTAAATCCAACACTCGAAAATTTTACTGCTGATGGGCTCGGGATTAATAAGAAAGCACTGGAAAAAAGTATCGCCAGAATTCTAGAAGCAATTCATAAAAAGGAACAAATAATTGTCTTCGGAGACTACGATGTAGACGGTGTGACAGGAGCCGCAATACTCTGGGAGACACTTACTTCCATTGGTGCGAATGTTATGCCATATATTCCGCATCGTGTGGATGAGGGTTACGGTTTGTCTAAAAAGGGAATAGATAATGTTTTGGAAAAGTATCCAGAAACTAAGCTTATCATTACAGTTGATAATGGAATTGTCGCTAATGATTCAGTCGATTATGCTAACAATCTTGCTATAGAAGTGATAATTACAGATCACCACACGCTCTCGCCCATAATGCCAAAAGCCTATTCAATTATTCATACTACACAAATATGTGGAGCGGGTGTTGCTTTTTTGCTGGTGAGAGAAATTTCTAAATCTAAATTTCAAATTTCTAATGAAATTAAAATTTTAAAATCTAAAATTGAAGACGGAGAATATTTGGATCTTGTAGCTCTTGCGACTGTGGCGGATGTCATGCCTCTATTGGGTTTAAATAGGTCACTCCTGGTCGCGGGCCTTCCATATCTTAGAAAAACAAAAAGGCCAGGATTAATTGCTTTATTTGAGATTGCAAAAATAAAACCTGAGGACATTGGAGTTTATGAAATCGGGCATGTAATTGCGCCTCGACTAAATGCTTCCGGAAGACTGGAGCATGCTATGGAAAGCTTGAGACTTCTCTGTACGAAAAATAAACAACGTGCAGATGGTTTGGCGCATTTATTAAATGAAACTAATCATCAGCGTCAATTAATTACTTTTGATTCATTTGCTCATGCTAAGGAGAAAGTGGAGGGAAAGAATAAGTTGCTTTTTGTTTATTCAGAAACTTATGCACCGGGTGTCATTGGGCTAATTGCCGGTAAGCTGACTGAAGAATATTATCGTCCTTCCATTGCGCTATCAGTTGGTGAAACATACTCAAAAGCGTCTGCACGCTCTGTATCAGGATTCAACATAATTGAGTTTATTAGAACGCAATCGTCTTTATTAGTCGACGCAGGTGGACACCCTATGGCAGCAGGCTTTACTGTTGAGACTTCGAAATTGAAGGATTTAGAGCTTGCAGTATTAAAAGCAGCAGAGCAAATAGATGAGGGATTGCTCATTAGAAAAATAAAAATAGATTGCGAGCTGCCAATAAATTTTATAACACCTGAATTATTTTTTGAAATTAACAAACTCTCTCCATTTGGCCATCAGAATTATGAACCAGTGTTTTTGGGAAAAGATCTAGTTATAGAGTCTTTGCGACTAGTCGGAAAAGAAAGTAAACATCTTAAGCTTGAATTGGGAACTAAGAATAATGAAGTAAGGTTTGGGGCAATTTTATTTGGTTATGATACTGATTTGGATTTGAAAAAAGGCGACAGTGTCGAAGTAGCTTATTCTATTTCTGAAAACAATTGGAATGGAAATAAAAAGCTAGAATTAAAGATCAGAGATATTAAGAGGAATTAGCTATTTTTATCAACCTCAACAGGGATTATTTTTTTCATTCCTTTATCATGAGCTGGCCGAAAGCCGTTTCTGGAAAGTGAAGTGACAAGTTGTTCTTTTAGTTCCTGAAGTTTTATTAATGCTCTTACTTTTTCAGCAGCTGTTAGGGTCGGGTCATCGGCAATTTCTCGCTCCTGATCACTATAAATGCCTGCTTCTGAATAAGTTCTTTCTATAACGTTTACGGGCACTGTATGCCTACTGCCTTTTCTTATAGATAAAGCATCAGATAAAGATCTGAATCTTCTGGATCTTGGTGAAGTGGGGAAATTTAAATTAGATACAGAAGCACCCATTTCTTCCCACTCTCCACTTTCCTGCATTTGTGCTGCTCTTTCAAAAGAGATTTCAAATGGTTTGGGATCTTCTATAACTATAGGTGGTTGCGCAGCAGCTTGCTCACCAGCTATGTGGGTTGGTTTTGGTGCTTGTACTGCGTCTTTTGGTGTTGGTCTTTCTGCACTCATATCATGTCCTTCTGCCATATTTATACCCTTAAAAAGTATGCTCCAGCAAATTGCTTTTTGTCAAATAAGAAAATGGCAATTACGACTAAGAAATTTACCACTTTGAGCAGTTTTAGTCAAGCATGAATCGTGCTTGTCTTTGCTTCAGGAAAATACTAAAATACCCTTATGGAAAGAACTCTTATAAAAGACACAGTAAATAAAGTAGGCGAAGATGTATTGATTAAATCTTGGGTAAGGATCAGAAGAGATCACGGAAAATTAATTTTCTTAGATTTAAGAGATAGATCGGGAATTCTTCAGGCGGTAGTAATCCCTCAAACTTCACCAGAGGCACATAAAGTAGCGCAAGAATTAAGACCTGAATATGTGGTTGAAGTGGTTGGAAAAGTGAATACTAGACCAGAAAGAAATGTAAATCCTGATATTGAAACAGGAACAGTAGAGCTCGAAGTAAAAGAAATAAAAATATTAGCAGAAGCAGAAACTCTCCCTTTTGATATGGGTGGAGAAGTTTTAAATTTGGAACTTCCTACACTTCTTGATAACAGAGCTTTAGTTTTAAGACACCCGAGAGTTCAGGCGATTTTTAAAGTTCAGGAAGTGATAATTGATGAATTTAGAAAGTATTTGCAAAGTCAGGATTTCTTCGAATTCCAAGCCCCATCTATCGCACCAGCTGTAGCAGAAGGCGGAGCTGAGGTATTTAAGGTTGACTATTTCGATAAGAAGGCATTTCTTTCTCAAAGTCCTCAGTTGTATAAGCAGATCGTGATGTCTGCGTTTGAAAGAGTATTTTCAGTAAATAAAATTTTTAGAGCTGAGCCATCTGTGACAACTAGACATTTAACTGAAGTGGTTTCTCTTGATGCGGAAATGGCATTTATCGATTCATGGACTGATGTAAAAGATATGGCAGAAGAAGTAGTAAGAAGTATTCTAAATAGATTAGAAAAAGAATGTGCGAAAGAATTAAAGCTTTTCGGAGTAGAAGTTCCGAAAATGATTGAGAAAACACCTTACTTGAGTCTTAGGGAAGCTCAGGAAAAGATATATGCTCATTCCGGACGTGACGTTAGAGGAGAAAAAGATTTAAATCCAGAAGACGAAAGAGAAATCTGTGAAATTATCAAAGAAGAGACAGGATCAGACTTTGTATTCATCTACGGATATCCTACTAAGAAAAAACCTTTTTATGTATTTCCAAATCCTGATGAGCCAGAGTATAACGAAGGAATGGATTTGTTATGTAAAGGTCTTGAGTGGTTATCAGGTGGACGAAGAATTAACGACTATAAGCAATTAATGCAGCATGTAAGCGAATGGGGAATGGATCCAGAAAAAATTAAATTATTCCTTGAAGCATTTAAATATGGAGTCCCTCCTGAAGGAGGATTTGCGTTTGGCTCTGAAAGAATGACTATGCAAGTTCTCGGACTTTCCAATATTAGAGAAGCAAGCATGTTCCCAAGAGACATGGAGAGAATTGACGAAAGATTGTCTCAGGTTGAGTCAGAAAAATAAATCTCCACATGACATTTATTCAAAAAATAAATAAGACAAAGCTTTTTTATCTTGTAATTTTATTAACTGTTTTTCTTGTTTTTATTTGCTTGGCATATCTGAATATCCAGGTGAAAAAAGATTTGGCTAATGTAGATTTATATGATAGTCCACTAAGTTTTGTTCCTTCAGATTATCCAGAAGTTAAGGAAATTTATTTCCCAGAAATTTCCGGACAAAGTTTGATAATAGTAGATAAAGATTCACAGAAAGTTTTATATGAAAAAAATTCTAACTTAAGATTTCCTCCAGCTTCTACTACTAAGATTATGACAGCATTAGTAGCGTTAGATTATTTTCGAGCCGATGATATTCTTACTGTTAAACGAGGAAAAGTGGAAGGATCAGTTTTAGGATTAAAACCAGGTGAGCAATTAAGATTTGAAGATTTACTCTATGCAATGATGCTTCCTTCAGCTAATGATGCCACTGTCGCAATTGCAGATAATTATCCGGGAGGGGAAGTAGCATTTGTCGGAAAGATGAATCAGAAGGCTCAGGAATTAAATCTTACGAATACTCATTATGCAGACCCAGTGGGACTTTTGGATGATGTGGATTATTCATCTGCAAATGATTTGGCGCGCTTAGCATCTATAGCGCTAAACAATAAAGAATTTGCGAAAGTAGTTTCAACGAAAAATAAAAGTATAGCTAATCTTTCGGGGAAAATTTATCCTTTATCTAATTTAAATATTTTATTGGATCTTCCTGGAGTTAATGGAGTAAAGACAGGTTTTACAGAAAGGGCAGGGGAAGTTTTAGTCACATCTCAAAATGTGGATGGCAAGCATGATTTAATTTTTGTAGTTATGCAAAGCCGGGATAGGTTTGGGGATACAGAGTCTTTAATTAATTACTTAACAGGAAATATTACTTTCCAGTCCATTCGCCCGTAACTGCTGAAACAAAGGCTAAGAAGTCATCATTTCCTTTAAATACTATTATAGGTTCAAGATATTTTTGTGTTTTTCCCTCCATATAATATCCTAATTCTACTTCTTTAACTAAAACTTCTTCGCTAGTTCCATTATAAGAAGCAACATATGCTTTGTTGTTTTTTAATTCTTCCCAAGCTTGTTTCGCAGTTTTAATTGGATATGTAGCAGATTCATCAGTAATGCTTTGGTGAAAATATCTTGCATCAACCACTTGATCTTCTGAGCCAATAATTATGCCAATAGGAGACTGCAGGCCTCTTGGGTAATAAACTTCAAGATCATTAATTTTTTTCTGAGGATAATATACCCCAATTAATTCTGCATTTGATAAGCTACTTGCAGGATTAATGACAGGACCATCGATAGAATAAAGTTGAGTGATAACACTTTCCTCATCAAGGTCGTCAGTAAAAATTGAGAGATTATTTAAAAAAGTTTTGGCATCTGCTATAGCTTGTTCTTCGGTGGGTAGATTTACCGCTGTTTTTATTTCATCATAATTTTTGAAAGCTGTTGTTAAGTTAACTTGACCTGTTAGAGTATTAATAACTAATTCTTGTGGAAAAGGTTCAGTCTTTCTCCATACATATGTGGTGTCAGAAAGCTGTTCTGGGTCTCCTTCAAATCCGAGAGAGTTTACTTTTTCCTTAGCTTTTTCTACACCTAAAATATCTGGCTCTGCGCCGCCCATTTTATAAACATTAACTTTATCAGGAAGTGAAGGTAGCTCTCCAGAGATGGTATCAAGTTTGTATGTAAGTTTAGTTTGCAATCCGTTCTGAAAAGAAATTGGAGGAATTTTTCCAAACGAAACAGATGCAGGAGTAGGTTTGGCAGGGATAAAAATATTTTTAATAAAAAATATACCTTTGATTAGAATAAAGATTCCGAAGATGATGGCGATAAAAATTAGAACCCATTTGAGGATTGTTTTCGCGTCATGTTGAAAAATGCTTAAACTAACCATATATTGAGTATAAATTAGAATTTAACTATAATGCAAACATGCTTCAGCAAAATTCAGCACAAGTTACTAGAACTAGAGTCGCTCCGAGTCCGACGGGATTTCCACATATTGGGACTGTGTCGCAGGCTTTATTTGATTTTGCCTTTGCAAGACGGAACAAGGGTCGATTTGTCATACGAATTGAGGACACTGATAGAAACAGGTTCGTAGAAGGAGCAGAGGATAAGATTTTTGAAGCATTTGACTGGTTTAATCTTTCTGAAGATGAGAGTAGTAGGAAGGGTGGAGAATTCGCTCCTTATCGTCAATCCGAAAGGTTAGATTTATATGCTAAATTCGCAGATGAACTGGTCGAAAAAGGAGGAGCATATTATTGCTTCTGTACAAAAGAAAGACTTGATGCACTGCGTGCAGGACAAACTGCTGCGAAGCAGCCTACAATGTATGATGGTCATTGTAGGAATCTTAAACTTGAAGAGGCCAAGTCACGCCTTAATGAACCTCATGTTTTGCGGCTTAAGGTGCCAGAGAATACAAAATTAATTGGGCACGACGAAATAAGAGGAGACGTGGAGTTTGATTCAAATCTTATTGAAGACACAGTGCTTATTAAGTCTGATGGATTTCCAACATATCATTTGGCTGTTATTGTTGATGACCATCTAATGCAGATATCTGATGTTATTCGAGGTGAAGAATGGTTATCATCCTTGCCGAAGCATATTTTACTTTATGATTATTTCGGTTGGGAAAAGCCAAAATTTTATCATACACCTTTAATGAGGAATGCGGATAAGTCAAAGATTTCAAAACGCCACGGCCATGCAAATGTAGATTGGTATAAAAATGAAGGCTTTTTACCTGAAGCTGTATTAAATTTCTTGGCACTCATGGGATGGAGTCATCCTGAGCAGAAGGAAATCTTCAGTATTGATGAATTTATTTCATTGTTTGATCCCAAAGATCTTAAGCCGGTGGGCCCAATTTTTGATCTTACAAAGCTTGAGTGGCTGAACGGGCAATATATCCGCAATTTAACACTCGAAGAACTCAAGAAAAGACTTGAGAGATTTTATAAAGATGATAAAGAATTTGATGGCATGTTTGATAGTAAGCATTCAGATCTTATGATTGGTCTTGCCCAAAACAGAATGAAAAAACTTTCTGAATTTAGAGATTTAGTAAATACTCCTAGTAAGCAAAGAGCCTTTACTATGGAGGAGAAGGAAAAAGGAAGGTTGCTTCTTCAAGCGCTTGAGGAGATTACTATCACTGACTGGCGTGAAGATATTATTTTAAATCATTTAAAGAATTTCAGAGATCAATCAGGGGTTTCTATGAAAGTAATTTATTTTCTTATTACAGGAAAAGAACAAGGCCTTCCACTTATTGAAACAATGGTGAAGATTGAAGGTAGAGATAAGACATTGGCTAATCTACGAATGCGAACAAGCTAACACTTGACAAATATATTTTTTGGAGTATACTTAGTGTAATATGAACACTATGAATGAGACCAAGGCAAGAGATTTAAATAAAATTGAAAAACCTGCAGTTTCTGTAACTGTTTTAATTTTTTCTATTAATAATGGAAAATTAGAAACAGTGCTTATTAATCGCGTTCGTGAGCCTTTTAAAGGAGATTGGAGTCTTCCAGGGGATATTTTACCAATTGAAATGGATCCTAAAGATTTTGCCCGTGAAGTACTTCATGATAAAACAGGAATTAGGGATGTTTTTCTAGAACAGCTCTATACTTTTGGAAATCCGAAGAGAGATCCAAGAGGTCGAGTAATTACCATGTCTTATTTCGCACTTCTTCCCCATAACAGTATTGACTTAGCTAAAGCTCCAAATGCGCTGCATGCAATCTGGACACCTGTAGAGAATCTTCCAGAAAACTTAGCATTTGACCATAGGGAAATTATTCATTATGGAGTAAACAGATTAAAAAATAAAATGGAGTATAGTAATATCGCCAATTCATTGGTTCCAGAAAAGTTCCGACTTACAGAGCTACAAAAGATTTATGAAATTATTCTAGGGAAAAAACTTGATAAACGAAATTTCAGAAAAAAAATTATTTCTACTGGGTTAGTGAAGATTACTAAAGAAGTTTATCGCGAAGGTAGTCACAGACCAGCAAGATTATATAAATTTGCAACTAGAGAATTAATAGAATTTAATTAATTTTTTGGAAACTAGTTAGTGTAAAAAGTACATTTAGAATTGAGAATAGCCTGAAATGAAAGTATAATTGCAGATTCGAATTATGGAAAGACAAAGAAAACCAGTTGAATTAGAAGGAACTAGTAGAGTAAACGCATTGGGAGCATACAATATGTTCTTTATGTCTGAAGCTCAGCGTCATGAGCTGGGAAATTATTTAGGAATAGAGAAAGGTCGTGCCCCAATTAATTATAAAGGTATTCCTGAGCTTGTTGGGTCCGCTTTCGAAGCTACTCGTCAAAAAGCTGAAGGTATTGGCTTAACAATCCCTCAGTATTATGGAGCTTGGGAGGCTTTTCGTGATCAAGATCTTGGACGCATAAGAGAGCTGAGGGGGATTTCCAGAAAGAAGATGGATGAAGCAAGAGAAAGATGGATTTCTACTAAAGATCAGCATAAGGATCCAATAAGTGGCGGATATCGAACAGAAAGATTATATTTTCATAATAAGTTAGTCAAGGAAAAGCTAGCAGGATTGGTGGCAGAAGAAGAACCAGTGTTTATAATTTTAGTAGGAACGCCGGGGACAGGGAAAACTGCATTAAGAACTGAAGAGACAGGAAGCAGCGTAGTGGGGAGAGATGATATTAAATTTTCAAACTTTGCTGTAACTGATCCTGATGCTTTGCGTCATGATGTCATGCCAGGCTTTGATGCAACTAATGCCCAACATGTTTATGAAACACAGGAAGAAGTTTTTGATCTGTCTACGGAGATTATGGAGGAGGCCTTAAGAAGAGGTTTAAATATAGTTTGCGAGACAACTCTTAGAAACACGGATTGGGTTTTGGATACTCTGAAGGCAGCTAAAGGATACAAGAGCAAAATGATCTTAATTCATACACCGCTTGAAGAATGTTTTAGAAGAACTGTGGCTTGGAGAGCTCGTGCAGCATCTATCGATTTTTTACTTAGCGCTATGGGTGGATATGGAAATTTCTTCGCTCTTAGTGAGCGAGATGAAGTTGATCAAGCAATAGTTTTAGAGACAGACCCACACCAAAATAGAACTAAAGTTTATGAAAAGGGTAAAGGATCATTAGCAGTAGCTAATGCAGTCAGAGTTGCTGCAATTAAAGATTATGGGCGGGCATTTCAACAAGTTAGTTTATATGAATAATATTTTTTAGATTTAGTTAGTGTATATATTACAATAAGTATGAATGAATTGCTAAGACATCAGGAGTTTGAAAGAGAACAGCTTATAAAAGCAGCTCAAGAAGCGGCAGAATTTTTTTATATGCCAGATGTTGATAGGAGCTACTTAAATAGTGTTGGCTTATTGTCTACAGAAGGCTTTCAAGTTGAGGGAATAGTAACAGCTTCAAGAACTGCTACTGAGCTAAAGCTAAATGGTATTGGAATGAATATTCCGCTTTATCTTGAGACATTAGCGCTCCTAAGAGAGGGAAATGCAGAATGGCTAGATGAAGTATCCAAATATACGAGAGACTTTACAGAAGGAGTTGCCCTTAGCGTACAGACGACTAAATCCGCTTATTTCATGAATGGAGAATATTCAGCTGAAAGAAAAGTATTGCACGATGAATTAATTAGCGAGAAATTCGAGGGACTTACTCCAACAACTGAACCTAAAATTGTTTTTGTTCTAGGAGTTCCAGGTTCAGGAAAATCAGACGCTGTAAAAGGATTTTTGGAAGCTAATCCAAATTTCATGCTTTCTGATTTAGATTCTCTTCGCCATCGATTACTTCCAGGTTTTGATGGAACAAAGCTTGAAGATATTTTGGCTACACAAGAT
Organism: uncultured Gammaproteobacteria bacterium; assembly: GCA_964525395.1. Classification (GTDB taxonomy): domain Bacteria; phylum Patescibacteriota; class Microgenomatia; order Levybacterales; family UBA12049; genus 2-01-FULL-39-10-A. The sequence goes on from CAZGGU010000019.1 coordinate 17,539, forward strand.
GAAATGGTAGACATTGCTTATGAAGCGCTTGATATTGCCTTCACAAATAACATTAATATCGTTTGTGAGACTACTTTAAGAGGTGAGGCATGGCTCAATTTTATGCTTGATTCTGCCAGGGAATACAGAAAAGAATTTGTATTAGTTAATGCGCCGCTTGAAGAATGCTTCAGACGGGCTATTGCTTTCAGAGATAGACCAATATCTTTAGATTTTATGCTACGCGCATTTCGAGAAGGATATGCGAATTTATTTAGAGTGGCAGCTCAACATCCAGAATTTGATATCCGCATTTTAGAAAATAAAGGTTTATCTTTCGCAGACACTAAAACAATTTATGAGCGCATTGATGGGATGGTAGATGCTAAGGATCCCGATTCAGTCGCAAAAATACTTGAAACCATGAATAAGTTAAAGGAGGTGAGATAAAAATGACAAACTTATTAAATTTATTTAGTGTAAATAATATTTTCTTTACCTTTTTGGGATATCCGATGAGCTATATAGAATTCTTCGGAACCATATTTAATATTTGGTCAGTTTGGTTAATAGCCAAAAATAAGATTTTAAATTGGCCAGTAGGAATCATTGGTACAGTGCTTTTTATGATTCTATTTTTCCAAATACAGTTGTATTCAGACTTTTTTGAGCAGATCTATTTTCTAATAACTGCTATTTATGGTTGGTGGATTTGGTTATATTTTGGAAAAACTAAAGAAAATAAAACAGAGTTTAAGGTCACTAAAAGTTCAAAAAAAATATTGATAATTACAATCTTATCTATTGTTATCGGTACATTCATGATGGGGTATTTTATGTCTAATATTCATAATTATTTCCCAACAATATTTACTGAGCCAGCATCTTATGCATATTTAGATGCATTCACAACAGTAATGAGCTTCGCTGCAACCATACTTTTGATTTATAAAAAATATGAAGCTTGGATGATTTGGATAACGGTAGATGTAATTGGAATCGGACTCTACTTCATAAAAGATGTTAAGTTCATTTCTCTTCTTTACGTAATTTTCTTATTCATGGCAATAAATGGTCTTATTACGTGGAGGAAGCTTTATAAAAATGACACAAATTGAAGAACTTTCGCTTCCAGAAAAATTAGGAGAAACAGGCCTTGTGGTGGGTAAATTTTACCCACCACATAAAGGCCATAAATATCTGATTGATTATGCTGCAGCACGAGTTAATCATTTAGATGTTTTGGTTTTACCACGTCCTGATCAATCAATACCGGGAGAGTTAAGGGCTAAGTGGATTTCTGAAATCCATCCAAACGCTCATGTTCTCTTAAGGCCTGATCAGTTACCTGATGAGTCAGATAGATGGGCAGAGCAAACAATTTCCTGGTTAAGTCGTGCTCCTGATGTGGTGTTTAGTTCTGAGAATTATGGTGAGCCGTATGCAAAATTTATGGGCTCAAAGCATTTTATGGTAGATCAGGCAAGGGTAGCTATGCCCATTTCCGGAACAGAGGTGAGACGAAATCCGCTAGAAAATTTGGCTTTTCTTGAGCCTAATGTCAGAAGTTATTTCGTAAAAAGAGTTTGTGTAATTGGTGCTGAATCTACAGGCACAACAACTCTTTCTCGCGAATTGGCACATCACTATGATACTATCTGGGTTCCAGAATTTGGCCGTGATTATTCAATTAAAAAGTTGGCTAAAGGAGACAGCGATTGGAAAACAGAAGACTTTGAAAAAATCGCTCATGAGCAGCAGTCAATGGAAGATACGGCTGCAGGTGTCGCTAATAAAGTATTGATTTGCGATACAAATGCTTTTGCCACTGAGATTTGGCATGAAAGGTATATGGGAAAAATGTCTCCAGATGTCGGAAGGATTGGTGAAGCTGCCCCAGCTGATTTATATATCGTAACAGGAGATGAGATTCCTTTTGTGCAGGATGGCACTCGCGATGGAGAGCATATTAGACACTGGATGCATAAAAGATTTATCGACGAGCTAAAGAATCGAAAACTTCCTTATATCGTTGTGAGAGGAAGTGTCGAGGAGAGAATGAAAGAGTCAACGAAAGCAATAGATTTCTTACTGGATGCAAAACCAGCATAAGAATCGGATTGTGACCAGCCAGCAAATGCGTTGCATAGCTTTGGCGGGCAGGAGGGAGGTGAAAAATTATGACAGAGAAAAAAACAGCAGTATTAGCAGTAGACCCACAGGTGGATTTTACTCCGGGTGGATCATTAGCAGTTAAAGACGGAGATCAAGTAATGGAGCCACTTAATCGAATGTTCGCACATGCTGCGGAACAGGGTTGGAAGGCTGCAGCTTCTAAGGATTATCATCCTAAAGGCACAAGGCACTTTGAAATCTGGCCTGTTCACTGCGTTCAGGAAACCACTGGTTCAGACTTTCATCCAGCACTAAATCCTGAAGGAGTAACAGTTTTTTATAAAGGTACATCTATGACTGATGATGGGTATTCCGCATTTGAGGGAGTAGACGCCGAGGGCAGAAGTATTGATGAATTTTTAGGAGATACAGAAAGGCTCTATGTGGGAGGACTTGCCACAGATTACTGTGTAAGAGCGACAGTTCTTGACGCTTTAAGAAGGCAAATCGAGGTGAATCTTTTAACTGATGCTATTCGAGCAGTAGATCTGAATCCTGGAGATGGTGACCGTGCGATTGCTGAAATGGTTGAGGCAGGAGCAAAACTTACAACCACGGAGGTTGTGTTATTTGGAGAGGGGGCTTAGGTCCCTTCTTCAAATATCCTATATTTTAGCTTTAATATGAAGCAGAAAAATGATAAAATAGCGACCTATATAAACGAGCTATGACAATTGCGTCAAACGTTCGCGTGTATACGTCAAATTCGCACCTTAA
>CAZGGU010000020.1:0-19629 GCA_964525395.1 uncultured Gammaproteobacteria bacterium
CCTACGATTATTCCGATCGCTGAGGCGATTCCACCAATAGCAAATAACTCTATTGCTGAGCGAAGCGGTTGATGATCCACAATTTTTCCTTTAAGATATCCTATTACTAAAAGACCAATAAATGCTGAGGCTATCGCCATATACCTTCCTAGAGGTTGATTAAAAATAAGAGTTGGGATTATAGAAAAAGCCCCACCGATAAGATATGCGAAAAACATAATAGCAGCACCAGCCACTAAGCTATCTGTATGTTTTCCAGATTTGTCCATTTGATGAACTGCTTTTTCTGATGAGTATTGACCGGCTGCCATGCTTGTAGCTTCTACCATTACAGCGACTAAAGCAGCAAGAACGATAACAGCTTTATCTTCGATTCCAAAACTAATACCTACCACGACACCAGTAGTTGAAACGATTCCATCCTGAAGTCCAAACATAAGAGAGCGAAGATAATCTTCGTGGATATTTTTCAGTTTCATAGAACCATCATACTCCTTGTTGGTAATAAATAAAATATTGCGTATAATGTTTTGCTATGATTGAGTTTGAAGGAAGACGAGAGACTGCATTAGAGCAAGAGGTAGCAAATTTGGCCACTCGGATTGAGGCGCTTGGTGAGCTAGCTAAGGTCTCTGGCTGGAAGCATGTTATTGAAGTTTCTTCGAGATCGTGGGCTTACAATCCAGGTTCGTGGATATTAGAGGGTGGCCCATCTTTAGCAATGCCATATATAGCTTTTTATCCTTTGCTTCATGTGGAATTATTCGATCTAGGTTTGAAGACTGCTGATTTTAGACTCACAATTCCAAGGGTATCAAAGTTAGATGTTCGCGGGAGCATGTATGGTGATTTTTTTATAAATAAAGCAGGAGGAATATTAAAAACCCTCAGTGTCCCTCCTGAGCAGTTGAGAGATGAGGATATAGTTCTAGATTTTCCTCAATTCAATGGTTGGAAGATTATTGTTGATGAAGATGCTTTTAATAGAGAAAATGCAGGAGGAAATCTAGAAGCAGTAGGCTATGTTGTTGATAGTTTTACAAAAAAATTATTAGATTATGCCGTTTTGCATCAAATTTAATTTTCTTGAAGCTTTTATTTGCTCGCTCTCAGTGCATTTAAGATAACTGCCACATCAATTCCTTCTTGAAGCACAGCCCCGACGATTGGTGGAATTAGTCCGAAAGATGCGAGGATCATGCATATAATGGAGAGCCCAATGCCCCAAAGGATCGACTGCTTCGCTATTTTTATTGTGTTGTTTGCGTCCTGAATTGAAGTCAGAACGCTCGAAAAATTTCCATTAAGAAAAATAATATCAGCTGCTTCACTTGAAGCGGTTTGTTCTTCGTTAGAAAAAACCATTCCTACATCAGCTAGCGCTAGAGCGGGAGCATCATTAATTCCATCTCCAACCATAGCAACTACTTTCTTTTGAGCTTTAAGATCTTCTATGCCTTTTTGTTTATCTTCAGGTTTTAAATCTGCTTTAAAATCAATATTAATTCCAAGTTTTTCGATGAGCTTTTTTGTTACGCTTGTTTTATCACCAGTAAAAATTATTATTCCCATTCCGCGCTGCATAAGTTTCTCAATTACAGATTTAGTATCAGATTTTATTTGATCTTCCAGTGTAAAGATTGCTAACAATTCCTTTCCCATATATAAGCCAATCTCAATATTTTCGCTTTCTAGATTTGTTACTTTTGATAAAGAATATTGTTTATTATTTATTCTTCCTTCAATTCCTTTTCCAATCACCTCATGAATTTTTTCTGCTGATAGTGGTTTAATTTTTTTACTTGTACAGTATCCAACTATGGCTTTGGCTAAGGGGTGCAGGGAGTTTCTTTCAATCGCATGCGCAATGGAAAGGATTTCTTTTTCGTTGAATTTATCATTTAAGATTTCAAGCTTGGATACTTCTGGTTTTCCGAGCGTAAGTGTTCCGGTTTTGTCAAAGACTAGTGTATTAACTCTTGCAAGAACTTCGATGCTAGAAAGGTTTTTGATTATCACTCTGTTTTTTGCAGATTTATTCATTCCTCCCATTAAAGCTATTGGTGTAGCAAGAATTAAGGGGCACGGAGTTGCAACGACTAGAACTGCCAATATAGATTCAAGAGTCCTAAACTGGTAATAGGCAAAGCCTGCGATTATAAGTGTAATTACCGTAAACCACAAACTATACTTATCCGCCAATCGAACTAGAGGTGCTTTTTCTTTTTGTGCTGCTGCTACCAGATTTACGATTTTAGTATAGCTTGAATTTGCTTGATCATTTTCCACCTCAATCCTTAGAGGAGTCGAAAGATTTACGGTTCCTGAGCGAATTACGTCTCCTTTATTTTTATCTATCGGATATGCTTCACCTGTCAGCGATGATTCGTCCAGGGTGCCGGAGTTAGAAAGAAGGACACCATCGAGAGGAATTACTTCGCCTTTTCTCACTACTATAATATCTCCTTTTTTAATCTCTGATACAGGGGTCATTCTTGAGTCATTTCCAAATTCTTTCAATACGTCATGAGGCACGCGTGATGCAAGTTCTTTTAATGATTTTTTAGCAGAATTGGCTCCATAATCTTCAAGCGTTCTTCCTGTAGAGAGCATAATGGCTATTACGATTCCAACTAAATATTCTTGTGTAAAAATTGCGACTATCACAGCTAAAATTGCGATGTAGTCTAATCCGAAAGACTTATTTTTCAGATCTTCAAATGTTTCTTTAATAAGTTCCCAGCTTCCTAGAAAAATAAGTGTTAGAGCTAGAATTACTGAAGCTTGATTGAGATGTGATAGATATAAACCGATGTATATGAACATTCCTACTAGCACGATAAGTGGTACCAGAAAAGCACGGAGGATTAACTTAAACTTTCTTAAATTCACATCTAAATTATAGATCTTTAATTATGAATATGTAACCCCGTTAGCGAAATTATTTTTGAAGGATCTTTATTTGGTCTCTTAGAATAGCTGCGGTTTCGAAATCTAGCTCACGTGCCGCTTCTTGCATTTGTTTTCGTAGTTCCTTTATTAATCTTTCTTTCTCATCTGGAAGTAATATTTCTTTTTCCTGAAGTTTATTTAAAAATTCAGCTGATTCCTGATCTTCTTTATCTTCTTCCACAAGCCTTGCTCTGATAGCTTTCTGAATAGTTTGAGGAGTAATGCCATGCTTTTTATTAAACTTTTCTTGAATAATTCTTCTTCTTTCGACTTCTTTAATCGCAGCTTCCATACTGCCTGTCATATTATCCGCATACATGATTACTTCTGAATCCACATTTCGTGCGGCTCTTCCCATGATCTGGATTAGGGAGGTGCGAGATCTTAAGAAACCTTCTTTATCAGCGTCGAGAATGGCCACTAAAGATACTTCTGGGAGATCTAGACCTTCGCGTAGTAAATTAATTCCCACTAAGACGTCGTAGTGACCACTTCTTAATCTGTCTAATTCATCCTGACGTTCAAGAGTCACAATATCTGAATGAAGATATCCGACTTTAAGTCCTTTCTCCTGAAGGAAAGTTGAGAGATCTTCTGACATGCGTTTCGTTAGGGTGATCGCTAGAACTCTTTGTTTTTTCTCTACTCTTTTTTTAATCTCTTCAATTAGATCATCGATTTGTCCCTCTGTAGGTTTGACGGTAACCTTAGGATCTACTAAACCTGTCGGACGTATTAGCTGTTCTACTATTGTTTCTCCACTGCCTTCTTTTGCTAAAGAAAGTTCATAATCATTTGGAGTAGCTGAAACGTAGAGCATTTGATTGGTGCGCTGCATAAATTCTTCGAATCTTAGCGGACGATTATCAAGTGCCGATGGGAGACGGAAGCCATAATCGATAAGCATTTCTTTTCTTGCACGGTCTCCATTAAACATTCCCCTGATTTGAGGAAGCGTCATATGAGATTCATCTACTAGACAAAGCCACTCATCAGAGCAGTGCTGCATATAATCAAGAAGTGAGTGAGGTGGCTGACCTGGTTGCCGGCCATCAAAATATCTAGAATAATTTTCTATTCCATTTACGAAGCCAAGTTCTTGAATCATTTCTAGATCATAAGTAACTTTTTGACGAATTCTTTGTGCTTCGATCATCTTTCCAGCTGCCTTAAACTTTTCTTCTTGCGCCTCCATATCTGCTTTGATTTGGCCAAAAACTTCTTTATACGTAGCCGGATCAGTCATGTAGTGTTTCGCTGGATATATTACTGTGCCATCAATCTCACCATTTGATTTTCCAGTAAGTGGGTCAAATTCTTCCAGTTTTAAAAGCTTGTTGTTGTTAATTTCTAGTCTCAAGCCTTGATCCAAATAAGCTGGAAAGATGTCAATCGTTTCCCCTCTGACTCTGAAAGTTCCGCGTTCGAAGTTGTAGTCATTTCGCTCGTATTGGAGATCAGCGAGGCGAAGCATAATATCTTTATGACTCGTTATCATGCCTTTATTTAATTGCAGAATAAACTTGCCGTATTCTAGTGGGGAACCAATATTATAGATACAAGAAACAGAAGCGACCACGATTACATCTTTTCTGGTGAGCAAATTGGTCGTTGCGGCTAGTCTTAAAGCATCAATTTTATCATTAGTTTCCGATTCTTTTTCAATGTATGTGTCAGTAGTTGGAATATAAGCTTCAGGTTGGTAATAGTCATAATATGAAACGAAATAAGAGACTGCATTTTCAGGAAAGAATTCTTTAAACTCTTGATAGAGCTGAGCTGCCAAAGTTTTATTATGAGAAATAATAAGAGTAGGACGCTGGAGATTTTGAATAACATTGGCCATTGTGAAAGTTTTTCCACTACCGGTAACACCAAGGAGAACTTGGTGCTGATTACCATCTTTAATACTCTTAGTCAGCTTCTTTATAGCTTCAGGCTGATCACCTGATGGTTTGAATTGAGATGAAAGTTTAAATTGCATAATTGCCTGCTCGCCAAAGCTCGTGTATTTGTAGCTGGCGAGACTTAATATTGTAACACAACTTTGCAGGGGACGGGTTGCTTTTACCATGTAGAGATCCAGCAGAACCATTAGCAATATACCATCTGCTTTTTGCCAAATTGACCCCATCTGATATTATTTGTTGTCTTGCATTGTTCTGGTATTTTTCGCATAATATTCTCATATGCCCGGAGTACTTTACAGAAAAGAAAGAGAAGTTCTAGAATTCCTAGCCCAGTTCCAAAAACAATACGGCTATTCTCCCACACTCTCAGAAATTGCCAAAGCCACAGGACACAGAAGTAATTCTACAATTCACACCTTAATCAGAGGGCTTGTAGATAAAGGATATGTCCAGAAAGTAGAAGGAAATACTAGAGTTCTTAAGATCATCGATGATAAGGCAGCACAAGGACTTATGGGTCAGCTTCCATCCATTGAACTTCCTCTCATGGGTTTTATCGCAGCAGGAAGACCACTGGAGCCTCATACTGATCCCAATGCTACATTTCAAATTTCAGCCTCTATGATTTCAGGTAAAAAAACAGCATATGTGCTTCAGGTAAAAGGGGAGTCTATGATAGAGGACGGGATCCTAGATGGAGATTATGTAGTAATCGAAAAAACTGAAGTAGCACATAACGGTGATATAGTCGTAGCCTTGGTAGATGATAATTTAGCTACCTTAAAGAGGTTTTACAAAGAAGGGGAGAAGGTAGTTCTTAAGCCCGCTAATTCAGCTATGGAACCAATTTATCCCACTCAACTCAGGATTCAGGGAATCGCCGTAGGTGTAGTCCGCCGCTTCAAAGCCTACTAATTGACTTAATTTTCTTTTTGCCAGTAATTAAACGTGGCCAAGAAAAAGCAATCGAAAATAAATGAAAAATTTGAGAAGGTTTACGAAACCCTGAAGTTTACAAATTAATCTAATCCGTAAAGATCTTTAATCAATGCAGTCATAGTTCTTCTAGCTTTTAATCTGGCATCTAAGTCGCCACTTTTAAATACTTCGACCGGAGTTTTTCCATCAAGGCTTGGCTGAGGGCTTGTAAGTATGCTTGCGGTTCCCCACGGGTCCTCTGGAAACATCTTTGACAGAAAAATAATATCTGGTAGCACTTGAGGTCTTGGGCCGTTAAATTGCCAATCAGGAATTAAAGTTTCACCATCTTCTTCGAGCTTAAAACTTAAAAGTACATCGCCATCGATTCTGCGCTGTACGCTTTCTGCGCTAATTCCAAGTTTTTGTGCTGTTTGTTCGATATTTGCAGCAGGAACTCCGCCATAATTTAATATTTTTGTTTTAATTTTTCCCTCTTCTTTTTCTTTATCTGTTTGAGGTATGGGGAAGGTATCCCACTGCCCATTATCGATTTCTGCGCCATTTCCCATGCCGAGATGTTAACAAATATATATTCTTGAAGCAAGAGGCTAAGTGAGCTTTTCTTTTTTGAAGGTTTGTTTAATTTCTTTATAGTCAGTCGATGATCTTTCTCTTCTTTTCTCAATTCTGTGTTTTACAAATTCGATTATCATAGGAATTAATGAGATGCCGATTATAGCGAAAATAGCATATTCAAAATTATTTTTGACTATTGGCTGATTTCCTAAGAAATATCCTGCAGCTGTTAGAGAAGTAACCCAGATAAAAGCTCCAATTATGTTGTATGTTAAAAAAGTTTTATAATCCATGGATCCGATTCCAGCAACGAATGGAGCAAATGTGCGGACAACAGGAACAAATCTTGCGATTATAATGGTTTTGGCTCCATATTTCGCATAAAACTCTCGAGTTTTCTCAAGATATTTCTTATTAAAGACTCTCGAATTCTCTTTAGCAAAAACTCTTGGTCCTATTTTATTTCCAATCCAATAATTGACTGAATCGCCAAGGATGGCTGCTGCAAGCATAACTATATATACAAGAACAACATTCAGGTGTCCACTTCCTGATAGTGCGCCTACAATAAATATTAATGAATCTCCAGGAAGGAAAGGTGTAATGACAAGCCCAGTTTCTGCGAAAATAACACCGAAGATTACTACATACGTAAGTGGTCCAATAGCTTCAATAATTTTATCTAAATATTCTCCAAGGTGCAGAAATATATTCAGAATTTCCATCTAAAAATTGTATCGTAGCTATTAGCAAATGGCAAGTAGCACGTGGTAAAATACGCAGTATGGAATCGGGAAAACTATATATTGTCGCTACACCTATGGGAAATATGGGAGATGTGACTTTTCGAGCAATCGAAACATTGAAATCTGTTGATCATATAGCCTGTGAAGATACGAGAAAAACTGGAATTCTTCTCAAAGCTTTAGGTATTGGGCGGAAAACACAATTAATTTCATATTATGATCAAACTGAAGAAATGCGTATTCCGCAAATTTTGAACCTGCTTATTAATGGTGAGAGTGTTGCTTTGGTTTCCGATTCTGGTACGCCGCTAATTTCAGACCCTGGATTTAGATTAGTTCGTGCGGCAAGGGAGGCAAAGCTTGAAGTTGTTTCTATCCCGGGTGCCGTGGCAGGAATTGCAGCACTTACTGCTTCAGGACTTCCGACAGACAAATTTACTTTCATAGGTTTTTTACCTCGTAAAGAAGGACATAAAACGACTTTGCTTAAAAAAGTGAAAACTGCCAACGAAGAACTTGAATCCACAGTGATTATTTATGAAGCACCACATAGACTGATTAAAACGTTAGAAAGTATAAAAGAAGTTTATGGAAATATTGATATAACGCTGGCTCGCGAGCTTACTAAGATTTATGAAGAGGTTATAGGTGGGAGTATTGATGAATTATTGGAAAAATATAAAAAAGCAAATCCTAAAGGAGAATTTGTAATTCTTTTTAATCTTAAAGATTAAGTTTGGATTTGAGAATAAATTTCTGAAAGGCGATTATATTTAGCTACTCTTTCACCTCTGGCTGGTGCACCGAATTTCGCATAATCAGCTCCTATAGCTACTGCGAAATCCGCAATAAAGTCGTCATCAGTATCTCCTGACCGATGAGATGCGATAAGTTTTAATCCTGCCAAACGCGCAACTTCGACCACCCCGAGCGTTTCTGTGACAGTTCCTGCTTGATTGGGTTTTATGATTATTCCACTTATAGCTTTTCTTTTGATAGCTTCTTGCACTCTATTGACGTTGGTGGCGGTAAGATCATCTCCCACGATTAAAGTATTTTTTGAAGTCAGTTGGTTTAACTGTTCCCAGCCCTCCCAATCATCTTCGCCGAAGGGATCTTCTAAATATAAAAGATTATATGCTTCATTTAAGCCTTCATATACATTCACTAAGTCTTTAGCAGAAATTGAATCTCCCTTATCCTTTATGCTGTATCCACCGTCAGTTTTAAAATTATTGGCTGAGGCATCAATGCCGAAGAATACTTCATAATTTAGTTTAAATTCACTGGCAGAAATAGCTTCCTGGAGCATGACTAGAGCGTCTCTGTTTGTTGCGAAGCTAGGTCCGAAACCTCCTTCATCTCCGATTAATGTTGTTGCGCCTTTGGCTCTTAAGGTGTCTTTCAAAGAATGATATATCATTGCAGCCATATTTAGAGTTTGTGGATAAGGAATTGAGGAAGCAGGGATGATTAAAAATTCCTGAAAATCCAGATTATTTCCTGCATGTTTTCCTCCATTAAGAATGTTATATGCTGGTGTAGGGATCTTAAAAGGTGCACCCTGAATGCTGGTAAAATGGCGCAGGTAAGAATAAAGTGGCATATTTAGTGATTTAGCTCCTGCTTTGGCTACTGCTTGAGAAACAGCGAGGATCGCGTTGGCTCCAAGCCGGCTTTTATCCGGTGTGCCATCCAGCTCAATCATGGCTCGATCGACTTCATGCTGTTTGACTGGATCCATGCCAGTAATTTTTGGTCCTATGATATTTATGACATTATTTACTGCTTTTAAGACACCTTGACCATTAAATTCTTGAGGGTTTTCGTCCCTTAAATCTTTTGCTTCATATCCGCTAACTGAGGTACCTGTAGGTGAAGATGATACTGCAAATTTTCCATCATCCAGAATTACAGTCGCTTCAACGGTTGGAATTCCTTTCGCATTGAGAATTTGTCTGGCAAAAACTTGCTTAATAGTACTCATAATTTTGCTATCTGCTAAATATTTCTTTTTCTTTTATTGAAATTAAATCTCTGGTAGGACCTACTAAATCTGGTGCTACAGAAACGCTGGTCACTCCTGATTTTATCGCAACATCAAGGATTGTTGTGTAAGAAGCTGCTTGTCCGCAGATGGAGCTCGTTATTTTATTTTTCCCTGCAGTTTTGATTATTTTCTCAAGTGCCCATAAAACGGCTGGATTTCTTTCATCGAATTCGCTTGTGAGCATAGAATTGTCTCTATCAGTACCTAAAATAAGCATGGTTAAGTCATTAGTGCCTATAGAGATGCCGTCAATTCCAACAGATATAAATTCTTCTAGTAAAATTACATTACTAGGAATTTCCACCATCATCCAAAGTTTGAAGGTATCAGAGCGGGTAAGCCCTGCTTGGTTGATAAGCTTTTTCACTTCAGACAGTTCTCTCGGAGTTCTCACAAAGGGAAGCATCAGCCATAGATTTTTAAGTCCCATTTCGTTTCTGACTTGCTTAATAGCCTCAAGCTCTAGATTGAAAACTTCCGGGTCAGTAATATAGCGAAAAGCGCCTCGATAACCAAGCATGGGATTGGATTCAGTTGGTTCAAATTCGCGTCCTCCGACTAAGTTTTTATATTCATTAGATTTAAAATCACTGGCGCGATAAACTACTGGTCGGGGATAGAATGAGCTGCAAAACTTGGAGATATTTTCAGCCAAGTGGTTTATGTATTCCTTCTGTCGTCTGTCTTTAATCATTTTCTTCGGATGAGTACCAATACCTGCCATCATAAACTCCGCTCTGAGTAAGCCCACGCCATCTGCACCAATGAGGGACTCTTTTTCAGCTAGTTCTGGCTCTGCGAGATTCACATAGACTTTTGTAGCTGTTTTTTTAGAGCTAATCTTTGCAGAAGCTTCTGAATTGGCTTGAATAGTAGAGGTGGATCCAGCCTTGTAAATCTCACCAGTAGATCCATTTACTGTAATGGCCATTCCGTCTTTGAGAATATGAGTGGCCTCAGTTGCGCCCACTACAGCTGGAATTCCTATTTCGCGAGAAACAATCGCAGCGTGAGAGGTTCTGCCGCCCGAAGCAGTGACAATAGCAGAAGCTTTTTTCATTGCGGGAACGAAGTCGGGATTTGTCTCATGTGTTACCAGTATTTCTCCCTGTTTTAACTTATCGATATCTTTTGCGCTCTCTAGAATTCTTACATGATTGGTAGCTATTCCAAAGCTTGCGCCATTTCCTTTAAGTATTAATTCGCCGACTTTGGTAGGTTCTTCTTTTTTCTTTGCTGTGGTGGCAATTGTTGTAATCGGTCTAGTTTGTACTAAATAAACACGTCCTCCAGAGATTGCCCATTCAGAGTCTTGCGGGAAGAAATAATGTTTTTCCAGTTTCATGCCGAGTTTATAAAGTTCTATGATTTCTGAGTCTGTAATTTTTTGTTTTTTCTTGGCGAAGAGGGAAACTTTAACGATTTTGTTCTCACTTCCTGATTTCTTCATGAGTTTATCCTGAGATGAAATTTCTTTAGTTAAGATTTTTCCATCTGCTTTAGAAATTTCATAATGATCCGGTTTAACTTTTCCTTGTACGATCATTTCCCCAAGGCCATAAACTGCTTCGATCACGAGTCTTGTTTTGTCGTTGTTTACAGGATTAATCGTAAACATCACACCAGATTTATCGGATTCCACCATTTTTTGAATAGGAACTGCAATTCCAATTTTTCTATTATCGAAATGATTTTCGTGGCGATAAAAAATTGCTCGTTCTTCGTAAAGAGATGCCCAGCATTCTTTAATTTTAAGTATTAAGTTAGATTCTCCTTTCACATTGAGAAATGTTTCTTGCTGTCCAGCAAAAGAAGCTCCAGGAAGGTCTTCTGCAGTAGCGGATGAGCGAACAGCGACTAGTGCGTCGCTGGTTGAACTTCCTAGTTTTTTATATGCAGTATAAATTTCTTTGACCAGCTCATCTGAAATTCGCCCATTCATGATTTCTTTTTGAATAAGATCTGAGACCTGTTTAAGCGAGTGGGGGCTATTTAGATTGAGTGTATTCAGAAGATGTTTTATTTTTATCTCAAGTTTATTTTGAGCTAGGAACTCATAAAAAGCGTGAGAAGTAACAACAAATCCAGGAGGGACAGGGAAGCCAGCTTGAGTCATTTCTCCCAGGTTAGCTCCTTTGCCGCCGGCAAGCGCTATATCATTTTTATCAATCTGGTCGAACCAAAGTACGTTTTTGGGCATTACTTATATTATGTTTATTTTGAATTAATTTGGCAAGGGTTAGGAGGCTAATATTTTTTTTAATTTTTCTACCATGTCTACTGGCGTAGGGTCTTGTCCATAAGCTAGTGCCAAATAATAAGAAGCCCAGTCAGCAATGGTAATGGAGAGAAATATTTTGGAAAAAGTGTCAGGACCTTCTAACTCAATTATTTCGGACTCAATTCCTTTTTCTCTAAGTAAATTCGCAGTAGCTTCGTATCTTTTTAAATTCATGGGATTGTCCTTTAGATCTTGAAGCATGATGATATGAAAGTTGGCTTGGGGATTTGTAAAGCCTACCATTTCATTATGGTTTAATTCAGGAAAGTAATTCCAGAATGCTGGTGTTTTTGCATTTTCGTTAAATTTAATTTTCCAAACCATCGCTACAGATTTATATAAGTCAGGGGCATATATAATAGGTGTTTTGCCTTTTACTCTTTCTGATAATTCTCTACCGCGTGTTTCATAAGAATCCATTTCATTTGAAAATTTGTTAGTTGCACTTAAGATTTCTTCGGAAACATCTGAGATAAAGCCATGATTGATGAGTAGTTGAATCATAGCTCCGAAGAAATATCCAGTTCCCATTCTTGGTTGATAGTTAGGGTAAGGAATAGGAAGTTTAACATGAGGGAGCCCAAGCTCCTTAGCTATTTCTTCAATTTTTCCTCCGCTTGAGAAGGTAATAATTGAAAGTCCCTTTTCTTTGGCTTCATTTAAAGCAGAAATTGATTCTTCTGTATTTCCAGAGTAGGAGGTAATAAGGTTTAACACTGATTTATCTTTGGCTTGAGCAGGCAGTGAATAGTAGCGATTAATATTAAAATCAAAAGCTTTTTCTCCGCTGTTAAATAAATCAGCCAAATAAGTTTTAATTAAATCTACCGGGAGAGCAGATCCTCCCATTCCTGAAACATAAACTGATTTAAAATCACCGTCAAGTTTTATGTCTTTTGCCAAATCCATTCCTATTTTAAATTGAGTAGGAGTATCGATAATAAATTGTCTGAAGTTGGATGGATCTAATTTATGTAGGTCATTCATGTTTCGCTAGTCTTTCAATTTCTGCTTTTACTTCGTCTCTTTTTTCATTCATGGTGGCTTCATCAAATGCTTCAAGATTAAATCTTAAAAGAGGTTCTGTATTGGAACTTCTTAAAGAAAATCTCCAATCAGGATAGGTAATGGCTATACCATCCATTTCGCTAATTTCTCCGTCGCTATATTTCTCTTTAATTGCCTCAATTATTTCTTTTGCATTGGTTACTTCGAAATTATATTCACCTGACTCGAATGATCTTTGGAGTTCTTTGAGAATTTCAGACAGAGGCTTATTTTCTCTGGTCATTACTTTTAAAACTGCGACGATGGTTGCAACTTGTGATTCAGCATTGCCAGTTGATTTATAGTAAAAGTGACCAGAAGATTCACCTGCGAAAATTGCGCCAGTTTCGGTCATTTGCTGGGTGATAAAAGCGTGACCAACTTTTGTAATGTCATATTCTCCGCCAAATTCTTCCACAATCTTACTTGAACCTAGAACATATCGGATATCAAAAAGAATTTTGGATCCAGGATTCTCTTTTAGTAGTTCACGAGCTATAAGGGCGGTGAGGATAGTAGCAGTTACTATTTGTCCTTTTTCATCGACTAAATATAGTCTATCACCATCGCCATCTGGAGCTAGTCCTAAGTCAGCGCCAGTTTCTAAAACTTTTGCTTGTAAGTCTTTAAGATTATCAAAGTTTAAAGGGTCTGGTTGATGAGCTGGGAAGGTTCCATCTAGTTCGAAGTTCATTCTGACTAAATCTCCGGGAATTTTTTTAAATAGAGCATCAATATATGTACCGCCCATCGCATTTGCGGGATCTGCAACGATTTTAAATTCTTTAATTTCAGGATTTCCAAAGATATTTAATGCATTTTCTGCTTCTTCTTCTAAAACACCTGTTTTTTCGGTTACTTTTCCTTCAAATTTTGCATCAAAGGAAAAAGACTCATCAAGTGCCATAGTTTTTACGTCCTCCATGCCAGTAGATTTTCCAATTTTGAGTAGTCCTTTTGGAGTGTTGATGACGAATTTTAAACCATTATATTCAGGTGGATTATGTGAGGCAGTGATTTGAATACCGCAGTCATATCCATAATGAGAAACAGCGAAATAGAATGTGGGAGTTGAGGTTTTCCCAATATCGATAACATCTGCTCCCATTTCTCCCAATGCTCTTTTAATCGCAGGGTAGAGAACCGGACCAGAAACACGCATATCATGACTTAAAACTAAAGTCAGTTGCTTATCGGATCCAATTTTTTCTGTGAAGAATTTAAAGATGGCTTGTGCGATTTTTACTGCTCCTGCTTCGTCGAGTTGGTCAGGATAAATTGCGCGAATGTCATAAGATTTGAAGATGGAAGGCTCGATAGTCATTAGAAATTTATCTTATATTTGCAAAAGCAAAATGTCAATATTCTGCGTAAGAGTTAAGTTGCTTTTGCCTGTTTTAGTGTTCTTATCTATTTTATAGAGTTCTTTAAAGATGGACTTGATTTTATCCTGACCAAATAATGACGCTTGTCTTTCAAGTTTGGATTTTTGCCATGGAGCAAGTTTTTTTACCTCTTCAGCGTTGTTTTTAGAATTTGAAGTAAGCCCAAGCATCAATCTAAATTGACGAATAATCATAGAAAAAATTATCTCTGGTTCGGAAGCAGCAAGTGCCTGGTGAAAAAATGTCACGTTTGTTATGGAATTGGGTCTGATAGAGTCTAAAAAATTCCAGATATTTTGGGGGATTTTAAAATTTTTATTTTCAAATTTAGGAAAATCCTTGAGACTTCTTACTCCTACGTCTTTTCCCGCCCACAGGAACACCTCTGAGTCAGTAGTGTTTGCTAATATTTCAGATACCTCTGTAATATTTTTTTGACCTTTTCTAGTAAAAAGATTATCGATAAAAATTCTATTAGTTGTTTGAAAAAGGCCAGATCCGTGGAGAGATTGTTTAAGATTAACCAGATCCATATCTTCAGCGTCAAAGAAAATTGAGTCTTCAGTTTTTTGGTCCATGTAATATTTACGGGAAGCTAGAGTGTCTTCGCCGTGGATAAGTGTAATCATTTTTTTGATAAATACTCCTTTACAAGCTTTCGCGCATCAGCATGCAAATGTCTATTTCTTCCTTTGTGGGGAACTAGGGCTCCGGAAAAATTCTTAGGAATATGTAAGAGTTCATGGATAAGTACTTCTTTTTGTTCATCAGCAGGGAGCGGATCATAATATTTGGAAATTACTTCTATTACATAAGCTGGCTCAATTTCCAAAGCATCCTGAAAAATTTTAGGCATCATCCATGTTCTAGCATACGCTCTAGCTTTACTGCCCTCAGTTCGATAAAAGAAAACACGATCTAAGCGAATATGTTCAAGCTGGAGGGTGGTAACAATGTCTTCTATATCAGCTTTAACATCAGGTGCATCGCCCCAATCTAGCTTGGTTGCCTTCTTAGTTTTTCGTTTTACAGTCTTGCGAACTGTAGTAGTTTTAGTTTTTCTTCCAAATAATCCCATATTTTCTTATTGTCTCTTTGTAGTTTGTTATGTGTCATCCACTATTTGCACGTTAAGTATGTTTATCAGCGACGTAGCTAGCGCCGTAAGCTTCAGGTTTCGTTTTTGCTACATATCCTGACCCTGTAACCATTCCCACCACTTCTTTAATCATTTCACGCGTATCTCCGTGCTCTCCCACGTCGATGTGAATTTCTAGATTATAGTCTACGCTTTGATCGAGTGAATCTTTAAGAAGAGGAACGAACATTCCAGCAAATTCAATCGATTGGAGAGTTTCGGCATAAATTTTTTCTCTGAGGGAGTGAATATTAGAGGTGTTTTTTTTGAGCCAAAAATATTTTCCACCAAAACCAACCCTATGTACAAGAATTGCCGTTACTACTTTGATCGTTCTATTTTCAAGTTTTGAACCTGCTATCTCATGGGAATCAGAACCAATCACCATAGAGTATTTGGCATGTGGTTTATCTTTTATAAACGCACGAATGGTTTTTAAAACGTCCTCAGTAGTGAGTGTTCCGAGAGTTGTACTTTCAAATTTTAAATTTTCCGGAGAGAGTATGTCCATGAGCCTGAGAAATTATAACACATTAAAATCCCAGCAAAATAAAGCGTACGAAGTGCTTCGCGCGATCTTCTGACTCTTCGTCATTATTTACTTTAAAAGTTTTAGTAACTAAGGTGGGTTCTGGGTTCTTATCGCCTAAAACTTTTTTAGAAGCTGTAAGCTTAGGTTTTCCTTTAGTTTTCGGATAAGCAGAAAAAGTTTTATAAGATTCACTTTTTGAGCCATCTGCTTTTATGAATGAAAATTTTTCAAAAGGACCTGGTCCAGCTCGGAGTAAGAAAGGTGTAATAGCAATGATTTGGTCATTATTCCAAATAGTGTTAAGAGCAGTTTTAAAATATTCTGCCACTGTTTCAGGTTTTACTTTTTCCTGATCCCATCCAGTCTCAGTGATAAAAATAGGAAGATCTTTTCCACTCAGTTCTTTTAGTGAATCAGCTTCATATTTAAAACTATGAATGCTCATTGGCGAATCGATTTCAGGCGACTGAGTAAAAGCTGGATTGGGATAAGAATGGGAAGAGTGACCGTCGATTTGGCTAAAGATTCCAGGAACAGCCTCATCCATTGCCCTGAAAAAATCATACTGCGAAAATGTACCATTTCCTGTTGCTGCGGCATTATCCATGCCTGAATCGATTATGAAAAAGTCAGGGCTTTTAGACTTAAAAACTGTGACAGAATAAGAAAGAATCTTCGCATATTCTTCAGGATTGGCCTGTCCATTCCATTCATCAGCTCTGTTTACTTCGTTAAAAACTATTACATATCTGTTTTTAGTTGGCCAATTGAGTGAATTTAGAAAGTTAGCGAAGTCGATTACATCATCTTCCTTTGGTTTTCTCCACGTTGATTTATTGAAATAATCTCCTTCAGTAGCAAGACGTATAATTGGGATTAAATGTAGTTTTTTAGCCTGATCCATAAATGATTGCCATTTAACCAAATCTTTATCTCCAGCCTGAATGGGAACTAGCACATATCCCCAGTCGCCGTTATTGGAATTAACCAGATCTTTAACTTCAGAAATTTCTCCTGGAAAAAGCAAATGAATGCCGATTTTATTATTTGGAACACTTGTAGGATCATAGACTGCACTAGCCTTGATTTGAAGCGTAAATAGTAAGCCAATAAATAAAAATGAAGCTATAAATATCTTAATTTTCATGGTACATAATTATACCTTAAATTGGGGTTTGAGGCCAGTTTAGCGCCTGCCGTCGCGAGGAGTTCTAAGCATCGTTCTTCTTACCCTCCAAGAATCAGGGCTTGGATAGCTAATGCTCATGTCTCGGGGCTTAATTGGTGGCTGTGGAATGATAAATCTGGAAGAGTCAGGTTTAGGAATGGGCATTGTCGGTTCAATTTGTTCCGTCACAACTCAGATATTTTGCAACGATTAGACTGAATTGTCAAGATTTATTTAAATACGTCAATAGTTCTCGTGACTAAATCGTTGAATATGCTGTCATTTTTTTCACTTCGAGCTTTGGAATTCGCTGCATACAATCTATCTTTACCGCCGGGAATAGTCATGATGAGAGTTTTAAAAAGTTCATAAGCGATAAATCCTTTACCGTATCTACTTTTTTTAAGTCTTTTTGCAAGGTGGGAAACAAGCGGATCATCATAATTTTCTAACACATCTTCTACAGTTCTATGTTCTACGGTTCCCTCGATTTGAGGTGTAAATCTGTGAACAGAGGGTGCATGTTGTTCGAAAGATAACACGCCTACATTGGTCCATCCATGTTCTCTCGCAAGTGTTTCAAATGTAACACTTTCTGATTCTGTTCCCAAGCCAGTTACTGCAGTTACAATAGATGCTTCAGGAACATCATATTTTTGCATTGCTTCTGCTTTAGCTATCGCAGATGTAGCAGGATAGTCGGGACCTTTCAATCTTCCACCCGGGAAGACTAATGTTGGCTTGCCTTCGTTATGGAAGATATCAGCTGCAGCGCGTGTAGATAGTCGTGATCTTAAACTTCCACGAAATCCTTCAAAAGTATCTCTATCTTCATCACGAGAGAGCCAGTAGCCATGCACAAGCACAGCGTCATAAGGGGCTTTAGCTTCAATTGGAGTATGGATTATAGCTTCAGACATTGAAGGATGATTGTAGCATAAATCAGTTTCCAAGTCAAACTATAGGACATCAAACTAGATACAAAAAAACTCCATTGCTGGAGTTTCTTCGGGGTTCCTTCATTGCTGAAGGTCCTGCCTTTTGATACTTGCGTATTTGAGGTATGAATAATAATACTCTCAGCTTATATTTCATACAATAGGACAATAGGGATCAAAGTAGACCAATATTGATTAATTGACAAAAATATCTATGAGGTTATAATGACGTCAGAATGGTTGAGCAAGATAGACATGAAGAAGAAATTTCCCCTCAAGAACTTTTAAGATTAGGTAGAGAAGTGGCTTTTCGCGGAGATATCACAGAAGGAATAGCTACACATGCAACTTTTAGAGGTATTTATCAAGATAGGCTTGTGGCAGTGACTTATGCATCTTTTGGAGTAGCGGAAAGTATAGGTGTGGTGAGTTCGCTGGGGGTGCAGAGAGTAACCGGAGATGGAGAAATGTTTACATCTACATTGGTTGCTTTTGATCAAAAATCATTTAATCCACGTGAGTTATTAGAAGGTATAGAAAAATATGAGGGAGCGTGGGTACTGTCTGCGGTTGAGGATATAACTCAGACCTTGCATGGAACAGAGGGATTTAGGATTTATTTTGATCTTAAAAAACATGGAGTATTACCAACTGAGTACTATGTGGAAGGGATGGATCAGCAAGAAGCTTTACAAAGATTTCTAAGAGCATTTGAGTTATCCGGTGATTTTGGTTCAATCGAAAATCTAGCTAATGGTAGTACTTTTTTGAACCAAGAGTCTTATGATGACGCATTTTATGGAAAAGGAAGAAAGTAATGACGGTAGGGGAGCCAAGAATAGAAATATTAATTCTAGAACAAATCTTAAATGAAAGAGTACGAAATAGGATTAGGTGAAACAAAGCAGATAAACGGCCTTACTTTTATTACCGAGGTCGTAAATCCTCTTGAAACAGCTCCATATGACGAAATTGCCCTACATGAAACACTCCACGCTGCCGCCGCACCAGAACATGTAATTGAAGCCAGTCTTCATCCAGAAGGTAACTCTTTAGCACATGTCTCTTTCGATTCATATCAAAGAGCAGCAATGGCGGCACCTTTAGCTTCAGGTTTAGAACGAGGAAAAGGACATGATGAGGGTGTTTTAATACAAAAAGGGGATTTAGGAAAAGGAAAATCTGAAGCAAAGGCTGTTTTATCAGGTAGACAAGAATTTATCAATGTTTTGGCAGGGGTTTTAGCGAAAAGAAGATATATGAGCGGACGAGAGGTTCGAGAAGTTAAGAAAAGAGTAGAAGAAGGCGAGACTGTGCGGGTTTGGGCGATAGATCGTGAGGGTAATGAAACTATGGTGGAAAAACAAAAAGTAAAAAGAGCTATTCGAATAAAAATGGAGCCTGGTGTCGAATATTCACCATTTATTCATTAGGATATTGATTATTTTATTTGAATAATGTTATCCTATTTATCTTATGTCAGAAGAAATGTGTCCAAAATGTGGCTCACCGTTAGAACCAGAAACCACTACAGCTACAGGTAAAAAACTCCAGAGATGTTCTAAGGGCGTTTGGAATCCTGAAACTAAAAAAACAGAAGGTTGTGACTATGTTAAATGGCTTGAAGTAGCCCCTGAAACGCTTGATGAAAAATGTCCTAAATGCGGTTCTCCTTTAATTCTCCAAACCACAAGATTTGGAAAGAAAATGAAAAAGTGTTCAACAAATGTTTGGAATAAGGATACGAAAACGGCTGAAGGGTGCGACTATGTAGAGTGGATTAATGGAACCACAGAAAAACTGGATGAAGAATGTCCAGAATGTGGAAAGCCATTGGTATTATTTACGACTAATTCTGGAAAGAAAATGAAGAAATGCTCGACTGCTGGCTGGGACTCAAAAGAGCGAAAAGCTACGGGATGCACTTATGTAGAATGGCTTAAAACTGAATATAAACCGGCTGAAGAAGATTCAGGCGGAGAAGA
>CAZGGU010000021.1:0-17084 GCA_964525395.1 uncultured Gammaproteobacteria bacterium
AAGAAATCTCTAAATCCTTTTAGTGTTTGAACATTCATAGTTCGAGTTTCCTCATTACGGCCTGAACAACTCGATTGGCCATAAAATAATTGTATCATGTTTTTCGTTTAGCCTGCCAATCTGACCTATTGATTGTGGGTCGTTTAATTGGTAAAATCCCAAAATGGTAATCGAACGAAAAAGTGCTACTTTTGGACAAGCTATCAAAGATAGAAAGACTGCTGCGGATGAAGCAAAAAGGAGAAAAGAAGCTCGCAAGGTTGAAGCCAAGGGTCTTCATGTGAATATTAGCACTATTATTAAGCCGCATCTTCCAAGACTTCCAAAAGAGCGAACGAAAACTGATAAACAACTTGAGAGATATTTAGACAGGGGTGGATTCGATAGAGATATGGATAGAATGAGGGAGATTACTGATAAGGATCATATAATTGGTGCAACATATAGTGAAGAAGATCAAGATGTTAAAGTTGAATTTTGGATCGATGGGAGAAGGCTTGGAATTTTTGGGGATGAATATTCAGGAACTATAGATATTAGAGTTAAGGGTTTGCCAGAAAGATACCTTCTTTCTCAAGAAGCTATAGTGGTTGAGTCTAATGAAAGAGAGATACCTGCTGGTGAAGAGGTGGTATTTGGAGCAAGGTATGATCAAACAAGACCAGTTTATTCAAGATCTGCGAATGCGGAAGATATAGAGCGATTAGAATCATTAGTCCAATCAATCTCACAAAAAGGAATTGAGTTTACTCGTAGATCGGTTGATAAAGTTTTCTGTTAATTTTCGCGGTCTTTGAGATAATGATCGTATAGTTCTTTTCCTACTATTAAAATAATACTGATTACTGGAACTGCGAGAATGGCTCCTAAGAATCCACCAATTTTTACACCAATAAGAAGAGCGAAGATCACCATAATGGGATTCAATTTAAACGCTTTTCCCATAATCTTCGGTCCGATTACATTGAAGATAAATTGTTGTGGGATGAAGATAGTTAAGAAGATAAGAATGGCTTGGTCTGGTTTCTCTACGAATGCTACAAGAAGTGGAGGAATAACACCTATGATTGGTCCTATCATCGGTACTGCAGTGAGTATGCCTGCAAGCAAAGAAGTAGAAGCTGCGAAATGAACGCCAAAAATGGTAAGAACCACCCAAGTGATTATACCCCCCAAGAAGCCCCATAGAACTTGGATACGGACGAAAGAGGCGAAAGAAGAGTCTATGACAGATTGGGTGAATTTAATTTGCTCATGAAACTTTCTAGGTGTGAGTGCGTAAAACTTTTTATTAATATTATCTTTATCGATGACTAAGTAAAATGAAAGTATAAATATACTTACTATATTTATTAAGAATTGCGTGATTGAGGGAATAAGGTCGCTTGATGCATTAAGATTACTTAAAAAATTATCTACTCCTTTTTGAAGTTGAGGTGGGGTATTCTCTAATATTCCAGGTAAAACTTTATCGATTGTTCTGAATTGAGACATGATGTCAGGGATAAATAAAAGGATGATAAGGACGATTAAAACTGCAGCCAGAGCAAAAGTTATAATCGCTGAGACTGTTCTGGGTAGTTTGAGTTTTTCGGAAAAGAAGTCCACGAATGGTTCCATTATGAAACTCACAAGCCATCCAAGAATAATTATCCAGATAATATCTGAAAAGTCGCGTAGAAATCCGAGAACGAATTGAAGAAGATAGATACTAATCGCAATGATTCCAAGAATATTTAAGAGTTTAAAAGAAGTTAATTCTTTTTTAAGATCGTTAATCATTGCACCTCTATTATTTCGCGATTTGATGAATAAAGCAACACAGGTTTATTATCCTTTACTAAAACTAAATCTTCAATTCTTACTCCGCCGTAATTTTCAATATAAATTCCTGGTTCAAGAGAAAAAATCATCCCGTTTTGAATTTTATCATTAGATCTGGGAGATATTTGTGGGGCTTCATGTACTTCCAGCCCAATTCCATGACCTAAAGCGTGTGGAATATTGGGATATTTTTTTTGAACAATATAATCTCTGGCAATCTTATCTATTTTATCTGCCATTAAGTTGACCTTGATAGATTTAAAAGCTTTTATTTGTGCTTCTAACACTGTCTCATATATCTCTTTAAATTTTTTATCTGCTTTTCCAAAGAAAATAGTACGACTCATGTCCGAGCAGTAATTATTAAATTTCACGCCGAAGTCGAGAAGAATAATTTGGTTTTTCTTAAGTTTTGTTTGATTAGATAGGTGATGAGGAATAGCAGAGTTTTTTCCAAAGGCGATTATGGGACGGAAAGAAATTTCTGCATCTTTGGTCTTAATGAAATTTTCAAGAAGTGTAGATATTTCTTTTTCCGAAATCCCAACCTTGAACTGTTTCATTATATATTTGAAAGTTTCATCAGAAATTTGACAAGCTTTTTTAATATTTAGTATTTCTTTTTCTAATTTAATAATTCTTAAATTTTTTAAATCTATATTTTTAGTTTTTACTTTATTTTTTAGTAGTCTATATTCTAATATCGTTAAATCACTTTCTTCAATTCCTAGTGTTCCAATTTTTTCTTTTTTAATTATATCCTCGATGTCTTTATTTAAAAACGCAAGTGCTCCAACATCAATTAATTGATAATCAATTTTTGAATTAATTATTGAAGTAGAATATCTCTTGTCAGTAACAATATATTTATTATTTTTAGTAAGTAGAAGAAAAACTTCTCTTTCATTTTTGGAAAATCCAAAATCTCTTGCAAGATAAATAATGTTGGATGGGGAAGAAATTAGCAGGGCATCTGTATTTTTTAATAAATTTTTAATCATTGCTCTTCTTCTTGAGCAGGGGATGCAGAAACTTCTTTTGGTTCTTCGGTAGCGGTAACTTTGATTCTAGGATTTCTAGGAAGGTCTGGAAAAACTACAATTTTGCTTGCAGTCATTCTTCCATCCTCATTTTTATCAGGGAAACCAATGATTAGTGCGTTTTGCATATCCTCAATATCAGAAAAACCTGCAGAATTTAAATCTCCGTCATTAAATTCAAAACTTTTTGTAATATTTTCTATGTCTACTAAATATGTTTTATTTTCTTCAGTTGTAATTTTTACCGTAAAATTTTTAGCATCTTTTTCTGAAAGTACTCCTTGGATAAAAAGTGGAATTGAGATTTCATTTACAAATCTGGCTAAAAGTCTTCTAGATTCTTTATTATAAAGTCCTGCAACTCCGATTTTAGAACCTTTTTTAATGCTTGAAATATTAAAGTCTTCACTAATTTCGGAATTAAATTTAGTTAATTCATCCACATCAACTATCCGTGTTTTTCCATTTAAATCTGTGAGTGTAATAGTATTTTTTCCTGTAGACTCTATTGTTCCGATAAAGCCTCTTTTTTCTACCAAATTAAGCTCAGCAACTTTTGACGCGACCTTATTTTTAATGATATCGATTTTACTATCAAATTTATTAGCGGGTGTAGAAACTTTTTCCTCAGGAGTCGGGCTTTGTGCAAAAGAAACAGCAGGAGTTGTTAGGGATACTATTAATAGAATAGAAAGTGTTGTTTTTTTCATTTTAAAAATCCTCAGTTGTGTAAATCACTGTTCTTTTTATTTTAGCAGTTTCTCCATTATCGGCAATTGCGCTGATTTCTATTATATTTTCTCCTTCATCCAGATTAATATCAGTGGAAAAACTTCCGTCTTTAGCTGCCACGCCTGCTTCCTGAGTAGTGGGAGTCAGCACAACGATTTTGGCATTCGGAATAGTTTTTCCTGAAATGGTTAGATTGCGAGCGGTAGACACCGCTTCGTCCTCAGGTTTAGTTACGGCAATAAAGATGGATGATTCAGGAACTGGTGAGGGTTCTTCTAGAACGATTTTTTTAATTTTTGAGGGTTTAATTACTTTGCTTTGTTGATATAGATAAAAACCACCAAGAGCGAAAAGCGTACCTATTAGGAGTATTAAAAAAGTAGTAAATATTCTCTTCTTTTTCATTAAAATTAGCCTCAATTTAAGTACGAGTTATGATACGTTAAATAGAGATCCTTGTCAAGAAAAGTGGGTGTATGGTAGGATATGGCAATGGATGTAATACTTCTAGGAAAAAACTCAATAAGAATTAAAGGAAAAAAAGCTTCTTTAGTCATAGATCCTACTAGCGAGATTGGGAAAACAGAAGCAGATGCAGCAATTGACCTCACAAATGTAGCTAATTTTTCCACAGTGAAACTTGAAGGTTCTCGGGTAACATTTTCAGGACCGGGTGAATATGAAGTGGGTGGAATAAAAATGTCACTTATCGCAGCAGGTGGAGGGTGTGTAGGATTTTTTGATGTCGATGGTATAAGTGTCTTAGTGGGCTCTGGTGCAGCACTTGAGAAAGTTCAAGAAAAAGCAGAGAGTGCAGATATGGTGGTAGTTAACGCAAACTCAGAATTTAATTATTCAGTAGTTACGTCACTAGGTTCAAAAGTATTATTAGTTTATGGAGACAATAGAGATGAAGTTAAGAAAGTTTTAGGAAAAGATGGAGAAGCAATGTCGAAGTTTTCAACCACTAAAGAAAAGTTAACTGAAGAAATGCAGTTCGTACTTCTGGGTTAAGACCCATTTTAATTGCCTCTGACATATTGTATTTCAGGTTTTCATGAATTATCATTTTAAAACTTATGGCAAGCTTGAAGACACCTCCTCATAACGATGAAGCAGAAGAAAGTGTGCTTGGTGCAATTTTAATAAATAAAGAATCAATTGGCTTAGTTTCAGAGGTAATTAAACCCAAAGATTTTTATAACGATATTAACGGAAGCATATTTGGAGCAATGTTGGAACTCTATGAAAAGAGCAACCCGATTGATATTCTTACTCTTACTAAGCAATTAAAAAAGAATAAAAACAATAAAGTTGATGCCTCATATCTAACAGATTTGCTAAATGCTGTTCCAACGGCTGCCAATATTGAACACTACGCACAGATTATTCAAGAGGATTCGATAAAACGAACTCTCATTGCTTTAGGAGGAAATATTACAGAGTTTGGTTTTATGGAGGATAAGAATGCTGAAGAATTATTAGATAAAACTGAGCAGTCTGTTTTTTCTATTACCCAGGGACATGTGATGAAGGGATTTACTCCTATTAAAGATAAGTTGGCTGAAAGTTTCGACAGAATTGATGAATTGCATAAGAGTGGAGGAGGAGCAAGAGGTGTTAAAACTGGCTTTACAGATCTAGACGGAATTCTCTCTGGCATGCAGGCGTCTAATCTGATCATTTTAGCGGCACGTCCAGGTCAAGGTAAAACAGCATTAATCGTCAATATGGCACAAAATATAGCTGTAAAAGAAAAAAAAGCTGTTGGAATTTTTTCTCTTGAAATGAGCCAGGAAGAACTGGTTGATCGTTTACTAGTGGGACAGGCAGACGTAGATGCTTGGAGACTTAAAACGGGAAAATTAACAGAATCTGATTTCGCAAAGATTTCAGAAGCTATGGGTGTGCTTGCCGATGCTCCCATCTTTATCGATGATACGCCTGGAGTATCTATTTCTCAAATAAGAACTAAGGCTAGAAGGCTTCAACTAGAGCATAATGTTCAATTAATCATCGTTGACTATTTACAGTTAGTAGATCCCGGAAAGCATTATGATAACCGCGTGCAGGAAGTTTCAATTGTTTCTCAATCTCTTAAAAATTTAGCTAGAGAGCTTAAGATTCCAGTTCTTGCTGCTTCACAGCTTTCTCGTGCAGTAGAGCATCGTGGGGGAGATAGAAAGCCCCAGCTTGCAGATTTAAGAGAATCTGGAGCGATTGAGCAGGATGCTGATGTGGTAATGTTTATTTATAGGCCAGATGGAGAAATTGCGAATGTAATTAATACGAAACTTTTAATTGCTAAACACCGAAATGGTCCTCAAGGTGAAGTGGATCTTCTATTCAGAGGAGACAGAATCAGATTTTACAATATGGATACTAAGCGCGATGAATCCACAGAATCTCAAGCTCCAAAAGTTGAATCCCCAACAATGCTTTGATCTATTTACATTTATTTTTTTGCCCGTTATCATGGTTTAATCAAAGAAAGGGGGTGAATTAAATGGACGATCAAACACAAAATCAGAATCCAATGCCAGCAGATCCAGCTCAGCCAGCTGCACCAGCACAGGATCCAGCAGGGCAAGCACCAGCATGGACTCCTCCAGCAGAACCTGCTCAGGATCCAGTTCAAGCGCCTGCGCCAGAACCGACTCCGGCACCAATGCCAGAGCCAGCTCCTGAAGCGCCAGCTGCACCAGCAGAGCCTGCTTGGCAACCACAATCTGAACCAGCACAAGAAACACCAGCTCCACAGCCAGGTGGATCTTGGGATCAGGGAATTGGAGGACAAAATCCAGGAGGAGCCCAATAATTTTCTCCTAGATTTTTTGTTTCGAAACAAAAAAATAGACTACCCATTTGGAGTAGTCTATTTTTATTGTACCGGGGGAGAGACCCTGCCTGCCGGCAGGCATGTCGAACTCTAAGATAGTGCCGAGAGAGGGAGTCGAACCCACATGAGCTTTAAGGCCCAAAGGTTTTTGAGACCTTCGTGTCTACCATTCCACCATCTCGGCTAGTTCGTGTATTATCTCACGTCCATAGCCACTTTTAAAGAACTTTTCCATCTCTCTAGCTTCTAATCTGGTCTCACAGATTTCAACATGAATAATTCTTAGAGGACGCTTATTTTTTGTAAAATTAATTTTACCTAATTCATGCTCATAGAGCCTTCTATTGAAATTATTAGTTAAGCCTTTATAAAATTCCTGAGTATTGAAGTTTTGAAGAATATAAACAAAATACTTTGTTTAATTATGGATTTTTAGCTTCGTTTATTATATACTTTCAGCTATGACAGTTCAACAAATATACGATTTAGCGCTTTCTTTGGGCATAAAATCTGATCCTAGAAGTGAGGTTGAGGTTAAAAGACTTCTCGGAAAAGTTAAAAAAGAATATGATGAGCTTCCTGAAAAAAAGAAAAAGTATTATGATCGTGAGAAATTAAATAATCCTTATACAGACACCAGAGTAGTTTTTGGGGATCCTAAAAGCGAAATAAAAAGGGTCTTAGCTGGAATTGACGTAGAAGGAGCAGAGCTTCTTTTAGCAGATAGACTTTCAGAAAAAGGTAAAAAAATTGATGCTGTTATAGCGCATCATCCAATCGGTACATCATTCGCCGCGCTAGGAGACGTTATGGATTTACAAGTAGATGCCTATGCCCAAGATGGCCTACCAGTGAATGTAGTTGATGCGCTTATTAGGGAACGGGCGACAGATATTAAAAGAAAACTTCATTCAGAAAATCATTTCCAGGTAGTAGATACAGCTAGACTTCTTAATATGCCACTTTTCTCTTTTCATACTGTGTGGGATAACATGGGGGACAAATTTATGACTGACTATTTGGCTAAAAGAAAGTTCGATACAGTAGGTGAAGTAGTTGAGTATCTAATGGAACTTCCTGAGTATCAGGAATCATCCAAGCTACAAATGGGACCAGAGATAGTTTCAGGTGGACCTCATAGTAGAGCTGGAAAAGTTTCCACATTTTTTACGGGAGGAACTAATCCGTCTAAAGAAGTTTATATTGAGATGGCTAAAGCGGGAATTGGTACGATCGTGGACATGCATGTTCCTGAAGATGCTCTAAAAGAACTTAAGAAACTACATGTAAATGTGGTTAATGCGGGACACATTGCTTCAGATTCTATTGGCGCAAACTTATTTCTAGATGAATTAGAAAAGGAAGGGGTAGAAGTAATTCCTTTTTCAGGAATTATCAGGGTTAAAAGATAATGATTGGAGTAACTGACTTAAAGTCTGGGGTAATTTTTGAAGAGCAAGGAAATCTTTTTGTTGTTATTTCATATGAGCACATTAAGATGGGTAGGGGCTCGGCAAATATCAAAGTAAAAGTTAAAAATGTAAAAACAGGATCAACTATCGAGAAAAGCTTTATAAATGGAGCTAGAGTAAATAATGTTCAAGTATTCAAAAAAGATGTTCAGTACTTATATAAGGATGCGGAAATGGCTTACTTCATGAATCCGACTACATTCGAGCAGATTTCAGTTCCTATGGATTTAATAGGGGAAAGTGCTGCTTACTTAAAAGAGGGGGAGTCATATAATATTTCTTTTCATGATTCCGAAGCTTTAGCGCTTAATTTGCCACCGAAAATGGATTTTGATATTGTCGAGGCAGACCCGGGGGTAAAAGGAAACTCGGCGTCGAATATTTACAAAGATGCTGTACTTGATAACGGGCTCAAAGTTAGAGTACCATTATTTATAAAGGCAGGCGACAGAGTCCGAGTGGATACTAGGACTGGTGAATATAGTCAAAAAGTGACCTAAATATGCAAAATCCGCTTATATCTGTCCTAAAAATACCCTCCTTTCTTTTCCTCTTAGTTTCAGAATTCTTTTCTCAATTTGCCATGAATCTTTTAAATTTCGTTCTTTTGCTTGTCGCATTTGAATTATCCAAATCTAACATGGCAGTAGCAGGAGTAGTGCTGTCATTTACTGTTCCATCAATTGTCTTTGGAATCTTAGCTGGAGTCTATGTAGATAAGTGGAATAAAAAAAATGTTTTGGTGTATACGAATTTATTAAGAGCGCTTGCAGCATTTCCCTTGATTTTCGTTTCTCATGAGCTTTTTTTAGTTTATCTATTTAGCTTCTTAATTTCCTTAATAACACAATTTTTTATTCCTGCAGAAACTCCAATTATTCCACTTTTAGTTGAGAAGAAGCTTTTGCTTTCTGCCAATGCGCTTTTTAGTATGGGGATTTTTGGCTCCATGATTGTGGCTTACGCCTTGTCAGGGCCGTTACTTTTATTTTTTGGAAAGGTAAATGTGTTTATTTTTATTACATTTCTTTTCGGGATTTCAGGTTTATTCGCATTTTTAATCAAACTACAAATCCCAGAACCTCCTGCGAGAGGAAATTTAAAAGTGCTTGAAGAAATAAGAGATGCCTTTTCTTTAATGGCTAAAAAAGAAAATATTTATCACTCACTTTTTCTTCTGACTTTGCTTCAAACTTTAATTTTGATAATTGCGGTCATTGGTCCAGGTTATGCTACTAACATCCTGCATATTCAGGTAGAAAAATTTCCTGTACTTTTCGTTACACCCGCTGTTATTGGTATGTCAGTGGGAGCATTTCTAATCGGAAACTTTTGGCATAAGAGATCAAAGCAATTACTCGCAAAAATTGGTTTACTTGTGATTGGAATAATCATGATCCTATTTCCATACCTGAATCTTTTTATAGGGTTTGCAAATGACTTTGTCAGAAATTTTTCATTTCTAAGCAGTGTCACGGAAATTCATATTCTTTTAATTTTTGCTGTAGTAATTGGGTTTGCTTTTTCTTTAGTTTTTGTTCCATCGAATACTCTTATACAAGAAGAGACTACAGATCGACAAAGAGGAAAAATTTATGGTTCTCTTAATACTCTCGTAGGCGTGGTCTCAATAATTCCCATTTTGGGTGTCGGATTTTTGGCTGATTATATAGGTGTTGGGCAAGTTATTACAATAATTGGTATAATTGTCGTCGCAATTGCTGCCCTGCGTTTTTTTAAGTTTAAATAATATGCAGTTTTTTTTCATAGTCTTAATAATCTGTCTAGTTCTGTTTCTTTACAGACTTTATCATTTAGCTAATGACGACTTTGTACTCGCGAAAAAAAATATTGAGCTTGAAGAGATTTTTAATACTTCAATTATTATCTCAATTATTTCATTGGTCTCAGCCCGATTAGTTTTTGTTCTGTTTTATCCCAAAGAAGTATTTATGAGTGTTTTGGGATTTATTTTATTTCCATACTTCCCAGGACTTTCTTTAATAGGAGGTTTTATTGGAGGATCAACGGCACTTTATTTATACGGAAGATATAAGAAATTTCCTATGGGAAGGGTATATGATTTCTTTTCACTTTCGTTTTTGTTTATATTACCAGTAGGTTTGATTGGATATTTTGTTCTTTCTGGTGAGTTTACAATTGGAGGCTTAATCAAGTTGATTTTATTCACAGCTGCACTAGTGATATCTAATATATATCTTTATCCTAAAGCCAGCGCACTTGAAATAAAAGACGGAACGATAAGCATTTTATTTTTAATTTTCTTTTCAGTAATTTTACTTTTAACTAACGCCATTGATAATCCAGGTGTAAATAGCTTTATAAATCATCGAGAAAATTTTGTTTTAATATTTATGCTTATTTTAGGTTTAGTTTTGCTAGTTAAGCAGGAAATTACCGCAAGGCTCCCTCTTACGAATGGAAAATAAAATTAATATTATTTTTGAAAACGATGACTTTATAGTGATCGTCAAACCCGCAGGGCTTACCGTTAATCGATCGGATACTGCTCGTGATGAAGAAACTCTGCAAGATTTGGTGGAAAAATTAGGAAAAGTCGATTTAGATTCTTCGAATGAAGAATTTGTAAATAGAGGGGGAATTGTTCATAGGCTTGATAAGGAGACTTCAGGCGTGATGATCGTGGCTAAGAATGCAGATGCTTTTTTAGCTCTTCAATCTCAGTTTAAGGAGAGAAGAGTGGAGAAGGAGTATTTGGCCTTAGCGCATGGAGAGATCAGTCCTAAAAATGGGGAAATAAATGTACCCGTTGGACGTCTTCCTTGGAATAGAATGAGATTTGGAGCTTTGGCTGGAGGAAGGGAAGCGCAAACTGAATACGAAGTAATACGTGAGTATATTTTAGGAAAAGAAGTTTTGAGTTTGGTTCAATTGCATCCTAGAACAGGTAGAACGCATCAAATAAGAGTTCATTTAAAATTTATTAATCATCCAATCTTCGCTGACCCACTCTATGGTGGAAGAAAAACTTCAAGAGATGACAGAAAAATATTACCGCGTGTATTTCTTCACGCAAAAAAAATAAGTTTTTTTGACCCAAAAACTCAGAAAAAATTAGAGTTTGAGGCAGAGATGACACCTGAGCTTTTAAAAACGCTTGATAAATTAATGTTAAAAAAAGATAATTAGAAGGGGGTGATTTTATGCCAGGATTTGGAAGTTACTATAAAGGAGAAAAGAAAAAATCAAAAAAAGACAAAGACGGGAAAGCAATCTCTTCGAACGCTCCTGTCTATGTTATGCCTGAATTAATCTCAAAGAAGAAAAAAGATTGGTAAAATGAGAAAAGATTCTAAAAAAAACACCAGCAGTACAAGACCTGCATTATATTTCGTATTTCTGATAATTTTTATAATCATAGTTTCAGCTGCTTTTAAAATTTATGATTTATTTAAAAAAAGTAAATTTGACGGGAATAATCGTTTTACTGTGGCTGTAATTTCCACTAAAGAATCTAATATACTCACTGTTTCTCCAAAAGAAAAGACTATTTCCCAAATAACTTTAGACAAGATTAATGATAAAAACAGTTTGCTTGAAAATTCTATCCCAATTGATGGATATGTAAAATCAGAAATAAAATCTGACACTCCTCAGGGTTATTTTTCTAAATTATTTGGTTCATATAGAAATGTTAAAACAGATCTTACGATTATAGATTTGCTCAGATTGAAAATATTTGCTTCAGGAATTAGTAGGGAAAATGTTAAATCAGTGAGGATTTCAGGCTACTCGGATAAGAATTTTAACGGACTAACCCAGTCAATGTTCATCGATCCTAAAATAGCAGATGAGAAAGTTTCAATTCAAATAACTAATGCAACGCCGATAGGAGGTTTAGGATCAGTACTTGCAAAATACTTGTCCAATCTTGGTGCTAACGTGGTTTTGGTAAACTCCTCTCAAGCAGATGAGGCTAATACGCAAATATATTATAAAAACGATAGCTATACTTTGGACAAAGTTTCAAAAATCTTGAAAATTACACCTACAGAAAAAGACATTAATTCGATTTCTGATATTACAATCATCATAGGTTCAGACAGAGAGGATTTATTCGAATGAATATTTATCAATGGGCAATAGCTATTTTAATAATTGCATTTATCTGGGCTGTTTGGTCATACAAAAAAGAAATGACTAGGGGAGAACATGAGCACGCAAAAAAACATTTAGCTAAAGAAAGAGTTATTTATCAATCTTCGTCTTCAGATTGATTAGATTTGCTTCTTTTTTTAATTTTTAGCTTTGTTTCTGTAATTTGGACAAAAGAAGCCTGATCTTTAAATTTATTTGACCTCTTAATTTCTCTGATGAAAATCGAGACTTCCTGGTTGCTTGAGGATTTTACGAAAGCTTCATAAGTATTACCTCCGGTAATTAATTTTGTGAGTCTCGATCCTATATCATCGGGAAGTGCACCTATGTATTTTTTCCCCTGATATACATGAACTTTGAGTCTCTTTGCAGAGAGTTCTACTGATTGTCCAGTTCTAAGGGATGAGAGAATTTCAGATTGAGCCACATTTACGAGTTCAACTACTTTGGTTTTTCCTGTTTCTTCGAGAAAGATATTGTTGACTTGGATACTAATAGCTTCACCATTTTTAGAATCAGATTTTATTTTCTTGAGATTTTTTAGTGCTATTGAATTTAGTGGGTCAATTTCTAAAACCTTTTGATAAGAGTCTTTGGCATTTTTACTTTTTCCGAGAATCATGTAAGCGAGTGCAATTCTATTCCAAGCAGCGACGTCTTTAGGGTCATCATCAATAAGAGATTTGTTGAGGTTGACGGCTTCATCCCAGTCTCCTGCTAATGTAGCTTTAATTGCTTGATTTGAAGTTGCTTTCATTGAGGAATTAATTGAAAAATTTTACTATTACAAATTGCAAAAGTCAATATATCAATGGTAGAATATAGAGGCTAAACTACCAAAATTGGTAGTTATTTAATATTATGAGTGGACATTCCAAATGGTCAACAATTAAAAGACAAAAAGGCGCAGCGGATATTAAGCGTGGTGCAACTTTTACTAAAATTTCGAATGCAATTACTATTGCTGTAAAACAGGGTGGGGGAATCGGAGACCCTAATCAAAATCCTAGACTTAGATTAGCTATCGAGTCTGCACGCACTGCTAATATGCCAAAAGATAACATCGAGCGAGCTATTGCACGTGCTACAGCTAAAGGAGCAGGGGAATTGTCTGAGGTTACGTACGAGGGATTTACTCCAGGAGGTGCCTCAGTG
Source organism: uncultured Gammaproteobacteria bacterium (assembly GCA_964525395.1). Classification (GTDB taxonomy): domain Bacteria; phylum Patescibacteriota; class Microgenomatia; order Levybacterales; family UBA12049; genus 2-01-FULL-39-10-A. Next base: position 13,203 of record CAZGGU010000021.1, read on the forward strand.
CTTATAGAAGCTGTTACAGACAACACAAATAGAACAACATCAGAAGTTAAAAGTTTATTTAATAAATCAGGAGCTAGTTTCGGTCAACCAGGAGCTGTTGCTTATCAATTTAACCAAGCTGGGGAGATCACTGTTGTTAAAAATGCTCATACTCTGGATGATATATTTTTGACTGCTGCTGAAGCTGGAGCACTTGATGTTGAGGATAATGGGGAAGAGGTTAGTGTGTATACGAATGTCTCTGATTTATCAAAAGTGAAAGATACATTATCTAGCGCGGGATATGAAATAGTAGGAGCTGAAATTTCTAGAAAACCATTAAATTTAATGGAAGTAAGGGAAGAAGATAAAGAAAGAATAATCAATTTTCTTTCTGCACTTGAATCGATGGACGATGTCCAAAAGGTTTATTCGAACATTTCATTAGCATGAAAATAAAAATTCCAAAGCTTCTAAAAAGAAGCTTTTTTACTAAAAGAGAGCGTTTTGCCACAGGCGTAATAATAATTTCTTCACTTCTTTTTATTACAGAACATTTTTTAACTAGATCAGAGTTAATCGTCGTTTTGATTTTATCTTTATTAACAGATCTATTTTTATATTGGGCGCTCAGAAATGATTTAAAAAATAATTTTTCTCCACAAGTTTTTATTTTGCCTTTCTTCTACACAATGGCTTTTGGATTTTTCTACCTGCTTGTTCCGCAAAGATTAATTGCGGAATTAGTTTTAACTATTATATTTGCGATTGGATTATATTCACTTTATCTCTCTCAAAATATATTTATTGTTTCTTCAATCCGAACAATCGCACTTTTATCAGGAGCAAGGACCGTTTCATTTGTCATAACTATTCTGACATATTTATTTTTAACAACAGTAGTTTATAGTTTAAGGCTAAATATTTTCGTTGTGCTACCTATGATACTTTTTTATTCATTCTTTTTGACAATGCAAGCTATTTGGTCTAATACATTAGAAAAGTCAGTCAAGAAAAATTTGGTGTATGTGGCACTGCTTACTATTTGTCAAAATCAATTAGCAGCGCTTCTGTGGTTCTGGCCTAACTCTACTTGGCTGCTTTCCTCTTTTGATCCACCACCTGTGCTTATTTCATTATTCTTAACAGGATTTTTCTATATATTAATTGGTTTGTCTCATCTCTGGTTTGAAAAACGTTTATTTAAATCAACGCTCTGGGAGTATGTTTGGGTAGGTTTTTTCGTTTTTATCATGCTTGTGACATTTACCTCCTGGTCATAATTTAGCTTCATTTAACCTCAGATTAGTCTCAACGAGGCAGAGAAGAGTTCCTAGTTTATTAGTAGAAATCTAAAATTATTAAATATTTAGTCTCAAACTTAAAAAAAATTAAAGCTAATTCGTGCCTAGATTTTTAAATTTAAATCTAAATATATGTAGGGAAGAGGAGAGAGGGTGTAATAGTCTCAAATGATATAGTTTGATAGAGAAGGGTGATATAGTTTGATATGATATTCATGAAATAATTATAGGATATTATAGGACATATTTTATAGCTAAATAGTGTAATTTCACGGGTTTTTAGTAGTATTTTCACAGCCCTATAGGTCCATAATGTGCTCACTCCCATTTGAGGCTACTAATTACGACACGAGCCTCTAATTTCGGGAATAGTGTGCGTAAGAGTATGGTAGCTCCTCTCTCTATTGGGGCAAGTGAGTAATTGCTATTCTTTATTATTTCGAGGCTAAAATCTTTCGTTTAGATTGATTTAACAGTCTAAATGAAGACTTATTCTGGTAGGTATAGAAGAGGGCTGCCAAAGGATTTGAAATATTAAATTAAATTTGATGACGCATTATCAAGAGAGAGGAAGAAATACTTCTTGAATCGAAATGTAGTGTCTGATTTGTTTCTCCGATCAGCATATCTGTGCATGCTTATTTAGGGAGACTAAGTTGCTCGGGAAGCTAATATATGTTATGTCGTAGAATAATACTTTTACGACATAACTCACGCAAAGTTCCTGGAGGAGACCTCTTTTTTGTGTGAATTTTCTTCCCATATATACTTGAATTTTCAAATTTACATTCAACATTCACCTCATTTATTTCCCGTTTTATCTATTAATCAATTTTTAAGACCCTCCCCCGCTATAGGATGCTAATGTTGATAATATTTGAGGCTAAATGAAGCTAAATTTATATTACTATTGCACTCATCCAGCCTTGAGATAGCGGTTACTTCTTTTATAATTATCATTGTGGTCAGAAAAACACATATTAAAGATTTTGTTTTTATGCCAAAATTACCATTTGGGCTTATTGCAGGCTGATTTGAGTTGGGAAAACGATAGATTGTACGTTAGGAGAAAAATAATCAGTCTAATCGAGTCCTAGTGCCTTATAGGTTTGAGATCTCACTGATTAGCCTCGAATATTCTATTTTTTGCTATAATTGCAGGATGAATAATTCACCAGTAGGTATATTTGATTCCGGTGTTGGTGGACTGAGTGTTTTAAAAGAAGTTATTAAGACTCTTCCTAATGAAAACTTAATTTATTTAGGAGACACTGCAAGAGTTCCATATGGAACTAGAGACAATGCAACAATTAAAAAGTTTTCTCTAGAGATTATTGATTTTCTATTAAAACAAAATGTAAAAGCAATTGTAGTTGCATGTAATACAATATCTGCGATTTCCTTAGAAGAAATAAAATTAAGGGCAGGAAAAATACCAGTTATTGATGTAATTAGTCCCACAGTTTCTATAGCTCTTGAGGAAAAAGATGCAGATGTACTGGGAGTAATTGGAACACGCGCTACAATTAATTCTAGCGCCTTCCAGGCACAGATAAAATCAAAAAATGAGGCTAAAAAGGTGTTTGCCACTTCTTGTCCGACGTTTGTTCCGCTTGTTGAAGATGGTCTTTCTAATGATAAATCCACAGAAATTATCGCTGAGAAATATCTCTCATATTTCGATGATAAAAATATCGATTTATTAATTCTTGGTTGCACACATTATCCAATGCTTAGATCTACAATTCAGAAAGTACTACGTCGCAAAATAAAAATTATTGATTCTGCTGAACCGACTGCGAATTATTTGAAACAAGTTCTAAAAAAAGAAAATTTGCTACGAAAAGACGATGCTTTGCCATTTTATAAGTTTTACGTTACAGATAATCCAGATGCAGCTAAAAATGTAGCTAACATTTTTTTTGAAAACAATTTCCCTTACGCTATGGAAAAAATAAGCTTAACCTAGATTGCATACTCAGAAATCCTGGAGTGAAGATCTCCATCGATCCATCTTCTTCCAATCCAAATTTCTCCTACATGAGTTTTGAGAACTCCATATCGTCCATATAATCTTGTAAAGACAACTCTTCGTAAATCGCTCAAAAAAGGCGATTTAGCCTTAAGAGGATAAATTGTACTCGTTTTTCTAACTGTCTCATCGGAGTGTTTAGCGAGTCTAGGAGTGAGTAGGAAGGGAAATTCCCCATAGGGTTCTGTGGCTCTTATGGTCAAAGGGCCTGGGAATGAGCTTATATCACTTCCTACTATCGGTAATATCTCGTATCTAAGGGCTTCTGGGATAACGTCTACTTTCTGAGAGCCCTTAGAGCATGTGATCCTCGGTTCTTCTGAATCTTCTCGGTAGTCAATTACAAGTAGTGGAAAAACAGTTTCAAATCCTGCGCTTTCTTTGAAAAGTTGATAATTACTTTTAAATTCTTGACCGAGTTTATTTAAGGCAATTTGCTCATTTCTTTGGGTCTCATCAAAGTCTGCTAAATCCTGAGTGTCTCTTTCCATAAAGGCCTATTCTACAACTTATGTAATATATAAGGAAGACTAAGTTGCATAAACTTAAGTTATGTCGTAGAATAGA
>CAZGGU010000022.1:0-16078 GCA_964525395.1 uncultured Gammaproteobacteria bacterium
GGAAAAAGTTGAAACTTACCATAATCAAAGAATTAATAAATATCTTATTAAAAAATTGATCCCAGATTATTTAGAGGCAGAGTATTTTATTGTTGGTACTGTTATGATGGAAGAAGAATTATTAAATTTAATGATTGATTTGGGAGTCGACAAAAATAAAATTTTTACAGAAAACTTCACTGGGTATTAGGCTCTAATTGTTTATTTAATTCTGATTCAAGAGAGTTGGTTGAGTCAAGCTTTTTCCCTATATTTTTAAAAGTAGTGGTTACATTTGCAAATTGTCCTGACGCATTATTGATATGCTTTCCAAGAATGGAAAGATTTTCGTCTACTTTATCATAGTCGACTTTTAAAGCACGAAGTAAAGCGAAGACTTCTCTAGATTTAGATTCAATTTTCTTTCCCTCAAAAGAAAGTAGAATTACCTGGAGATGCGCATAAAGCGTGTTGGGGGAGACAGCGTAAACCCTTTTTCGTCTAGCGTAATCAAGTATTTCTGGGTTATCTGCAATTTCGTAATAAACTGGTTCTGAAGGTATATACATTAAACAGAAATCCATCGTTCCTTCGTTTGGTAAAATATATTTTTTAGAAATTGAATCGATATGTTTTTTAACATCTCTGATAAACTCTTTTTTAAACATTTCTTTTTCAGTTTGATTTGCAGCCTTCATCATTTTCTGAAAATTTTCCATAGGAAATTTAGAATCAATTGGTAGTATTCCTGCATCAGTTTTAATGGCTGCATCCACTTTTTCACCAGAAGAAAATTGATATTGTATATGAAAGCTATTTTTTGGAAAAGTTTGTGAGATTAAATCTTTGAGCACCTCTTCACCTATGTTTCCACGAAGTTTTGGACTTTTTAAAAAATCCTGAAGTTCTTTCATTGATCTACCAATTTCACTCATTTCTCCAATTTCTTTATTAACTTGCCCGATTACTTCCGCTGCTTTTGTCAGCCTGTCATTAATTTGTTTGTTGTTTTCCTGGAGAGTTTTATTCATCTCTAGAGTTGAAGATCTCATCGAATCATTTAACGTTTTATTAGTTTGATCAATAGAATTTTGCATAGTTTTTAGCCATTCGACTAAAGCTTTGTCAGAGCTTGGAGTTTCTTTTTGTTTTTTGGTTAGTAGGAAGTAGAGGATTATGAATCCGGCGATGAGTGTGATTAGAATAATGGGCAGTTCTATTTGCATGTTAGTTATCTATTTTATCACGTCTAGTCAAAGTAGAGTCCTGGATTAGCATTTATATTTTCCCAAGATATCTCTAGGTTATTAAAAAAAGCTGCTGCGGCAATCATTGCCCCATTATCAGTACAAAGATTTGTTGAGGGAATAAAAAGTTTAATTCCAGGATTTTGATTTTCAATATTTTTTTGAAGTTTATTTTTGAGAGAGAGATTTGCTGCGACTCCGCCACCTACTAAAATTGATTTAGCTTTATATTTATCAGCTGCCTTCATAGTTTTTCTGACTATAACTTCAGTAATTGAGTTTTGCAGTGATGCACAAAGGTCGTACAGAGTTTGCTTCTCATCATCATTTAATTCTTTTTCTAAAATAATTTCATCCCAGCTAATTTTCTTATTAGTATTTCTCATGATTGGAAAATGTTTTTCTGTCTCTCTAAGAAAGGCAGCCTTAAGACCAGAGAAAGAAAAATCAAAATCTTTAGTACCTATCATGGGGCGAGGAAGTGAAATCGTATTTGCATTTCCTTTATCTGCTAACTCTGCGATTTTTGGTCCGCCAGGATATGCGTATCCAAGAAGCCTTGCGCACTTATCAAAACATTCTCCCGCTGCATCATCACGAGTTCCTCCGAGCCATTTTATTTTTTTATGATCATTGATGAGTACTAAATCTGTATGTCCGCCTGATACCACAAGTCCTATTGCTGGAAATTCAATTATTTCAGAGTTTTGAATTACATATTCCGAATTATGAATCGGTTCAATGAAGTTTGCATAAATATGCCCAATTAAATGATTAGTAGGAATAATTGGTTTGTTCCAAGCAAGGGATAATGCTTTTGCAGTTTCAACTCCGACTAAAAGAGATCCTATGAGTCCTGGGCCATAAGTTACAGCGACAGCATCGACATCTTTTGGTTTTAAATTTGCTTTATCTAGAGCCTCCTTAATAACTGGAATGATATATTTAACTTGTTCTCTTGCTGCGGTTTCAGGAATAATTCCACCTGTTTTGGAATGAAGAAATAATGAAGAAGCAAGGGAGTTTGAGAGAAGTTTAACTTTATCTGATTTTTTGTTTCCTTCAATTATTGCAGCTGCTGTTTCATCACAGCTACTTTCGATGCCAAGTATAAGCATATTTTTAGAGGTTCGCGACTTCGATTTTAGTTCCCTTAGTAATATTATACTTTTTAGCAGTTCCAGAGTTTAATTCTAAAACTTTATCTGCTTCAGTGCTAGATTGATATATAGGAAGATCTGAATTGGGTGAACTTGGCGCTGGTGCATTTTCAATGACTTCTACTACCTCATTGCCTTTAATATAGATAATATCAATTGGAAAATCCATTTCTCTCATCCAGAATGAATATTTATCTGCTTTGTCGAAAACAAAAAGCATTCCGTTTTTTTCTCCAAGTCTCTTAGTATCTGAGAGGCCTACCTGTTTTTCTTTATCTGTTCTTGCAACCTTTACTTTAAATGTTTCGTCTGCAATTTTTATACTCGTTCCAGTTTGTCTGCTGAGGAAAATTGTGATTAGGATCATTAAAAAGAAAAGCACCACAACGGCACCAAGAATAAGTCTAATATTTTCTCTTAACATTAAAATAAGATTTTCTTTCATATTTTTGAAATTAAATCTGATGTAGAAAAACTTTTAAATTTCTTGATAATTAGAAGTTTTGCATTTATTTTTTTACACTGCTGCCTTCTTTGATCAATAAATTTGTCACCATCAGTTATTCCAATTACATCGGGCTTAATTTGGACTATAAGTTTATCATATTCTTCATTCTTTGTCACGCCCTTTAGCGGGATAATGAAGTCAACATCACTACATGTAGATAAGATGAATGCTCTATTTTTCTGATTATTTACAGGTCTGTTTTCTCCTTTTCTTTTTTTAATATTCTCATCACTTTCTAATAGAATAATCACAGCGCCTGATTTTTTTAGTTCTTTTAGAAAAGATAAATGGCCATCATGGAGAATATCGAAACAGCCGCCTGCCAAGATAATTTTTTCCTTTGATTGTTTGATCTTTTGAATTGCCTGATTTATTTGTTCGGCATTAAGTATTTTATTCACTTTTAGGAGCAGTTAGATTGGTTTTGTTCCCCTGAGAAAGACAGCTTGCCAAGGTCTATAGTTGGAAGTATATTTCTCAGATATCAATGTTTTTCCGTCTTTGGTGACTACTCTAGTGAAGTAAACGTTTGCCCCATTAGCAGCAAAGTCTACTTGTTTAATTTGTCCAACTGGGAGATTTGGATCGTCTTCATATTTTGCTTCAGGTGCGGGAGTCTGATTAGTAATTACTGGTTCGCTTACTGTTGAGATTCTTCCATCTTTGGTTCCATAGAGCATAAAAGTAAGTCTAAGTTCTTCAGGATCAACCACAGTTTGGATTAGAATATGGTGGCCCGTATCATTTTTAAACTTAAAATCTACACTTGGAATATAAACAGTGGCATCAATTCCTGGAGAAGAGTCTTGTTCGTAATATCCCACTCTGTATGCATGAGCATGTCTTTCTTCGACTGGAAGTCCAGCATTTAGAACTGCTCTGAAAAGAGTAGTCGAGACCTGACAAACTCCTCCTCCGTCACCAAGTACAGTTTTTCCACCCGAGATAACATAGGCCTGTTTATATCCCGTGAGATTAGAAACATCACCTACTGTTTTAGCGAAAGAAAATGTTTCACCTGGGGCTACAAGTGTTCCGTTAACTCGAGATGCTGCAAGGGCAACGTTATAAACTCTATTTTCAATTGAGTGTTGATAGGTGGAAGTTCCTGATCCGATAAGTTCTTTAATTCCCATTTTATTCACTTTGTCGGTGGTAAGATTTGGTTTAGTTGTTTTTACTGGGACGGGAATAATAATCTTATTTTGACCTGTGTAGTTATTAACTAATTCTGCTTTTGAAAGAACTATTTGATTTAGCTCATCTTTATTTACCTGTTGGCCGTTTTGTGATTCTCTAAATTCTTTAACTCTTCCTTCATCGAAATTAAAAACTGCTTCAACTGGATCCTTGTTAATTTTTTCGTAAAGTGGATTTAATTTTTCATCTAAATTTTGTTGAGAAAATTTATAAGAAGGAGAAAGATTGATTCCGCTTGTATATGCTTGAAGAATAATGCTTATATTTGATAATGGATCTTTGGATCTTCCAACACTCATTGCTTGATTGGCCAGCAGATTCTCATCATATCCAAATTCAATTTCTTTCGCTGATATGGTAGCCGCCTCATTTTCAAAAGTAAACTCAAAATCTGCTGTTTTTGTTGTTTCATTTTTATTTCTAAAATAATCTTGAATTTCTTTTTCTGATTTTCTGCTAAATTCTTTACCGTCTACACTAACTCCAGGATAAACTTTCCCACTGTAAAAATTTTGAAATGCAAAATATGAAAAGCTAGTTACTAAAAAAATTGCAATTAATGCACCGGTAAAAAACCAGAACGAAACTCGACTCACATGTTTTATGTGAGTTTTTTTAAGCTTAGATTTTGCTTTTTCCATAGAAGAAATCATTGTGGTGAAGTAGTAGATATTATACTATATATCTATGGAAGAAGAAACTATATTCCAAGGTAATCAGAATGCACCTGCGGATCCACCAACTCACTTAACTCCAAACAACTCACCAGCAGAGCCAATAAATATTGACCCTCATGTCGACGAGACGCCTGTAGCTCGAGAAAATGTTGTTACTAATTCAGCTCCACCGCCTCCACCAATCCCTCAAGATCACGAAGATGGGCATCCGATAAAAAAAATATTAATTATTATTCTAGCGATTATTCTAGGAATAGCGTTAGTTATTGGAATAATAGCCGTTCTGTCAAAAGGAGGAGGAGAAGATAAAAAAGAAAAAAGAGTGATTTCTTACTGGGGAATAAATGAAGACCCGGAATATATGAAAACTGTAATTGCAGATTTTGAGAAAGCAAATCCTGGAATTTCGGTAGAATATGAAAAACAAGATATTTCAAATTATCGAGAAAAACTGACAACAAGAATTCCTAATGGAAATGGACCTGACGTCTATTCATTTCATAATACTTGGGTTCCTCAAATAGAAAAAGATCTTGAACCGCTTCCTTCCTCAGTAATTACCAAAGAACAGTTTGACAGTATTTACTATCCATCTGCACAAAAGGATTTAATAAAAGGAAATTCAATTTATGGAATTCCACTGGAAACTGATGCGCTGGTGATGTTTGTAAATCCACAAATTTTGGAAGCAGCTGGTGTGGAAAATCAGACTATTTATGATATTCCAAAAACTTGGCAGGAGTTTATTAAGACTAGCGCAGCTCTTACAAAAAGAGACGATCAAGGAAGGATAACTTTATCAGGTGCAGGGATTGGAGCCTATGATAATGTTGAACATGCGCCAGATATTATCTCTCTTTTATTTGCTCAGAATGGTGTGGATTTTAATGATATTGCTAATTCTTCAAAAAAGGTTGATGATGCGCTAACTTTTTACACCAATTTCGCACTCTTTGAAAATAATGTTTATGACAATACTTTGGATAATTCATTGAAGTCTTTTTCTGAAGGTAATTTAGCAATGTTTTTCGGATTCGCAACTGATTTTTTTAAAATAAAAAAGTTAAATCCTAATTTAAATTTCGTAATTGCTCCGGTCCCACAGCTTTTAAATCAAGATCAAATAAATATGACTTCTTATTGGGCAGAGGGAGTCTCTAGTAAATCTCAAAATAAAACCGATGCAATGCTATTTATGAAATATCTAACTAAGCCAGAAGTCCAAGAGAAATTATTTCAAGAGCAAACTACTAAGTTTGGTTTTGGTAGGCCTTATGGAAATAAAAATTTAGCGAAAAAACTGAATGGCACCCCATTTAGTGTATTTAATGAAGAGTCGCTCACTGCAATTTCGTCACCATTTTCTAGCAATACTTTTGATAATGGTTTAAATGATAAAAATAATGCTGTCCTTCAAGGGATTGTGAATTCAATACTTAATGGACAAAATAGCGGCTCTTCAGCGGAATCACTTTCAGTAGGCATGGTACAGGTAGAAAATGAGATTAAAGGTATCCAACCCAAACCAACTAATTAAATCTATGTCAGCGGTTACTATCGGTTATTGACAAAGATTTTGATTTAATTTATCATCGGCAATAATTACGTCCCTCAAGACTCTGTGAGGGACTTTATATTAAAATGGATAGTAAAAAAATTTACCTCACAAAAGAAGGATTAGATGAATTAAAACAGGAGCTCGATCAACTGGTAAAAGTAAAAAGACCAGATCTTCTTAACCGCGTATCTCAAGCAAGAAATATGGGAGATCTTTCAGAAAATGCTGAGTATACAGTAGCGAAAGATGAGCTAACATTTATCGATGGAAGAATTGAAGAGCTGGAGGAAATTTTGCAGCAAGTAGTTATCATTAAAGCAGATCACTCAAGCACCATTAAGCTTGGCTCAACTGTAAATGTTAACGCAGGTGGAGACAAAGATATTTTTACAGTTGTAGGAGAATGGGAAGCAGATCCTAAAGAAAGAAAAATTTCCCATGAATCTCCTCTTGGAAAAGCACTTATAGGTAAAAAAGTAGGAGAAACCGTAGAAGTTGAAGCGCCTGCGGGTAAAATAGTTTATACTATAGAAGCTATAAATTAATCCTCGCTGGTTCGAAGATTTTTGAAATGACTAACAATCCGCAAGATAGAATAATTGAATTTTACAACGCTGTTGAAAAAGACAGTTCCCAAAGAAAATTGCCTCGTGTTATTGAATCTGGAGAAGGTGCTTATTTAAAAATTGATGGAGTTGAGAAATTAAATCTTTGCTCCTCTCACTACTTAGGATTAGCAGTAAATGATCGATTAAAATCAGCCGCCAAAGAGGCAATTGATAAGTTTGGCCTGGGAACAGGATATAGGACACTTGCTGGAAATCACGAGCTTCATGTTGAGCTAGAAAAGCATCTCGCTGATTTTAAACAAGCTGAGGATTGTATTGTTTTGACAGGTGGATATATGGCTAATTGTGCAGCTATCTCTACAATAATAGGAAAAGAAGATATTGTTGTATCCGATGAATTGAATCATGCATCCATAATTGATGCTATCCGACTATCTCAGGTAAAAAATAAGTTTATCTACAAGCATGCTGATATGTCTGATTTGGAATCTAAGTTAAAAGAAGCATCAGAGCTGGCAAATACACCAAAAGATGATGGAGAAGCCCCTAGAATCTTAATTGTTACTGATGGGGTGTTTTCTATGGATGGAGATTTGGCGCCTCTTCCAGAAATCGTCGAGTTAGCTAAAAAATATGGCGCACTTACTATGGTAGATGATGCGCACGGTGAAGGAGTGCTGGGAAAGGGTGGACGTGGAATTGTAGATCATTTTAATTTGCATGGTCAGGTAGATATTGAGGTTGGAACACTTTCGAAAGCCTTCTCTGTAATGGGCGGATTTATTACAGGGAAAAAAGTTTTAATTGATTTTTATAAAAAGAACGCACGACAATTTTTATTTTCTAATGCATTAACTATTCCTGATACTGCAGCTCTTCTTGAAGCAGTTAAGATTTTAAATTCATCAGATGAATTAGTGACGAAGCTTTGGGATAATGCAAAATATATTAAAGAAAAATTTGCTTCCCTGGGGTTCGATACTGGAGTAAGTGTTAGTCCTATAACTCCCGTTATGATTGGGGATGAAGAAACTGCAAAGCAGTTTTCTGTTAAGCTTTTTGATTTGGATGTATTCGCTACACCAATTGTTTTTCCGATGGTGGCTAAGGGAAAAGCGAGAATTAGAGTTATCCCTTCTGCGTCACATACGAAAGAAGATTTAGATAAAGCAGGAGCGGCATTTGAAAAGGTAGGAAGGGAGCTGGGAGTAATTTAATGAAGAAGATTTTAGTAACTGGTGCATTTGGATTAATTGGGACAGAGCTCGTTGGTGCACTGCAGAAAAAATATGGAAAAGAAAATGTAATCGCTGCAGCTCATTCTAAAGTTCCAGAGGATTTTGATGGAATTTTAGAAAAAGCAGATGTTACTAATAAGGAGGAGTTAATCGCTCTTGTTGAAAAACACGACATAGATACTGTTTATCACCTGGCAGGGATTCTTTCAGTAGGAAGTGAAAAAAATCCAGATCTTGCTTGGCAAGTAAACTTGGATGGTTTAAAAAACGTTTTAGATGTGGCTCGAGATAAAAAGCTTAAAATCTTTTGGCCAAGTTCCATTGCTGCTTTTGGTCCCACAACTCCTCGTGAGAATACTCCACAGCATACAAGTCTTGAGCCTACTACTATTTATGGAGCTGCTAAGGTTTCCGGAGAACTTCTTTGTCAGTATTACTTTAAAAGATATGGTGTAGATGTGAGAAGTTTAAGATATCCAGGAATTAATGGTTGGAAGGCAGATCCCGGAGACGGAACTACAGAATATGCCATTCATATTTTTTATGCAGCACTTCGTGAAGGTAAGTATGTTTGTCCACTAAAACCAGAAACATTTTTGCCAATGATGTATATGGATGACGCAATTAACGGAACAATACAGCTGATGGAAGCGGATCCTGAAAAACTTACAGTTAGAACAAGTTATAATTTTTCTGGAATTTCATTTTCACCTGAAGAATTAGTTAATGATATAAAAAAACTTGTACCAAACTTTGAAGTAACTTATGAGCCAAACCAGTCACAGGCAATTGCAGATTCTTGGCCAACATCTATTGATGATTCAGTCGCTAGAGAAGATTGGGGATGGAAACCAGAATTTGATCTAGAAAAAATGACTAAAGAAATGTACGAAAATTTAAAAGTAAAACTCGGTATTAATTAGTTCTATTTTGACAAACCCCTTTAGCTTTGAGATAATCCTACAAATGTTGAAATTTAATTTTTCTAAGATGTCAAAGAAGACCCTTTCTGTGAGGGGTTTTGTCTTGGCGTAAAAGCTTAGAAGCATAAAAGACAAACCCCTCTATAGGAGGGGTTTTTTAGTGTAAGAAGACGGGAGTCCTCTCGAACTTACCCTTTGACAATAGGTACAATTCGTACACGGCAAAAGGAGTGTTCTTAGGAGGATCATGAAACTCTAATTGCTTACCGTAAAACGGTTCGCAAAGAGTTTTTATGAAAGGAGGTGATTGATTATGACTGAAGGATTTTTTATTGAAAATAGTAGACCAGATGTAATAGTAAGATTTGCCGAAGGAGGAGTTCTCCAAAGTGGAGTTATTTGGATCTATGAAAGAGATGGCGGAGTAGCTTTTGCAAGAGATCCTGAGCTTGCTGTCCGAGGCGTCGAAGGCGATGGACGAGCAGGAGAGGTTTGGAAAGGAGTTTGATGGTTTTAAAACTATCTGAAAGGAGGTGATGAAATATGACTTGTGAATTAAATGCTGTAAATGAGAAAAGAGGTGAACTTCTGGCTATTATTGACGGCATATTAGAATTAAGTTTTGCAAAAGATAAAGATGTTGTAGTTTTTGATGCAGATAAATTAGCTAAAGAAAGAATGATCATTGAAGCACCAAAATTAGTTGATTCTAGGCAATTGCAGTCACGCGTCTGGCAATTCAGAAGAGCTAGTTACAGCTAGGCTTCTATTTTAATACTAGTTAAGGTAAAATACGATTATGTTTTGGGCAGATAAAGTAGCAGTAGAAATATTAAAAAGCGGTAATTATAAACCTTATTGGGTGGATGACATGTTTACTCCTTCGGGTTTTCCTCATGTGGGATCGCTTCGTGGTCCGCTAGTTCATGACACTGTTTTTAAAGCCTTGAAGAATCAAGGAGAAGCTCCAAAATGGACTTATGTAATGAATGATTTCGATGTAATCGATGGATTGCCGCCAGAGCTAGAGGACAGTTTTAAAGAGTATTATGGTTTGCCTGTCAGATCAGCGCCTTCTCCGGTAGAAGGGTTCGAAAGCTTTGGTGAATATTTCTCTCAAGATATTCAAAAAGTTTTGAGAGATTTAGGAGTAGAGGCAGAATTTCTATCGTCTTGGGATATGTATCACGAGGGAAAATTTAATGAAGTTATTAAAATCGCTTTAGATAATGCAGATAAAATCCAAGATATATATGAAAAGGTTTCTGGAAGTAAAAAAAGAGAATCGGGTTGGCTTCCTCTTCAGGTGATTTGTGAGAATTGCGGAAAATTAGGAACAACGAAAGTTGTCGATTGGGATGGGGAAACAGTTGAATACATGTGTGAGCCAGAATTGGTTAAATGGGCAAAAGGCTGCGGAAATAGATCAAGAATTAGTCCTTTTGACGGAAATGGAAAACTTCCTTGGAAAGTAGATTGGCCAGCGCACTGGAAAGTTCTAGGAATAACTATTGAAGGAGCTGGAAAAGACCATTCTTCAGCTGGAGGATCTCGAGATATAGCGAAAGAATTATGTAAACAAGTTTTTAATATTCCTAATCCCTACAACCTTCCATATGAGTTTATGTTAATTGGTGGTAAAAAAATGTCGTCCTCTAAAGGGTTAGGTCTTCGTGCTAGAGATTTATCTGAGATGCTCCCACTTGAAATAGGTCGCTTCTTATTTTTAAGAACTGAATATAAGAAGCAGGTAGAGTTTGATCCTATGGATACTATCGCTATTCCAGTTTTGTTTGATGATTATCAAAAAGCAGCAGAGGCATATTTTGAAAAAGGAAATGAAGATTTAGCCCGTTCCTTTGAATATTCTCAAATCGGAGAGCCAAAAAATCCACCTACTGTTAGATTTTTAACATTAGCTCAGTGGGTGCAAATGCCAAATATGGCAGAGCAGATTAAAAGAGAGGGTCTTGAAGAGTGGGCAAAATATGCGAAAATTTGGATTGAAAAATATGCACCAGAAGAATATAAATTTGAAATAAAAAAACAACTTCCTGCTGAAATTGAACGTTTGACTGATTTACAAAAAGAACTTTTAAAAAAGATTGCAGAAAGAATTGATCCGACTAAATCAGGGGAGGATTTTCAAATCGAAATTTATGAGCTTGGTAAAGAGCTGGGATTAAATGGAAAAGAAACATTTCAAGCTGTTTATTTGGCTTTAATCGGAAAAGATCATGGACCAAAAGCGGGTGCGCTTATTCAGTCACTTGATGCCCAGTTTGTTAAAAAAAGATTTGAAGAAGCATCTCAATGATCACCTTAGTAACTGGAAATAAATTTAAGGCAGAAGAAACCAAAAGAATTATTAAAGTTCCACTTGTTATAAAAGACTTAGATCTTGATGAAATTCAAGAAATTGATGTAGAAAAAGTTGCTCTACATAAATTACGTCAAGCGTATGAAATAGTTCAGTCACCAGTAATAATTGATGATATTTCTTTTGAAGTAAATGCGTGGAACAGTTTTCCTGGACCTCTTATCAAATGGATATTAAAAGCGGGAGGACCTGAGCTTTTACTTAAGATGCTTCAATCTGAAGTTGATAAATCAGCATCTGCCAAGCTTGCTATCGGGTATAAAGATAAAGACATAGAAAAAATATTTATTGGAAGCGTTGAGGGAATGGTTGCAGATAAAGCTAGAGGTGAAAATGGTTTTGGCTGGGATAAGGTATTTATCCCAAATGGATTTACTAAAACTTTTGCAGAAATGGAAGCAGATGAGAAAGACTCTATTTCTCACAGAGGCATAGCACTTGAAAAATTAAACGATTTCCTAAAAAAGGAAATAGCAGTATAATACCGATATGTTAGATATTAAATTTATTCGCGAAAACCCAGACCTTATTGTAAAAAAATCTAAAGAAAAAGGTGTAGATGTAGATATTGATCAGATTTTACAAATTGATGCTAAAAGAAAAGAATTAGATCAAAAAGTTCAGGAGATCCGAGAAAAAAGAAATAAACACACCTTAGGAATTAATGGAAAACCTACTGATGAACAGATAGAGACCGGAAAGCAAATTAAAGAAGAAGTAGAGACTGCAGAAGCAGAATTTAATAAAGTTAACGAAGATTTAGAAAAACTTTTATATGCAATCCCAAACCCTATTAAGGATGACGTCCCTGTGGCAGCAGACGAATCAGGAAATGAAGTCATTAAAAAAGTTGGCGAACCAAAACAGTTCGGATTTTCTGTAAAAGATCACTTAGAGATTGGTGAAGCGCTAGACATCATTGATGTAAAAACTGCGGCAAAAATTTCTGGGGCTAGATTTTATTATTTGAAAAACGAAGGAGCTTTATTAGAATTTGCTCTTAAACAATTTGCTTTTGAAATTCTTATGAAGAATGGATTCAACCCTATTATCCCTCCAGTTTTAGTAAACAAACAGATTATGGTGGATCTAGGATATACCCAGATGGGAGAAGATGAAAATATTTTTGAAATATCAAATGATGATAAGTATTTAGTCGGAACTAGTGAGCAATCGATTGTTCCTATGTATAAAGATGAAGTTTTAAATAAATCTGAGCTTCCTAAAAGATATGCAGGATTTTCTACTTGCTTTAGAAGAGAAGCAGGTTCATATGGCAAAGATACCAAAGGAATAATTCGTGTTCATCAATTTGATAAAGTAGAAATGGTTTCTTTTGTCGAGCAAGGCAAAGACGATGAAGAGCATGAGTTTATGTTGAAGATTGAAGAGGAATTGTTTGGAGCGCTAGATATTCCATATCAAGTGCTTAAAATTTGTTCAGGCGACCTTGGATTTAATGCAGCCAGAAAATATGACATCGAAGCTTGGTTGCCTTCACAGGAAAAATATAGAGAAGTTACTTCTACTTCTACCGTTACTGATTTTCAGTCAAGAAGACTTAATATGAGATATCAAGACGGGGATGAAAAGAAGTTTCTGAATGTATTAAATGGAACTGCATTTTCTATGGCTCGTCCAATAGTCGCAATTCTAGAGAATTATCAGCAGGAAGATGGTTCTGTAATAGTCCCAGAGGTGCTTAGAAAGTATATGGGCGGAATAACAAAAATTGAGCGTAAGTAATTTTCAATTATCAATTTACAATTTTAATTGAATTTTCATTTAGTAAATTTTATTACAATTAGATTTCACTAAAAATTTAAAATTTTAAATTTAAAATTGACCCCTTGGGGTTTATTCTTAGCCTCGGATCTGCTATACTTAACCCTATGTTAGGACCTCTTGGAAAATTATTTGACTCCAATGAAAAAGAAGTAAAGAAGCTTGCCCCTCTAATCTCTGAGATAAATTCTTTAGATGAAAAAACTAAAAAACTCAAGGATTCTGATTTTCCCAAAAAGACAGCAGAGCTTAAAAAGAGAATTGCAGAGGGTGAAACAGTTGAGAATATTCTTCCTGAAGCATTTGCATTGGCTCGTGAGGCAGCATTTCGAGCAATTGGTCAGAAGCATTATGATGTTCAGCTTATGTCTGCGGCTTCTTTGGCTCTTGGAAAAATTTCTGAACAAAAAACTGGAGAAGGAAAAACTCTTTCGGCCGTTCCAGCTCTTTACGCACATGCTCTCACCGGGAAATCAGTACATTTAGTAACAGTAAATGATTATTTAGCGCGTCGCGATGCTGGCTGGATGGGGCCTGTGTTCAAGTTATTGGGAATGAGTGTATCATCCCTAATAAATGATCAGCAGTTCATTTATGATCATGATTATGTAAATCCTGAGGCAAAAGATTTTAGATTAGTTCATCTAAAACCAATTTCTCGAAAAGAAGCTTATCAAGCAGATGTGGTGTATGGAATTAATTCTGAATTTGGTTTTGATTACTTAAGAGATAATAGGGCAGAGTCGCTTGAGGAGATGGTTCAGCGAGGTCATTATTTCGCTGTAGTGGATGAGGTGGATTCAGTACTTATCGATGAAGCTAGGACTCCACACATCATATCTGCGCCTGACGAAACCCCAAGTGATAAATATTATGAGTATTCTAAAATTATCAATAAATTATCACCTGAAGATTATGCCGTTGATGAAAAGTTACGCACAGCCCATCTAACAGAACAGGGTCTTGAAAAAGTAGAAAAGATGTACGGAGTACAAAATATATACGAAAAAGATTTTGATACAGTTTACCACATAGAAGCAGCCCTGAGAGCTAAAACTCTCTTTCTAAAAGAGAAAGATTATATTGTTCGTGATGGAGAAATAATACTAGTAGATGAATTTACAGGACGTCTAATGGAAGGAAGACGTTTGTCAGATGGTCTTCATCAAGCGATTGAAGCAAAAGAAAAAGTAGCAATTCAAAAAGAATCTAAAACTCTTGCTACAGTTTCATTGCAGAACTACTTCAGAATGTATGAGCGTCTTGCTGGTATGACAGGTACTGCTGTGACTGAGGCAGAAGAATTTAATAAAATTTATAAACTTGATGTAGTAGTAATTCCAACACATCGTGACGTACAAAGAATTGATGACCCAGATGCAATATATAAAACTGGGAGAGCTAAATATAATGCGGTAGTAAAAGCAGTAGCTGAAGCTCATAAGACTGGGCAGCCGGTTTTGGTGGGTACTACTTCAATCGATAAAAATGAACTTCTTTCAGATCTGTTAAGACGTAAAGGTATTAAACATGAAGTTCTTAATGCGAAGAATCACGTAAGAGAAGCTGAGATTATTGCTCGTGCTGGTGAAAAAGGTGCAGTAACTGTAGCTACTAATATGGCTGGGCGCGGAGTAGATATTATTCTTGGTGGAGAAACACCTGTTAATGAAGATGGTACTGACAGAAAAGGTACTCCTGAATGGGAAAAATGGAAGAAAGCACATGATGAGGTTCTAGCATTGGGAGGGCTCTATGTTATTGGAACTGAACGACATGAGTCGAGGAGAATAGATAATCAGCTAAGAGGTAGATCTGGACGTCAAGGAGATCCAGGGAGATCACGCTTTTTCGTAGGACTGGATGATGACATAATGCGTCTTTTCGGTGGAGATAATATTGCAGGCCTCATGACGAGATTTAACATGCCGGAAGAGGTGCCTCTAGAGCATCCGATTGTTTCTCGAGCAATTGAACAAGCTCAAGGAAAAGTCGAAGGTTTTAATTTTGATGCAAGAAAGCATTTAGTCGAGCAAGATGAAGTTCTTAATAAGCAAAGACAAATTATTTATGCCAGACGTCGTGAGCTTTTAGAATCAACTGATAAAGATGAAGAGAGTCTGAAGCGGGAGATTCAGGATAGTCTTTCTGCTTCTATTTCACTTCTTGTAAATTCTGCTGAGTCTAATCCAGAAGTAAATCCGGTTGATCAAATGGTTGAAGAATTTTCCACCATTATCAACTTTGATGAAGCTTCTAGAATTCAGATCAAAAAACAGCTAGAGAACGCATCTGATATTTCAGGAAAGGAAAAGGTTTTAACAGATATAGCATTTAAGCTTTATGACGCGAGAGAAAAACAGGTTGGAAAAGATAATATGAGAAAACTTGAAAATTATGTATCTCTTTCAGTGATTGATAGCATGTGGACTGAACATTTGGATACTGTGGAAAACCTTCGTCAAGGAGTTGGACTTAGAGCTTATGGACAGAAAGATCCGCTAGTAGAATATAAAAATGAAGCATTCAAAATGTTTGAAAATCTGATGAATGGAATAAATGATGAAATCGTACATAGAATTTTCAAAGTTCAGATGGCGCATGAACATAATCACGACCACGATCATAACCATGCTCATAATCATGAAATTGATGAACCAGCAGGGGGAGCATTGGGACTTGATGAAGTTTCCCAAGGCGAAAAGAGGACTCCTTCTGCAGCAAAAGTTCGAAAAATGATAACAAATCAAAGTCCCGCAGCAGTTTCTAGAACAGCAAAAGTTATTGATAAGAAAAAGTTAGGTAGAAACGATCCTTGTTGGTGCGGATCCGGAAAAAAGTACAAAAAATGTCA
>CAZGGU010000023.1:0-14764 GCA_964525395.1 uncultured Gammaproteobacteria bacterium
GCTATTGCTCCTGAAGAATTGACTTGGAACTGGGAAGTAGAGCCGACAGAGAAGAGCGCATCGGGGGTAGTATCGCCACCAATTCCTACATTTCCTGTCGCTGCAATTCTCATTCTTTCTGTTAAAGTGGTATCCGATATTGCATTTCTAGTAGAGAAGGCTAGATCACCTATGCCATTCTGAGAGCCATTTGATAATAAGGATTTAATAGCTGCTTGTGGCGCATATGTTCCATTGTCATTTAGAGATGAGAATGTAATTGTTCCTCCTGAGCCCGCAGCATTGGTGGTTGAGTTTAGGGATAGAGTTGCTCCTTTGTTACCAGAGTCAGCAAGGGAAGGGGTTGTTTGTGAGGAGCCAAAAATCTGGGCATTTCCTCCAAAGCCGTTATTTGGATATAAGACTAAGTTTCCAGATATGGTTGCTTGAGTCTGACTATTTGCATTAGCTAGTCCTGTGAATGCAAACTTAGCACTCGTAGTAGCTTGTCCACCAAGAAGGAAATCCATAGTTGAGTTAATTGGAGTCAAAGCTTTACCATCTGATGATGTAGTCCACCAGTTAGTCGAGCTTGATCCACCTGGACAAGTACTCCATGATGGAGTATATGTAGCAGCAGCACCGGATACGAGACAAAGACCAGAGGTAGAAGTGGTGGCAGCTGCTAATACTCCAGTACTTGTTGTTCCATATATAACAGCATTGTTTCCGGTGTATGCTGCGTTAGAGAGCGTAACTACGCCAGAAGCTCCAAGAGTCGTTACGCCTGAAACGGCACCACCAGTAGTTACATCAAATGCTGCAGAATCTACACTGAAGTTGCCTCCACCAGAGAAAGCAAAGGCTCCTGAAGCTTGAGTAAATCCAGTCACGCCTGAAAGTGCCCCTGCGTTGATTATTAAATTATTAATTGTGTTTGTCGAAGTAGCTGCTGAGATAGCTCCGCCAGTCGTTACAGTGAAATTTGATGGGGTAGTAATATAATTTGATACATTTGCGTCGGTATTAATTCCTATAAATCCTGAGTTATTTACTACGAATCTAGTAGTTCCTGAGGAAGATGCTGCAATGATGTTGCCACTATTTGGTTGGTCAAATATTGCAAGTGCATTTGAACCATATGCTGATCTAACAGATAATCCAGCCAGCGTGGAAGGATTTCCTATGCTTAATGGTTTCTCATATCCCGCTGATTGAAGTGTTAATGCAGAGCCACTATTTATTACGCAGTTATTTGTTCCAAAAAGACCACAAGTTAGCGTAGCAGGATTAGAAACACCAAAGTTCCAGAATTGATTTCCTGACGCGTCATTTATTGTTGTGGCACCATCTAGTCTCGTGCTTCCAACCACATGAAGTCTTGCTCCTGGATTAAGAATACCGACTCCCAGTCTGCCTCCTGTGCCGTTTGTGGGATAAACATAGAAATCTCCAGATACTGAGGCCGTGGTAATTCCTGAGTTTAAATTGAGCACAGCAAACTTAGCACTCGTAGTAGCTTGTCCACCAAGAAGGAAATCCATAGTTGAGTTAATTGGAGTCAAAGCTTTTCCATCTGATGATGTAGTCCACCAGTTGGTGCCAGTTCCTGTACCACAAGATCCCCATGAAGGTGCACTTCCGTTAGAAGTTAAGCACAAACCATTTGTACCAGAAATAGCTATTTTAGATAGGGTTGATGTTCCTGAAGCATAAATTAAATCTCCAGAAGTGTATGAGCCAATTCCTGTTCCTCCGTGATTTGCAGCTAGTTGATTGGCATCTACTGACCAAGTGCCACCTGAAATATAAGGAACGCCTGTAGATGATGAAGTATTTATTCCTGTTCCGCCATAGGTAGAGCTAATAGCTGTGCCATTCCAAGTGCCGGAGGTAATGGTGCCATTTGATACAGTAAGACCATTTATAGTCCCAGCTGCAGTAAGATTTCCACCGTTGTCTACAGTGAATTTAGCCACTCCAGAAGTGGATGCTGAAATAAGTGGCCCAGTTGATTCCTGATTAAGAGTGAAAGCCGATTGACCGGAGGATGTAGCGAGAATTGCGAAAAGATCATTTATCTCGACGGCACCTCGGGAAGTATTGATATTACCAGTAAGCGTATCATTTTGAAGAGGCTTTTGAAGATCGATCTTGCCAAGACCGTCGGGTGTGATCCTTACATTTCCTCCTGAGCCAGTGGTGGAGGAAAGAATTAGCGTAGTTCCTTGAACTGTAAAGCTTCCGCCTGTGGATTGAAAGACGGGATTAGCTGATCCACCAATGGAAAGATTTCCTGAAGAATTAAGGGCTAAGACTACATTTGATGTACTTGCACTATTTGTGATCGGTTCAAGACCTTGTAATGTTTCTGAATTCGTAGCGAATGCAACAGTTGCAATTTGCTGTCTAGGCGTCAATTCAGCAGTCTGGCCTACGCTTACGCCCAACCAAAGAGCAGAATTCTGCGCAAATACACTTTGTGGGATGGTTGTGTTGTTTCCCAGTAAGGTAGCAAAAATCCCGTCTGAGTCGGGAGTTACGGTTACGATTTCTTGCCAGAGCAGCGAGCTGCCCGACGCCGCGGCAGTATCATAAATCGCCATCCTTATGGCGGTAGTGGATGTTATCGGGTTATCGGTGGTGTCTGTGAGTCTTCCTTGAAAAGAGAGAATTCTTGGTGGAGCGGTTGGTAGTGCAGCGAAAGTTTTAGCTTGATTTTTGTTTGGACCTAGGTTTGAATATACAGCATAGGAAAGTGCAGAGAACAAAATAGCTAAAATAGCTAGCTGTGCGAAACGAACAAAGGATGTATTTTGATATCTTTTATACCAATCAGGTCGAGTATGTTTTAGGTGGAAAATAGCTTTCTTATGAAGCGGATAATATTTTAAGGAAACCTTAGCTGGTGCGTAAAATTCTTTACCAACGTTTTTCACTTTATTAATCGGTTGAGCCTGGGATTTTAGCACTCCTGCTAAGATACCTGCTGATTCAGCTTCAATAACAGGCTTACCTTTTAAAACCCAAATTCCATATTCAGCTTTGTGAGCCAGGGCTACGAGAGGTAAGATTAAGATTCCATCAGCTACCATGATACCTGCGCGTGATATCTTTTGTGCTAGTCTGATAGGAGGAATCTTTGAGTAAGCTGGCTGGGAGAAGATTGCAGGATTTTGAGTTGCTTCAGCAACATCTTGATCAATCTGGAATCCGAAATTTTCGTTTAAATCTTTTACGCTTGATTCATTTAGCACTTGAACATCTGACTTGATAATTCCTTCTTCTTCTGCCCATGAAAAATATCTTCTAAGCGAGGAAAGTTTTCTATTTACTGAGACAGGGGATAATTTAGCTTCATTGAGAAGACGATTTTTATATTCGTTGAGTAGGTTTGAGTCGACCTGATCGAGAGGATTTGCTTCAGCTACTTCGTAATTAGCTTCAGATTTAAGAACTTCTTCTGCCCAAGAGATAAATTGTTTAAGATCAATGATATAGTTTTTGATAGTTAGATGTGATGCATTGAAGACATAGAGATAGTTTTTGAAATCTTTCACTCTCCATGGGTCGATTTCTTTTATTTCTTCTGCTTTTGGTTTTGAGTCAAAAGGTGAGTGTGAGATTTGTCCTTCAAGTTTTAAGAACGTGAAAAACTTTCTAAGAGATGAAATGCTTCTGTCGACAGAGCTTGCCGAATAATTGGTTAAGCTGTCTTTTTTGAATGCAGAGATTGTAGATTCTGAAACTTCAGTAGGAGAGAAAGTTCTAGAGTATTTAGATTCGAACCATTTGATGAACTTGTTTACGTCGGCTACATAATTTTTCACAGTGACCTTAGAGGCTGAGGAGCCTAGGGATAATAAATATGCTTTGAATTGGGCAGATAAATTCATGAAAATAAATTACCGAGATAATATTTACCGAAAAACCATCACAGCCTCGAAATTATACGGATTATACAGATTATCGGGCTAGTGAAAAGTTTTAAAGTACACTATTAGAATATTAGAGTATAAACCCTCATGTCAAGGCCCTAGAGTACTGAATAATTGATACTTATTGATAAATTTTGATGTACTTAATTGAGCTCGGACAGTTTTTTGTGAAAAGTCTAAAGCTTAGCTTTGACTTATTTTTTTAGCCTTGTGAAAGATTTTTTTATTTCCACAGATATTTTTAGACAAATTTTTTTCTATAGATTTTTTTCTTCAAAAATTAGAAATTTCTTACTGAAACTGATATAAAAATATTAGATGAAAAAATTCTCTTTAGTTGTTTTATTAATTTTCTTTATTTTATTAGGTGTTAAAAATGTCAATGCATTTGATCCAGTGAGTGGATCGACTAATGTCGGTGGACAGGTGGGAAGTGCTTCTCCAACAGAAAGTCCGACGCCTACAATTTCTGGTTCACCTACGCCTACAAATATCCCTACGGCTACTTTGACGCCCACTGTGACTCCAACTTTAGCGCCTGGTGTTAGCGCTACGCCTACTCCGAGCGGAGGACCGACTAATAGTCCTACACCCACTCTAACTAGTAAAGATATATATATTAATATATCAGGATTAGCATCCCCAAATGCTACTATTGTCGTGACCAGTAAAGATATATTTCTGACATCTTTAGTAGCAAGTAGCGAAGGCTTTTTTTCGATGAAGCAAATAAAGGTGGATCAGCAGAATGGGACAGTTTGTTTTGATACGACAGATTTTAAAAGATTAGGAAGTTCATATGTTTGTCTCCCAATTCCCAATACTAAGGAAAAGTTTACTAATGATTCAGTCTTTCTTCCTCCTACAATGGGTTTATCAGCTCGTAGGATTACGCAGGGCGGCTCAACCTATGCCTTCGGCTACACAATGCCAAACTCTAATATAGCTACTCATATTTCGGCCAATAAGACCATCCAATCTCAGGCAAATGATTCAGGCTTTTATAAGGTTCAAGTAAAAAATTTACCGGTGGGGACATATTATTTGTTCGCTACAGCTAAGTTTGAGAAACAAGATTCAGAAAAAACTGATAAACCACTAGAACTGCAGAGCTTAACCCCTGAAGGGTTAGTGGTAGAAGAAACTAAAGATGGATTAGGAAAAATATTTCCTTGGTTCATTTTGATTGCCCTGATAATCCTTATCCTATTTATTATACTGCTATTTAATAAGAAATTTAGAAAAAGAGTGCAAGAAGTTTTGCATTTAGAAAATAAATCTCAGATGAGTACCAAAGTTTATTTTGCAGGATCTAAAAAACTTCACCACGACTGGATGTTATAGTTTAATTTAATATATAATACTTACTTCAAATAGAAGTTAAGCTAATTGCTGTTTAATTTTCAGTTTGTGGTTCTTTAAAATTGCAGAGAATAATTAAGACGTCATAGCGAAAGGAGTCTCGGATGGAAAACGTCATGTTCTACGAGTATTTGGGAATCGGTTTTATTGCAGTCGCAATAATTATTGGTTTCGTTATTTCTCTTATTGCCACACTTATTTTCGATAGTATCAGATTTGGTTTTTTTGTTGGGTTTTTCCTCTTTATTATAGGATCCATGCTTTATACAGCAGATTTCGGAAGATTCGATAGTGGAATCGATGTGACTGTGAAGTCTTCAATTTCGGTAGGTGTGCTTCCTGATTCATCTAATTACTATGTCAAGGCAAGTAAGCTTTATACAGATGGTGATGTCACATATACATATTTGGATATTTCGTCAGGTAAGACAGTCGAAATCCCTGGTGGGTATGATGTGATCGTTCGAGAGGTTGAAGGCATTGACAGCCCTGAGCTGACGATTTATGAAGTGAGTCCTCAGTGTGAGCCTCAGAATAATTTCGAACGTTGGTTCGGGTCTTGCTTTGGTCTCTCAAGCACTTATGTATTTATGATTCCTAGGGGAACCTATCATTTTGCTTTTTCTAATTTTTTGTCAAACGATAACGTTTCTCTGCAATAATTAAATCCGGTTCTGGGTGAGTGTGAGCTGTGCTCACTTGGCATTACTGCCGCTTATCCAGAACCTTTTCTTTTATGCTTCGTTTGGGTGCTGTGGAGGAGTAGAGTTGCTTGGTCCTTGGTGTTTGATTCCGCCTTTTTTCTTCATTACCATGATTACCCCGATTACAACTGCAATGATAATTATTATGACTAAGATCATCTTCCAAGGAATAACCCAGAACGACGTAGAAGCTGCTAAGGCTTTGTTGGCTGATCCATAGGTTAAATTAACATCAGCAGTGTAGCGTCCAAGCATGAAACCTTTACCAATTGTCGTATGATATCCGCGCGAGACCCCAGGGAAAACATTGGATTTAGGAAATTGTTCTACCTGAGTAGTTTTTCCAAGCATATTTTTAACTGTGATAGTTCCTTTTGGAGAAATATGGATGTCGGAAAGATTATTGATCTGGGTTGTAAGGATCTCAGGAGCCGCTTCCCAGAGCTTATTAGTCGTAAACTTAGTGATAGTAGCATTTTCAGTGACAGGGCCATTCACGGTGATGTAGAAGAGCGTAGCTACACTGGTATTTACTGATGCACCTGAGCCTTTGCCACCTGGAATAGTGTTGGTTGGAGTGTAGATTACGGCTGCATAATGTCCACCCGGCCTAGCATCTGCGGGTACTTGAATATAATATTTAAACTCTGTGGATTTTTTAGGTGAAACATAAACTTGATTGGGGTAAACGGCTAGCCAGGAAGCGCCAGAAAACTTATTCTTTAGAGAATTTGGGGTTAGAAACTTGGGAGTTCCATTTTCATCTTCTACGATAAAATCTTGAATGAGAGTATTGAAATTAAGAGAAGTTTCTCCTTCGTTAGTAATTTTTAGTGTCCCTTCGGTTTTTTGGCCAGGATCGAGAGAAACCTGAACTGTGGGTGGAGTAATAATAAAGGCTCTAGAGCTTTCCTGGGCGCTGATTTTAGATACAAAAACAAGTGCTCCAGCAGAGAATAAAAGAATTGAAATAATGGACAGTTTTTTTAACATATTAGAATATAGGCGTTGCTACATAGGTAATTTCACTAACATATGTTCCAGATGGAACGGAAGAGTCGACTGCTGCTGCGTATTCCACAGTAGTTAATCCATTTCCAGTTGATCCCGCAACGATAGGTCCAGTCGAATCAGTAGCAAGAGTGACAGCTGTTGTTTGTGTTGGCCAACCATATTTAGCTGTCCCTCCTCGTGTGGTAGTCGTGCTTACTGCGCCCCATGTTGAAGTATTTATGTCTGCTCCGCAAGCATGAATTCCAAACCATGGTGCTGAGGCGGGGAAGGCTGCTGGCGTAGTAGAGGAGTTAATCCAAAATCCAGTAGAATCATCAATTAATTGTCCTGAAGAAGTTGCTGTTAAGCTATAGCCGTTTGATGCATTAGTTGCCACTGTCATGAGTTGAGCTGAGATGTTGGGAGCTACCGATGATGAGACAGGTAGGGCACCTAGGTTTACGGCTGTTGAAGTGGCATTAAATCCACTTGTTGTTACTTCTGTATTTGTGCATCCTGTTGAATTTCCAGTGTTCGCTGCTACACCATTACTTACGCCGGCGATCGTAAAACTAAAAGATGAGTCAACTGAAGCTTGAACTTGAACTGTGTCTATTGTTCCTACCTTTGTTATTCCACTATCGATTGTCACGCTTCCTGAATCTTGAGTTTGGACTGAAACATTCCAAACATCTGCTGTTCCTGCTGCAGCTGATTTGGTCGGATTAATTAAAGTAGGAGCTTGTGTGGTACAGCTTGCGCCCGTTGCTGAGGAGCAGCCTACCAGGATTGTGACTACGGTTCCAGCATTTATCAAAGCATTGGTTGTGCAGGTCATTGCTGGGGAAGATATTGACCAGGAGCAGGTGGATGCATTATTAGTTTTTATATTTGCTGAAGCTAATCCATTAAAGGAGAATGTGCTTGCAGATGGGGTTGCAGTATTAGCTGCTGAACCTGGAAAAGTAATTACAATTTTTCCGCCAGATGGGACCGGATTTGAGGTAATAAAAGATATAGTATGCATGGCTGTGATATTTGCAATTAAAACATCTGTTCCGTTCTGAACTCCTGATGAGATTCCAGCCGTTGTGTATGCTGTGGTAAGGGCTGAGGATTGAGTAGCTATTATTGTGCTAGCTACAATGTCAGCATTTGTGGATGTTCTTCTTATCTTAGCTGAATCTGAAGCTAAAAAACGTGACCCATTGTTGTAGATGCTAAGAATTGTGGCGCTTGAAGCTGCATCCGCTGAAAGAGGTGTGGCGGCTGAAGGACGGGAAGTGGTGACTGTATCTGAGAGGTTTGTTAGTGTTCCAGCATGAGCTTTATCCGACTTCATCACGAATAAAATAGGTAGAATAAACAAGATTACCAATAACTTCTTAAACATATAAAAATGCCCTACTACTACATTTTCATAATTGTAAGATGTTGTCAACCCCGATTAAATCGAGGTTAATAGTGATCTTTTGCTTTTTTAACTTTAACCCTTTTTATAATCCCTAAAACAATAATTGCTGAAATAATTATTCCTAGAATTCCTTCGACGGGGAACGCGAAAAAGTGAATCTCCTTCTTAAACACGGGACCTTTATCTGAGAGCTTTAGATTAAGTTCTGCTGTGTAGTAGCCCAGGAGAAATTTCTCATTCCAAGTTACTGTGGGTATATCTTTATTAACGTTTCCTTTTGAAGGAATATATCTTTCTGATTCAGAAAGTATATTAACTGGAACAGTTTCTACTTCACCAATTGTTTGGCCGAACATATTTTTTACTATAATATTTCCTTCGGGTGTAAAATAATTTGAGCCTGTATTTTCCAAAAGGACTTTGAAGTTAATTGGACCAGTAGTTACGAATTGTGGCGCTTCAAATTTTTTTATATTTCCTTGAGGATTACCTTTGGGACCAATCGAAAGAAGAACGTTAGTTCCGACTCCTCCTTTAGCTCCAGAGAAGCTAGAGTTTAATTGTTGATCATCTGGAGTTGAGATAAATACTATAGAGAAATAATAGTCAAATGCTTTTTCGCCTTTTGGAATTCCTATATGGAGATTAAGATTTTTCTTCTGATTCGGCGCTAGCTCTATTTGATTTATTACTTTGTCAGATGAAGTAATCTGCATTTTGTCAAAAATGTTTTTATAGAGCTTGTTTAGCTGCGGATCATATTCAGGCTGGCCATTATTTTCACCTGAAGCTTTGAATGGTACTAGATATATGCCGTATGTTACGTTTTGATCAGATTTATTTTCTATGGAAATGTCTGAATTGATGCTGGCGGGAGGCTCGGCATCGATTAGGAGAATGGGAGGGTAAATGCCTGTATTTACAGCTTGAGCATGTGCTTGGTGCTGGGGAGAAAGCAGATTGCACGTAAGTAGAGTTAAGAAAGTTATTAATAAAGTCTTTTTCATAATTAATAAGTCGGTGTTGCTATATAGGTAATTGCATTAGTGTAAAGTCCAGCAGGCTGGCTTGAGGATATATTTACTTTGTAGGTTATGGTAGCTTTTTGATTTCTTCCGGATTGCCCGCTCATAACCGTGACTGGTGTTTCGTTTTTTGAAGCATCTGCGAATTGTTTGTAGAAGTCAGAAGTATTGAAATCGGTATTACAGTAGTTAGTTACCGATACTAGATCGCATCTATACCCAAAGCCATAAGTTAGGGTATTGGTCCAAAGTGCTGCTGTGGTATCTGAGCAGTTGCCGGCATCGCAAGTTGTGTCGGGAATTAGCTGACCAGAGGAAGGGACGAGGAGTTGATGATTTTCCTGAGCAGTTACGATGTATCCTCCAGCTGATTGATTGTCGACAGTTAGAGTGCTGGTTCTAGTGACAGGGTTAGTTGGGCTTAGGGCTCCGAAGTCGATTATGATGTTATCGATTTTAAAGTAAAAGGGAATGATGGAATTAATATATTGGAAACCGGCGCGAACTACATAATTAGTACCGGAATATCTGCCGGGTGCAGTTTGGCCACCGGTAATATTTAGGTTATATCCAGAGCCGGCTGATTCTCCGGCAATGGCATTTAAGTTTCCCATACGGATCATATAGTAATCATTTCGAAGGGTGGATTGGGCATTAACTTTGGGGGTTAGTATTCCTGTGAAAATTAGCAATAAAGCACCTATGAGTGCTACGAATTTAAAAGCTAAAAATTTCTGTGAAAATTTTTTGAGTCTATTTTTCTTTCTCATTTCTTAAGTCTTCTGTCTCTTGTAAAATCTCATTTAACTTGCTAATTTCCGAGTCATTTAGTTTGTTTTTACCGGATTGAATTAAATCGTCAACATCTTTGGAAATCTCATCTGCTGCGCCAACTGCGCGCTCTTTGGTTTGTATAACTTCATCTTCTTGCTTTTGGTTTTTTGCGAATTGAACTCCGAAGAAATAGGCAAGAGGGGTAATAAGAATAAGTGAGCCGATCTTAATCAGGTTTTCAGTTATATCACCAGTAAATATTTGGTTCCAAAAAACAAGGAGTGCACCTATTGGGATTATGAAAACTACTCTTGGATCCATGATAAATGAGGCTGCGAAGAGCAGGAAATAAAGAATAAAGAATAAAGCTGAGGCTAAACCACCTGTGGAGAAGATAAAAAGCAGGATAACAGTGTTAAGAAAAAAGAAGTTTGCAGGCCCGCCAAAGTTCATTTTAACCTTGTTTTTTAGTGAAACCAAGAGAAAAAGGAAGACTAAGAAGCCGACCATGGGAATAGTGTATGTAGCAGCAAAGCCGGAATTTTGCCAAATAAAAACGATAAGGAATGAGAATGCGACCAGAGCTGCTTGATAATAGAGCTTCATAATTTAATCCTACCATAAAATTAACTTTTGCTCTAATTATAAAAGTAAACCTATAGTCTTGACATTTGCCATAAAATATGTTAATATTCACACTTGTGTTAAGGATAAAGCCAGGCTATTTGCAGTCTAGTTTTTGTTTCTTAACACGCACATTAACAGTTTAGGAATTTTTAGCAACTGGGTGGCTACATGTCCATAAAAGGATTTGTGGCCAAGTAGCCACCCATTTTTAGAGGTGGACGTTTTTTCTAGGAGGTCATCGTGACCAGTCGTTCTCTCCCGCTCAAGGGCAAGGTCATCAAGGTCGAGCCCGCCGAGCAGGCGTTCATCATCCAGCTGGATGGTCCCAATAACGTGCCCATCCGGACGGTCCGCGCTCTCAAGGCGCAGGGCAGGTTCATGGGTGATGTCGGTCGCGACATGCCCCGGTTCGTTCCGCAGCCCCCGCAGGGCCTCACGAACGCCGAGGGCAAGCTGATCAACGTGCAGATCTATCTGCCCCCGGTCGACAGCCGCGTCTTCGTGGTCGTGGTCGAGTCCGAGGATGGCAGCATGGTCGTGGCGGCGTGGGCCCCTGAGAAGTGGCTCCACACGGCCGAGACCCTGATCCAGCGCCGCAAGGTGAAGGAGGAGCAGGAGGCTCAGCAGAAGGCACTCGACGTCGTCAACGCGATGCTCGATGACTTCGATGAGGCCGCCGACATCCCCCTGGTCATGGCCAACGCCTCCCAGCCCTCTTCGGACACCGTCCACATGACGGCGGACGAGGGGATCCAGGAGTCCACCACCATCGGCGCGATCGCCGCGTCCAAGGGCACGCCGTTCAGGGCTCCCCGCAAGGGTGGCAGGAACGGCAGCGCGACGCCGCAGCACCAGCCGCAGGCCTGATCCACGGATCAGCAACCCTCCATCCGAGCAGGAAAGGGAAGCCCCCGTGTTCCAGCGTCTTCGTGATCGCATCAAGCGGGAGCTTTGGCCTCCGTACGTGCCGGTCAACCGCAAGGTATCGGCTCAGCCGAAGGTCGATGAGGAGACGAAGGTCTCCCCGCTTGGCCTCGGCCTTTCCAGCCGCGTTCGTATGCGAACGTCGGAAGCCCGTCACCATATGACCACCGGTTCCGGTGGCCGTCTGGGCTGGACGGTCCGCACGTCGCCCCAGCGGGCGACGCCTCCCGAGCGGGACATCACGTCCTGACAAGGGAGATCCAAATCCGTACGAGGTCAATAACATGACCTAGCTAAAATTTCCAACAACTGAATGCGCGTACATAGAATACGCGTCTGGGCGCCGTCATCGGTGGAGTCACTGAAAGTGAGTGTATAGACTTTTGTCTATAAGCTTATTTTTATACTTCACCGACCGGCGCCCTTCTACTTTTTAAGACCCCATAGTTTGCTTCAGAGCAGCAAAAGTTATATAATTCCCAGGTTAAATAAATAGCCTCAAACAATTGCGTTTGTGTTCTATTGCTTAGCATTTTGATATATTTCTTGCACATTAAAAATTTGCGGATTTAAAAAGTCTTTTATTCGAGCTAGGATTTCTGTTTGTACTTACTTATAAATAGTAAGTCTAGCTTGGATGAAAGCAAGACAAAGTTTTCATCATCTGCTACATTAGAGGAGAGAAATGGGACGAGGGCTAGCGAAGCCTAAGCATGAGCCGACAACCTTTGCGTCAGTGAATGATCCAGTAGGCAAGGCTATTCAAGATCTTGCTTACAAGCTCAGAATTACTTCAGATCTTATTCAGCTTAAGAGTTATTCAGATGTAGTTTGGCCTAATGGTAGTCTGGGTTGTCCAGATCCAGTGCAATTGTACTCAGCAGCGCAAGTTCCTGGGTATGTGATTGTTTTGCATTATGGGCGGCATGATTATCTTTATCAGGGTAAGAGTGGCAGAATGCCATTTCGCTGTGAGCATGCTGATCATATTCTTGGGACACTGAGGATGATTCACAATGACTAGAATTCTTCTTTATGGCGGAAGTTTTAATCCGCCGCATGTGGGACATGTTTTGACGGCGTTTCATGCAACGATGCTAGAAGTGCCTGATTTCACTCTGATTATTCCTACGTTTAAGCATCCTTATGGTAAGGATTTGGCTGACTACGAAGACCGGGTTCGCATGTGCGAATTGGCTTTTGCTGCGGTTCCTGGAGCTGAGGTTTCTCGGATCGAGCAGGAGATTGGTGGAGTCAGTTGGACCCTGAAGACTGTTCGCGAAGTTGCTGCTAGATATTCTGGAGCGGATCTAACCATGATCATGGGCTCTGACGTCTATCAGGATTATCGTAATTGGGAAGATTATTCGGAGCTGCAGAAGCTTCTGACGATTCTCCCGATTGGGCGAATGAGTCTGCCGGTTTGGAATGATCCTAATCCGATCGTGCCTGATATTTCGAGTTCCCGCATTCGTGAGATTATCGAAAAGACTGGCTCGATGGATGGTGTCGTTCATCTTATTTATCCCAAGGTCATCGCATATATTGAGGGCAATGGCCTCTATGGCTACAAGCGGTAATCTTTTCAAAGGTAGAAAGTTTACCAGCCCAGCTGGTATTAATCTTGCCCGTCAGTTGGGTAAAATGCACCATGGGGCAGAGTTGGAGAAAATTCTCGACCAGCTTTTTGAAGTTGAGCGGGAATGTTTTCAGGCGGGACTCCTTGGAGGGCAGTCTCAGGGCAGGCTTCAGATCGAGCGTGAGCTCGGTATAAGGAGACCTGACATTCTAAAGCTAGTGGCTAGATCTGTTTCTGATGATGACAACCAGGAATCACAAGAAGGAGCGGAGAAATGACACCGACCAAAAATCCTACCCTCACACAGATTGCGGCGCTCCTTAAGGATCGTCTTGATACTGATACGTTTTCACAAGTTACTCAGCTGCTAGTCAATGCAGTTGGGGATGCCTACGATGATGGTTACCGAGTGGGTAGGAGTAGGAATTGGTCCGAGGGAATGCCCTTGGACGATGATCATCCGACCATTCTGCTTATCGAGGCTATTTATGCCTTGCAGGAAGTAGGGGAGGCGGATGGTGTGCTCGATGCGCTTGAGCAGATTCGTGAGAATCACGATCCCAAGCTCGTTGGTCCTAAGGAAGTGATTGATTGTTTGATCGCTAGGCTTACTGCGCCGCTCGGCGTTCAAGATTGAGGAGGTGAAGCTGTGAAGCGAGCTCTCTGTCTTTTGATCGCAGGTTTCGTTTTGATTGCTGGGTGCGCTGGTAGCTCTGGTCCGCCGGTAGCTACGCCCACGCCTGTACCTTGGATCGACAAGTGTCCTGATCCAGTTTATCGGATGAATCGCGGTGCTGATTTCCCTGATGAAGTTCCTACGACTTTTTATGAAAGCTACCCCAATCTGGGTGAAAGCTGGAATGATAGGGCGCGTGGGATCCGAGTATTTAAGGGCGCACAGGTTCGCATTTATCAAGATGAATATGTTTTGGGAAGCTTGGAAGAGAATTTCGAAGATATCTCTGCCACAGTTGAAGATTTTTATGTTGAGCTTTATGAGCGCAATAGTCGTTATGATGGTGCTACTAATGGGGTGAGTGCAGTAATGATTCGGAAGTGTCCGAATCCCAGTATTTCTCCCAGCCCATCCTGAAAGAGGTGAATGATGGCTAAGGTTAAAAAGATTCCGCCTTCTACACGATTGCTTGATGAAAGTTGGGCTTTTATTGGTCTTTATATTTCTTTGGATCGTTCGGGAGATCTAATGGCAGCTCTAGAGCTGAGTGGTCATCTGGGTCTTCATGTCAATGTGGATTCTCGAGTAGTGACGGGATCTCGTATTCCGTCAGGCTGTGAGGATAATAGCAATGCGATTCGTGAAATGGTACGAGAAATTTGTCACAGGATCAATTCTCGCGCGAATCAGCTCACTCATCCTAACAGGAGAGATTATACTCCGACGATTAATCCAGACTTGCTTAAGCCTATTACTTTGAAAGAGGTGA
>CAZGGU010000024.1:0-14338 GCA_964525395.1 uncultured Gammaproteobacteria bacterium
CTGAAAAAACTTTAAACATAAGAAAGTAATTTTAAATTTTCAATTATAAATTTGTAAAGAATTTAAAATGATTCAAAATTAAAATATTGAATAGAGGCTTAAAGTTATAAATTGTAAACCAATATGATACTTGGACCGAAGAAATTATTGCATTTAGTAAAGAAGAAAAACTTGGTGACGAATCTGGCTGAGAGGGAGCTTACAAATCCGGAAGGTGCGGGATTTGATCTCCGTCTTGGTGAAGTTTATAAAATTTCCGGAAAAGCATTTTTGGGACTTACTGAGCGCCATACTGCAGAAATTGAATTAATTGAAAAATATGACCCAAAAAAAGTAAGCAGTATAAAGATAAAACCAGGTGATTTTTATTTAGTAAAAACTATAGAAGACGTCAATATGCCCGAGAATCTTACTGCACATATAACACCAAGGTCTACTACTTATAGAAGTGGTTTATTTCTGCGCGTGGGAAATGTCCCACCTGGATATAGCGGGGGGTTAACATTTGCTTTGAAAAATGAGGGACCAGTCACAGTTGAAATTGAACTCGGCTCAAGGTTTGTCCATATACAATTCGATGAAGTAAGAGGCGGAGGAAATATGTACCGCGGCCAATGGCAGGGTGGACGAGTTTCTACTAGTAAAAAAGAGAAACAGGTTTGATCCATTTTGATCGGATTGAAAAACTGGGCTAAAAGGAATAAATTGTTCTAATGGCAGGGAAGAGTAAAAGGCATCCAGAGTATCAATATTTAGATCTCGCACAAGAAATCCTCGATCATGGTGAGCGGAAAGTAGACCGCGGAACTGATGTCGTCCTCTATAGTTTATTTGGCCGCCAAAATCGCTACGATCTCTCCGAGGGACTGCCAGTTCTTACTACAAAAAAAGTTTACTGGACTGGAGTGATTCAGGAGCTTTATTGGTTTTTCTCAGGTCAAACAAATATCAAATATTTAGTAGATAATAATGTCCACATTTGGGATGACTATCCATATAAGATCTTTAAAGAGAAGAATCCTAAGTCTAAGATGACGAAAGAAGAGTTTATTGAACAAATCAGAACGAGTAAAAACTTTGCGAAAAAGTGGGGAGAATTGCCTAGAATTTATGGAGAAATGTGGAGATCTTGGCCTACTAGAAAAAAGGGTAGAACTATTGATCAGCTGGCTTGGGCGATGCAGGAGATAAAAGATGATCCAGATGCGAAAAATTTGATCGTGACATCTTGGAATCCGGAATTCATGTATACGATGGCGGAGAAAAAGGACGCTAACAGATTCCCGATTTGCCACAATATGTATCAATTTTCTCGTCGTGGAGACAAGCTCTCGCTTCAACTTTATCAAAGAAGTGCAGATTTATTCTTAGGAGTTCCATTTAATATCGCGTCCTATTCCTTGCTTACTGTAATTTTGGCAGAAATTTTAGGTTTAAAACCTGGAGAGTTTGTGCATACTTTCGGAGATGTTCATATATATGAGAATCATGTGGAACCCATGAAAGAGCAATTAAAGAGGAAGCCTAGGCCATTTCCGAAGGTCAGATTTACGAAAAAGCTCAGAAAGCTCGAAGATTTTACGCCAGATTCTATTATTTTGGAAGATTATGATCCTCACTCAACTATTAAGGGAGAATTTACTATCGCCGGAGGTTATTATGAAGACAAGAAGCCCTCTAAAAAGAAATGACAGAAGCTGCAGTTCATGTACCAGAAAACGAAAAAGTAGCTCAGACAGTGGGGATTCTGGTTCTAGATGGTGATAGGGTGTTAGCAATAAGAAATGGAATTGATTCGCGCCAAAATTATGGTTCATATAATCTTCCCGGCGGACATGTCGAAGAAGGTGAAACATCAGAAGAGGCGGCGATAAGAGAATTCGAAGAAGAAACCGGTTTAAAAACTGATAGTGACCATCTTTTGGAATTTCCAGGAAATACATTTCAAGCTAAAGTTGTTTTAAGAAATGATGAAGAAAATTTGAGATGGAAGGTCTTTCTCTGCACAGGCTATAGTGGTAAAATGCGGCCAGAGGGAAGAGATGGGCAAAAAAGTATTCCTGAGTGGATGAGTGTAAAAGATTTAACACTTTTAGTTGAAACACTTCCGAACATAGATCAAGTAATCCATAATGCTCAGCAGTTTATGGGCGCAGAAAAATAAGTTATAATTCCCCCATGAATAAAAGCGCAGAAGTTATCTTTGATGCTGCCAAAAGACTTGGTTTAAATCCAAAACTGTTAACGGAATACGGACTTTTTGAAGTTTTATATAAAGGCCAGTCGATTTATTTTTTCCATGGGACTAGTTATTTGAATACTTCTTTAAGTACATATCTTGCTAGAAATAAGCATACAACCAGAGTGATTTTGGAAGAGAATAATTTACCAAATATTCCTTTTACTCTTCCTAAAGATAAGGCTAAAGCTAGGCAGTTTTTGAATGAGCACAAGAAAATTATGGCAAAACCGACTCATGGAGATAATTCCATAGGTGTGGTTCAAATAAATAGCGCAGAAGAATTAGAAAACTTAGATTTATCAGAGTCTATTATAGAAAAGTTTATTCCTGGAGAAGAGTTTCGCACTTTAGTTTTAAATAACGAAGTAATCGCGCTGCACAGATATATTCACGATTTTAAAGTCGGAGGTGTTAAGAGGATTTCGCTTGAGAAGAAAGATTGGGATAAGGAAATGATTGAGATCGCCATAAAAGCATCTAGGACGCTTGGGCTTAATTTCGCCTCTGTAGATTTTATAAAAAGCCCCGAAGGCAATTTGTTTATACTTGAGATTAATAGTTCCACAGGTCTGTGGCGTTTCCATGAGCCAGATGAAGGACCAGCGATAAACGTTTCTGCAATGCTTATAAAAGCGACTCTTGAGAAGTTTAATAAAGAAAGTTAATATTTAGAAAATGATAAGTATTATTGCAGCCATTGATAATAAAAGAGGGCTTGGGAAAGACAATCAGCTTCTATTTAAAATACCTGAAGATTTCACGAGAATGCAGAAGATCTCTAGTGGTCATCCAATCATTATGGGCAGAAAAACATTTGAATCGATAGGACGTGTTTTGCCAAATAGAACAAACATTATTATTACGACTAACACAGAGCTTGAGATTGAAAATGCAATAATTGTAAGTTCATTTGAAATGGCGTTGGAGGCAGCCAAGGATGCACCTGGAAATGACGAAATATTTATTTTCGGAGGTGGGCAAATTTTTAAAGAGGCATTAGAGTCGGGAATAGTGGACCGATTATATTTGACAATTGTGGATGCAGATCGTGATGCAGATACTTTTTTCCCAGATTATTCAGAATTTGAAAAAATAGTTTCTGAAGAAGACGGAGAATACGAAAATCTTAAATATAAATTCCTGACACTTGAGAAATAGTTTGATCGATTTTGGTCGTCTTGACAAAGAAAATCAAACTTAGTAAAGTAAGTTATGGAGAGCGCTGATTATCTATTTCCCCCAAGTTTAACCTTCGATGACATCTTACTTTTACCTGGCTATGCAGGTTTTTCAAGATCAAAAATTGATTTGTCCACTCGTTTGACCCGAAAAATAAATCTTAAAATTCCGCTAGTTTCTGCACCGATGGATACTGTTACTGAATCAGAACTGGCAATCGCATTAGCTCGTCTGGGAGGTATGGGAATAATTCACAGAAATCTTCCAACTGATCTGCAAGTCAAAGAAGTGAAGAAGGTTGTTCGCGAAAAATTATTGGTAGGCGCTGCTGTGGGAGCTGGGAATGGTTTTGAAGACAGAGTAGATGCTTTAGTAAAAGCTAAGGCTTCGGTAATCGTAGTGGATTCTGCTCATGGATTTAGTAAGCAAGTTATTGATGCGACGAAGTATATTAAGACCAAATATCCTAAGCTGCAGGTGATCGCAGGAAATATCGCAACATATGATGGAGCTATAGCGTTAATCGATGCAGGGGCTGATGGGTTGCGTGTAGGGATGGGGCCAGGTGCGATCTGTACTACGAGAATTATTTCTGGAATGGGAGTGCCACAGGTGACTGCTCTTTTAGAAACTGTCGCTGCGGCAAGAGAATTTGATGTGCCAGTAATCGCTGACGGTGGAATTAAATATTCAGGAGATATCGTAAAGGCTTTGGCGCTGGGAGCGGAAACAGTGATGATGGGGAGCTTTTTCGCTTCATGTCTAGAAGCGCCGGGTGAAAAAGTGGAGCTAACTCGAGAGCAAGTTCCGCATAGATTTCAGAGTATCTTTGAGAAAGATAAAAAGACTTATTTATTTAAGTCATATCGTGGTATGGGCTCGATTGGCGCAATGACTCAAGGAGCAAACGTAAAATCAGAAGGAGAATTTCATGGAAAAGATTATAAAGACCGTGTGTTGGTCGCAGAGGGAGTAGAGGGATTTGTACCAGTTAAAGGAAATGTCAGAGAATTGGTGGATCAAGCAATCGGTGGAGTGAAATCCGGATTATATTATATAGGTGGGGAAAATCTAGAGCAGTTGAGAGCTAATGCTAAGTTCACTAAAATAACCCAGGCTTCACTCTCAGAATCTCATCCACATGATGTTTTGATTACTAACCCGGGTGAAAATTATCAATAAATATGATTTATGTAATAGATTTTGGAAGTCAAACTGCACATCTCATAACTCGCCGTTTAAAAGACTTAGGTGTTGACTCCAAACTTATTGACCCGGAATCAGCAATTGAAATTTGCTTAAAAGACAAACCCTCTGGCTTAATTTTTTCCGGAGGACCAGCATCAGTTTATGAAAAAAATGCTCCTATAATTGACGTAAAAATATTTAAGCTGGGAATCCCAATTCTTGGTATTTGTTATGGATGGCAGTTGATGGCACAGCTTCTTGGAGGAAAAGTAGAAGCAGGTAAAAAAGAATACGGGCCGACAGCTTTGGAAGTAAAGAATTTTAAAAATTTATTTTATGGCTTACCAAGGAAAACCAATGTAATTGAGTCACATGGTGATACAGTGATGAAATTGCCGAAAGGATTTGAAGTCTCTGCTAGTACGGAAAGTGTAGAGTTTGCAGCAGTAGAGAATTTATCGTCAAACTTTTATGGCGTGCAATTTCACCCGGAAGCACAACATTCAACCCATGGATCTGAGATACTTCAGAATTTTGCAACAAGAATTTGTAATCTTGCACTAATTCCTCAAAAAATTTCTATTGATCTTCTGATTGATGAGGTTAAAGAAAAAGTAGGTTCTAAAAAAGTAATAGGTGCTTTTTCTGGAGGTACTGATTCAGCTGTGGCTGGAGTTTTAGTGGCAAAAGCAATTGGAAAAAATTTTATTCCAGTTTTTATTAACTCAGGTCTTATGCGCGAAGAGACTTTGAAGCGTATCAAGAACGATTTTCCAAAAGTTCTGGGAGCAAAAGTGATAATTGTGGATGCCAGAAAAGAATTTTTGGAAAAACTAAAAGGAGTAATGGATCCTGAGGAAAAGCGGAAAGTAATTGGAAAACTTTATATTGATCTTTTCGAGCGAGAAATGAAAAAGCACGGAGAGGTTAAATATCTTCTCCAAGGAACTACATATGCAGATTTTATTCATTCACAAGGCACAAAGCATTCAGCTCATATAAAAAGTCATCATAATGTAGGTGGGCTGCCAAAAGAAATGAAACTTAAATTGTTAGAGCCTTTGAGATATTATTACACCGATCAAGTACGCGAAATAGGAGTTGCCT
The DNA here is from genome assembly GCA_964525395.1 of uncultured Gammaproteobacteria bacterium. Taxonomy (GTDB): domain Bacteria; phylum Patescibacteriota; class Microgenomatia; order Levybacterales; family UBA12049; genus 2-01-FULL-39-10-A. The sequence goes on from CAZGGU010000024.1 coordinate 5,717, forward strand.
TAAAAATGCCGAAAGATATGGTTTTTCAGCAGCCTTTCCCAGGACCAGGTCATGCTGTGAGAATTATGGGAGAAGTTACTAATGAAAGATTGGCACAGGAGGTGCAAGCCGATGGTATTGTCGTTGAGGAATTAAAAAAATCAGGTTGGTATGAACAAGTTTTTCAATGTTGGGCCATAATGACCGGCACTAATTCAACTGCGGTAAAAGGGGATGGGAGATTTTATGGAGAAGTGGTAGCAATTCGTATAGTTCACTCGAAAGATAGGATGTCGGCTGAGATTGCGCGAATTCCTTTTGAAATACTTGAGAAGATTGCTCAAAGGATTGTGAACGAAGTGCCAAATGTTTCACGTGTAGTTTACGACATTACCTCTAAACCCCCAGCAACGATGGAATGGGAATGAGACATGCTGTGTCATCCCGAATTTATTTCGGGATCTAAAAAGTGATAGATAAATCCTCAAATTTTGGGTTTCTTGATTTAATTAGTTTTATCTTCCAATCACGATGCCAATTTTTCAGTTATTTTTCTCGAGCTATCGCTTCGTTAACATCGTTGAACTCCTCAATATATACCAACTTCTTTAATTTATCTCTTTTTGTAAAACCCTCAACAACGCCAAATCTGTGCTCAAATGAACACATAAGAATATTATTGGTAACCCCAATATAAAAAGTTGTGTTATTTACATTGGTTATTATGTAAATATAATAACTATATTTCCTACGCACTTACTATAAATGTAGGATTTTAGAGATCCTGAAACAAGTTCAGGATGACAAGAGAAGGATGGAGTGGGAATAATTTGTTATTGTTTTCCTCGTTGCAATAAGCTGAATGTGAGTATAAAATCCGCTCATGACAAGGTATAGTGGTCCTGAATCATTTGGTGGAGCTAGATATCGAGGTAAATTTTTAAGAGCAAGAGATACTATTATTTTTGGTCCCAATTTGGCAGAAGATCCAAGCAAGATTGAAGTCAAGCATATAGATATTGCATTAGAAGATGGGCTTTTAAGTGAAATTGATGATTTAAGGAATTTTGAGCTTGATGATGTAGATGCTGGATTTTTATCATTTTCTCCAGACAATAAATTAATTGATGCATATGGCAATTCATATGGATTTAAAATTCCTAGAACCCTGGAAGCACGTGTTAGAGCGAGAAGCTTACTTAGAAAGCTTACTCCCGGGCATAAGATTAAAATTGAAAAGGACATAGTTGCCAAATAGCTGTAATCATTAATTTGCCCGTTGCAATGGCCTAAACCATTTACTATACTTTTTCAAAGATGAACTATCTTAAGATCACAGATCCTCAAATTTATAAGTTAGTTAAAAAAGAAGAAGAAAGACAAAAAAACGTCCTCGAAATGATCCCTTCAGAAAATTACACCTCCGGAGCAGTACTCGAAGCACTGGGTACAGTATTAAATAATAAATATTCAGAAGGCTATCCGAAGAAGAGATATTATCAGGGAAATGATGTGATTGATCACGTCGAAATTATGGCTCAAGAGAGAGCTAAGAGGCTTTTCGGAGTAGAAGAGGTAAACGTGCAAGCACTATCTGGAGCGCCAGCAAATTCTGCGGTGCAAATGGCTGTTCTTAATCCGGGAGATAAGTTGATGGGAATGAAACTTTCTTTTGGTGGACATTTGACGCATGGAGCAGATAGAACTTTTTCTAGCACTTTTTATGAAGCAATTCAATACACGCTAGATGAAAAAGGCAAGCTTGATTTTGATGCTATTGAAAAGCAGGCTATGAAAGAAAAACCTAAGCTCATTATTTGTGGATTTACTGCTTATCCTAGAACTATTAATTTTAAAAAGTTCGGTGAGATAGCAGATAAAGTGGGCGCTTATCTTTTAGCTGATATTTCCCATATAGCTGGTTTAGTAGCTGCTGAAGTTCATCCAAGCCCAGTTCCTTATGCTCATATTGTAACGACTACTACTCATAAGACTCTTCGTGGTCCGCGCGGAGCTTTAATAATGGTAACTGCTAAAGGGCTCAAAAAAGACCCTGATCTTTTTAAAAAAGTTAATTCTGCCATTATTCCAGGACTTCAGGGAGGACCACATGATAACCAAACAGCTGCTATCGCAGTAGCGCTTAAAGAGGCGAGTAGCGCTTCTTTCAAAAAATATGCCAAACATATCGTAGACAATACGAAAGTTTTAGCTGACGAACTAAGTGGCTATGGTTTTGATCTCGTTTCAGGCGGAAGTGACAATCATTTAATTTTGATTGATCTTCGCAATAAAGGAGTTAGTGGGAAGATTGCTGCTTTCGCGCTCGAAACTGCGGGAATAGTACTTAATATGAACGGAGTGCCTAATGACACCAATCCGCCCCTTTGGCCATCAGGAATAAGGTTGGGAACGCCTGCCATTACGACTCGAGGTATGAGAGAGCGAGAAATGAAGAAGATTGCCGCCTGGATTAATCAAGTGATTGAAGAAGTTTCTGGAGAAGATTTACCTACAGATAAAGATGCTAGAGCAGAATATTTTACTTTATTCAAAGAAAGAGCTGCGAAGAATAAAAATCTTTTAACAATCGCAAAAGAAGTTAAGTCCCTCTGCCGTAAATATCCTATTTATTAGTCCTCCTTGCTTTAGCTACGCTAAAATGTTAAATTTCCACAATGAGTCTAGAAAGATTTAATGAGATGCTGGGTGGGACACTGATATTGCCTGAGCGGAATTGGCATCAAGAGGTGCAAGGCATTTTACATGATAGTGTAGCTGAGCAGGCTGCTTTAATAGCTTCAGGGAGGTTTGATCATTTTAAAAGAAAAGAGGGTGAGGAATTTTTAGCAGCATATGCTTCTGATCCGTTATTTGTAGATTTGTTTGTCGATGCTTTAGCAGAGGCAAGAGCGGTAACTGACGAAGATGATTTTCGCGGGCATTTTAAAGGTGCAGTATTTGAGAGAATGGCTTATGCATATCTCTCATCATTAGATATGCCGGAAGTTCCAGTTATGGGTGAAGCAGTGCTAAATGTAGTAGCTGAAGTAGCGGGAAGCAGGGAATTTATAGATAATGGTTTGGGTCAAGTGGGGATTAGGGGTAGATTTGTACCAGATGGAATTTTAGTGCGCGAAACTTTAGATGGATATAGAATAGAGAAGTTTATTGAAGTTTCCCTTGTTCCTTGGGTTAAAAGAAGAAAAAGTTCAGTAAAAAAAGAAGGATTTTTGATTCTCAGGGGTAAAATGGGAGATATGGCAAAAGATGCCCCACTTGTGAGCTTGAGTCCCAAAGTAGAGGATGGAATTTATTTAGATCCTGATGAAGATGATTTTATACAGTCGGTTCAGTTGCCGATTGATAGAGGACACATGCTGAGTCGTTTTATCGATGAAGTATATGAAAGAATGAAAGTGGTTGATGGATTGAGTCTCGAGGAGATCGCTAGATTGGCAGAGCGACAATACAAAGTGGGCTTAAGGCTTGAATAATTTAGCTTCATATCGTATAATAGCTTATCACTCACATCTGGATATATGTCTCTGAGTTTTTAAACCTCATCCAGATGGCGGTATAAGAGACATCCTGAACGATCAATTGCCATTCGATCTATAACCAGGACAAGCAAAATATGAAAAACATAACTTTAGAAGAGCTTTTAGAAGCAGGTTGCCATTTCGGGCATCAAGTAACCAGATCTAATCCTAAATCACGGGATTTTATTTTCGAAGCTCGTGACGGAATCCACATTATTGACCTTGCTAAAACTAAGGAAGGTTTAGATGCAGCAGCAAAATATCTTAAAGCTCTTGCACAAAATCCTAATTCATCTATCGTAGTGGTGGGAACAAAAAGACAAGCTCATGAAGTTTTATTTAAAGAGCTTGAAAGAGTTAAGAAAAATGCGAAAGGCGAGCTCGGAGTTTACTACGTAACTAACAAATGGATTGGTGGACTACTCACTAATTTCCAAGAAGTTTCTAAAAACTTTAAAAAACTCCATGATCTTACTGAAAAATTAAATACTCCTTCGCTTCAACAGGGATACACTAAGAAGGAAATCGGTGGATGGGCAAAAGAAAAAGAAAAGCTTGAATCATTTTATGGTGGCGTAGCTGATATGAAAAAAGCACCAGATGCTTTGTTTATCATTGATTCACATCTTGAAGATACAGCTGTTAAAGAGTCACGCAAGACTAAAACTCCAACAGTGGCTATCGCAGATACTAACTCAGATCCTTACCTTATTACTTATCCAGTTCCTGCAAACGACGATGCTGTAGGAAGCTTAGAACTTATTATTGGCTTCTTGCTTGATGCATGGGCTGAAGGAAGAGCAAATGCTAAAGAAGAATCCACAGACGCTAAAGTTTTGGCGGACAAGAAACCAGCAGAAACTAAGACAGAAAAGAAAGCTGAGCCTAAAGCAGAAAAAGTTGAAGAGAAAAAATCCGTTCGACAAGCTCAGGATAAATCAGCTCCAAAGAAATCCGTTCAGTCAGTTCAGGATAAAACTACAATAAAGGAATCTAAATAATGGCATACGATATTAAATTAGTTAAGCAACTTCGAGATGAAACTCAGGCATCCGTGGCTGATGTTAAAACTGCATTAGAAGAATCCAATGGTGATTTAGAAAAAGCTGCGGCATGGCTTCAAAAAAAAGGAATTGAAAGAGCAGAAAAGAAATCTGATCGAGAAACTGCAGAGGGATTAATAGAAGCTTATGTTCATGGGAATGGAAAAGTCGGTGTTTTAGTTACAGTTCTTTGCGAAACAGATTTCGTAGCTCGCACTGATGAATTTAAACAGCTTGCTCATGAAATTGCAATGCAAATTTCAGCTATGGATCCAAAAGACATAAAGGAACTACTCGCACAGGAATATATTAGAGATCCTAAGCTTACAATCGAAGCTTTAATTAAGCAAACTATTGGAAAACTGGGAGAAAATATCCAAATTCGCGAATTCAAAAGATTTGCGTTATAATCTGTTATATGGAGCCTAACTTTATCCCCACTATTCGCCAGAACATGGCAAAAGCTCTAGAAATTCTCACTTCAGACATCGGAACTATCCGTACTGGAAAGGCTACGCCAGCGCTTGTAGAAAATATCGTAGTTTCTGCTTATAACGGTACAACTAAACTTCGAGTTATGGAGCTTGCAACAGTTAATGCGCAAGATGCACAAAGTTTGGTAATCACGCCATTTGATGCATCAGTATTGGAAGATATTCGAAAAGGAATTTTAGAGTCTGGTGCGGGTTTTAATCCTTCAACTGATGGTCAAGTTGTAAGAATTACAATTCCACCACTTTCAGAAGAGAGAAGGCAGGAGCTAATTCACTTGATGAAGCAGAAACTTGAAGCAGGAAGAGTAATGATTAGACAGAATAGACAAGATGCTATGAATGACATTAAAAAAGCAGATCTTCCAGAAGATGAAACTTCCCGGCTTGAAAAAGAAGTTCAGACCCTCACTGACGAAATGACTACTCAAATTGATACACTTGGAAAAAGGAAAGAAGAAGAACTCCTCCAGATTTAGTTAGAAATTTAGATTGCCTTCTGTTATACTCAGATCTCAATGTTTGAAAATATTTTATCCATTGCTTTTTCCATAATTGGCTTTCTTTTTATCCTCTCAGTCGTTGTTCTTATTCATGAAGCAGGTCATTTTTTTACAGCACGTCGATTTGGCATAAAAGTGGAAGAGTTTGGATTTGGCTTTCCTCCACGCTTGTTTGGTAAAAAAAGAAAAGGAACGATTTATTCTATTAACTGGATTCCTCTTGGAGGTTTTGTGAAGCTTTATGGAGAGGACGATGCTGGTGGGGGAAAAATTAGCTCTAAAGATAAAAACCACGAAGCAAAAAAAGATTTGGAGCATGCTTATTTTACTAAACCTGCTTGGCAAAGAGCGTTAGTAATTCTCGCTGGAATTCTCATGAATTTCTTTCTCGCGGTTATTATTTTTTATATTGTGTTAGCAGCTCAAGGATTCAAAACTGAAGTTCCTGCACTTTCTGAGCACAAATTTCATTTCGTAGAGCAGAGTCTAAATTCGAAAGTTTATATCGGTGAAGTTTCTAAAGATTCTCCTGCAGATAAAGCTGGTATTGCGCCATTTTCACAAATTTTAGAAGTAAATGGTAAGAAGCTTGCGAACATGAAAGAGTTTGTTAGTCTAGTAAATTCAAATAAAGGAAAAGAAATTATCCTTGTCTGGACTGATGATAAAGGAAATACGAAGAAGGGAAGTCTAACGCCAAGAGTTAACCCACCGAAAGATCAGGGTGCAATTGGAGTTTCGTTAGGCTCACAAGACGGATATGAATTAGTTTATACAACGCTAGGGCAGAAAATAATTTCAGGAATAATCTATCCTGTGGATTTGATGCTGTATAACTTATCTGCCACGAAAGAGTTGATCTCCAATTCTGTTAAAGAAAAATCCACGGAGCAGATTGGCCAGAGTGTTTCCGGACCTCTTGGTATATTTGTCGTAGTAGGAGCAGTGGTCTCTGAAAGTCAAAATGTAAAAGAATTAGTGCTTCAGGTTTTGACTTTGATGGGACTTATTTCAATCACTCTGGCATTCTTCAATGTTCTTCCAATCCCTGCCCTTGATGGGGGAAGATTATTCTTTGTTTTAGTGGAAATGGTGACAGGAAAGAAAATCAGTCCAGCACTTGAGGCAAAAATAAATACGGTAAGTTTTTTAATACTTATTGGTTTATTAATTTATATTACTGTGTTTTTCGATATTCCTAAAGTTAAAAATTTCATCGAATATTTATTTAACAAGTGATAACATAAGTTAATGATAAAGAAAACTGAAGAAGAGTGGAAAAAAGAATTGACTCCTGAGCAATACGAAGTTTTGCGAAATAAAGGCACAGAGCCTGCATTTATCGGAAAATATGTAGACATGCATGAAAATGGAATGTATACATGCTCTGCGTGTGGGAATCAATTATTCGATTCAGGAACTAAATTCGAATCAGGTTCAGGTTGGCCAAGTTTTTATGACGTTGCACAAAAAGGAAATGTAATTTTAAAAGACGATGATTCACATGGAATGAACCGCGTAGAAGTAGTTTGTGCTAATTGCGGAGGTCATTTAGGGCATGTTTTTAAGGATGGGCCCACTGACAAAACAGGACTCCGATATTGCATCAATTCTTGTGCATTAAATTTTAATCCATCTAAGTAGTTTATTTGCTTCCGCCTTTTCTGCCAGCTTCTCTTGCTCGTTCTGGGTTGTTTTTAAAGTTTCCGCCTGAGGCTTTTCCACCCTTACTAGCTATTTGTCTTTGCTTCTCTGAATCCATTGAGGCGAAGCCTCTTTTTGATTTTGCCATGTTTTCACCCCCTTTTGATGGAGTATAAAAAAGAAATGTTAGAAAATGAATAGACATAAGGATTAAAGTCGTAAGACTCTTGATTTATTTGATATACTAGTCCAAATGGATAGGCTCGGACTTATTGGATTAAATCACTATCAGAATAAAGAAAATATTCTTGTGCTTGAAACTGCTACGGCTCAGAAGGCTAGTGAGGTAATTGTGGAAATACTTGATCGCTACTCTGATTTTAAAACTGCACTTTTTCTTTCAGGGGGTTCTACTCCTAAAAAACTTTATGAATTTATCGCTGCAGGGAAAAATGTAAAAGCTGGAGCTGTTGGTCAGATTGATGAACGTTTTGGTGAGCCAATGCATAAGAACAGCAATCAGCTAATGATTTCAGAAACAGGCTTAATTGAATACTTTGAAAGTCTAAATATTCGTTTTTATCCTATCTTGCAGGCAGAAAAAAGCATTGAAGATGATGCGCGGGATTATGATGAGGCACTTCGATTCGTCACTAAGTATTTTCCTAAAACCGTTGGAATTCTGGGTATTGGGGAAGATGGTCATACGGCAGGAATTCCTGCGATTCCAGAAATAGTCACGAAGATTTCAGAAGATCAGAGTTCGTTGGTTGACTTTTATGAGGCTGAGAAATATGGAGCAAGAATTACAATGAATTTCGCTGCGTTATCAATGCTCGATTTGATCATCGTCTTAGCACTTGGTCAGGAAAAAAGAGAAATACTTGCACAAATGTTCAATCCTTCGGCTGGCTCAGGACAAGAGGCTATTGCCAAATTGCCAGCGAGATTTTATAAAACTCCGGGGATTGCTGAAAAGACAATAATAGTGACAGATCAGATGATAGCTTAGCTCATCATATCGCCATCAGGATCCGTATGAGGTGTTCCGGGAATGATAACATCAAATCCACTTTTTACATCAGTTAAGCCCAAAGGAGTGGAGCCTGCATTTTCTGTAACTACAGAATCATTATTTGGTCTATCTCCAACTTCTATATACCTCTCAACTATTACACCTTGAGGATTAACTTCTTCATCAGTTTTAGCCACTTCTATGCCCAAAGCACGTCCCAATAGCTGAGGAGTGAGAGTAGATTCTGTGGCTAATTTTTGTGATCTTGCAATAGCTTCAGGAGTAGGAGTACCCATTTTGCCGAATCTATCTTCAGCTAGTAATTGGCGGTTCCTCATCAAAGTTGCTTCTGTGTCGCGTTTCATAGTAGGCTAAATATACTTTTTTTACCTTAAGAAGTCAAAT
>CAZGGU010000025.1:0-7279 GCA_964525395.1 uncultured Gammaproteobacteria bacterium
GAACCATTTCAGTTATTCTACCTACTGCCCAACCACTAATCAGCATCCTACTTACTTGATCAGCTTGAGCTTGCGTTATTTCCCCTCTAGCTGCCCCTTCTTGTAATGCTCTAACGCCACTCGCTGCAGCACTAAATCGCATGCGTTGCCTTGCTCTCGCCTCTGATCCATAATGATTTCTAAACTGCCTTCCTCTTTCTGGCATAGAACTGTTTTATACTACCAACTAATGTTTGTGTCAATAAGCTTGTCACGAGGCACGAAATAAGATATAATAGCCTTATGAAAACAGGAATACATCCTCAATATTTTGATCAGGCTACAGTCATTTGTGTCTGTGGAAATACGTTTAAGACTGGCTCAACCCAGGAAGTAATTCACGTGGAGCTATGCTCTAAGTGCCATCCCTTCTATACTGGAGAGCAAAAATTTGTAGACACAGCATCTAGGATTCAGAAATTCCAAGATAAAACAGAAACAGCTAAAAAATATCAAGTTGTTAAAAAAGAGAAAAAAGATCAGGACGCTAAAAGAAGTGAAGCTCCAAAGACTCTCCGAGAAATGCTTGCTCAAATTAGCTAGCCAACCCCCATGGATGATTATAGGAAAGCCTTAATTGAGGCTATTGATAAAAAAATCGCAGATACCACTACCCTACTTGAGGATCCTGGACTTAAAGAAATGGCAGAAATTGAGCTCGAGGAACTAAATCGTCAGAGAGACCAAGTCTTGGGAAATTTCAGTGAATCCAGTGGTGAAGACGAAGACTCGCTTGATGAACGAAATATAATCTTGCAATCATCTGGCGCAGCAGGAGGAGAAGAAGCCAAAATCTGGGGAGATGAACTTATCAGAATGTATATACGCTTTGCTGAGCGTGTGGGAATTAAAGTAGAACAAGTCGATGAAGGAGTTCTTAGGCTCTCTGGAAATTATAAAGGAAAAGGTCCATTCAACGTTTTTAAATATGAGGCAGGGGTACATAGAGTTCAAAGAATTCCTGCCACAGAAAAACGCGGAAGAGTTCATACCTCTACTGCAACAATTTCAGTTTTACCAGAATTAGAAGACATAGATTTACACATTAGACCAGAAGATGTTTCTTTTGAAGCTTATCGCTCAGGGGGACATGGAGGGCAAAATGTTAATAAAGTTTCGACGGCAGTAAGACTTAAACATATTCCTTCAGGTATCGTAGTTACGGCATCCACTGAAAGATTTCAAGGACAAAATCGAGAAATCGCTATGAATTTACTTCGAGCTAAACTTTGGGAAATAGAACTCGAAAAACAGCATTCAGAATATTCGTCTCTAAAGTCCACTCAGGTAGGTCGTGGAACTAGAAGTGAAAAAATCAGAACATATAATTTCCCGCAAGACCGCCTAACTGATCACAGAATAAATAAATCTTGGCACAATCTTCCAAAAATTATGGATGGAGAAATTGAAGAAATATTAGAAGCAGATTACGAGATATAATCTTTTTCTTTAATTCTGTATTTTTCAATAAGCTCTAGCTCATTTCCTTCCACTAAAATTTTCGCTAAATGATTTCCACCTGCAATATGAGGCATGATTACGTAATCTGCGCCTAATTTATAGAATTCCTTAGCATCTACTTTTTCAAAAGCCGCAGCAATTACCTTTGGCTTTTTCTTCATTCTTTTTATTTGTTTTAAAACTATTGTTGTATCTTCCGGATCTGTAACGGTCATAATAATAAGCCTAGCTTTCTCAATGTAAGCAAGCTCTGCGATCTCAGGATCCGTAATGTCACCAAAAAGTGTCCTAACTTTTTTTCGATTAAGCTTCTCAATAATTTCTGGATCGAAATCTACTACAATCAAATTTTCTTTTTTACTCACTAGGGCTTCCAGTATTCCTTCTCCCATTCTATTCGCTCCCACAAGGATAGTATGATTTTCGAGCGCTTCATCCGCTTCCTCTGTATGCGTTTTTCTCCTTTCGAATATTCCCAAATAAGGCATAAAGAATTTATAAAGGGAGGTAGAATAAGTAATAAAATAAGTAGAAACGACAAATGTAATTACTCCGATCAAAGTGGCTGCGGAAACAACTTCGCTGGACAAATGGCCAATCTTATTCCCCATAAAAATCATGAGTAAACTAAACTCAGATACTTGAGCAAGTGCCACGCCGCTCATAAAAGAGGTTCTCTTTTTATATTTAAGCAGTCCAAGAATTATCATAACTATAATAGGAGTTATGAAAAGAACAAACAGAGATAAAACTATAACTGGAATTAAAATTTCAGACATGTTATCAAAAACCAGCTCCATTCCCAAAGTCACAAAAAAGATTGTCAAGAAAAAGTCTCGAAGCGGCTTAACTCTAGTACTGATTTGAAAACTCTCTACGCTTCCAGCGAGAGATAATCCTGCTAATAGACCACCTATTTCAATTGAGAAACCAATAAAAGGTGAGCTCACAAGTGCTGCTACACCGAATGCCCATGCTAGAGAAAATAGAAATAAAGATTCAGGAGAACGAGCAATAATATTCAATAACTTCGGCAAAACAAATTTGGAGAGCACAATCACCCATCCAAAAAGAACTACTACTTTAAGAACAACTAGCGCTAAATCTAGTACGCTTATACTTGAGCCAGCAGTTCCCAACATCGTGGAAAGTACAATCAAAATTAAAATAGCAGCTAAATCCTGAACAAGTAAAATCCCAACTGTTATTTTTCCATAAAGACTTTTAAGATCTCTTTTATCTCCCAATAGTTTAATTATCATAATCGTACTTGAGAGTGAAAGAGCGATACCAATATAAATTGAGGTAATCGGTTCGAAGCCTAGAAGCATACTTATTCCAAATCCCGCAATTGAAGTAAAAACAATCTGCCCTACTCCGGCAATTAAAATATTTTTCCCAAGAGATTTTAGTTCTGACAATTTTAACTCAAGTCCAATCATGAAAAGAAGAAGTGTTATCCCAATTGATGCAAGTGAATTCATCAGTTCATGACTATCGAAATGAAATGGGCCTAGTGGACCTACTAAAATACCTGTAATAATAAAGGCTAAGATAGATGGCTGTTTAAAAAAACGAAAAATAATACAAAAAATTGCAGATAAAAAAATTACAATAGTAATCTGAAAAAAGATATGTTCCATTAATTTAGTTTAACTGGTCTGCAGCTAACTCCGCAATTACTTTTATGACGGGACTACCATAATTTCTTCTTCAAGGGAAATTGCGTATTTTTCCTGAATAGTCTTCTTAACCATATCAATTAACTCTAATACATCATTTGCTTTAGCATTTCCGAGATTTACAATAAAATTTGGATGTTTCGTAGAAATTTGAGCATCACCTATTCGCTTACCTATTAAATCTGCGCCTAATAAAAGCTTCGCAACAGGAAGAACTGGAAATGGATCATGTTTAATGTTTTTTTCAAATTCCTTAAGTACTTGCTCTGGAACTTCTTCAACGGGAACATTTTTAAAAGTTGATCCAATGCTCGGAAGGTCTAACGGATGCCTATCAATTCTATAATCTATATGAGACTGAGTCTCATTTTTGATTTCTTCTTGATCTTTTTTACTAAATAAAAAAATAGCTGAAAGTATTACCTCATCTTTTCCAAAACCTTTTTTAAAGATACTCATGCGATAATCAAATTCACATTCCTTATTGGTTCTTATTATAGTATTAAAACTATCTAAATTAACGCTAGCAACTGAATAAATATTATCCTTTGTTTCCCCATTAAATGCCCCAGCATTACCTCTTATAGCGCCCCCTATCGTTCCTGGAAGTCCCCCAGCCCATTCAAAGCCAGACAACGAATTAGAAGTGCAGTATGCCACAAACTCATCTACCAAAACACCAGAACCGACCTCTAGAGCAATCTTTCCATCTATATTCTCAATTCGATTTATGAATTTAATATTATCCTTAAGAACCAGACCTCTAAAGCCCGCATCACTAAATAAAATATTGGTTCCACTACCCAAAATAAATATTTTTCCTTCCGGCTCTATTTGTCTGTATCCTGTGAGAGATTCAATTAATGCCTCAGGTGAATCAAATTCAGAGAAGTAATCAGCAGGTCCGCCAATTTTATAATTACAATGTTTTTTAAGAGGAATATCTTGAATTAGCATTTATATTATTTTGAACTACTGAGGAATAAAATTCAAATCTTATCGATTTAAAAGATCCATTACTGCTTTTTCAAGCTGTATGTCACGCTCTGGTTCTTTTGCATCAAATTTAACTTCCGTATCAGGGGTAAGACCTACGCCATTCACCCAAGTTCCATTAGGAGTAAGCCATTTAGCAATAGTGACATGAATTCCAGATCCACCACCGAGGTCCTCTGCTTGCTGTACTGTTCCTTTTCCGAATGATGTTTCACCAATTAATATGGCTCTACCATTATCTCTTAAAGCCCCAGCTACAATTTCTGACGCACTAGCAGAACCTTTATTAATTAAAATTACAACTGGGACATCCGTAAGCAACCCTTTCCTATTAGCCTTAAGTGTAATTCTGTCCTTCTTACCATCTTCTTCAATCACAACGTCGGAACCTTGCTTCACAAATTCTGAAGCGATGAAAACAGCGTCCGTAAGATATCCGCCTGGATTATTTCTAAGATCGAAGATTACACCGTTCACATCCGGATTTTTCTGAATCTTTAAATTCAGATCATTTATGCCAGAAAGCCACTCTGTATTCGTATTATCACCAAACTGTGACAAACTGATATAAGCGATCTTTTCATCTCCTAAGCTTTTATCAACTTTTATGTTATCTATTTCCGAAGCTTTTTTAAGCCAAGTCTGCACGCTTTTGACTGTTATTACATCTCTAACGATAGAAATATCTTTGGATTCCTTCTTATCCTTAGGAACAATGGTTAACTTTACTGCTGTTCCTTTTTGGCCGCGAATCTTATCGACTGCTTGAGAAAGCGTCCATCCAGCCGTAGGTTTATCATCAACTGCGATTACAGCATCGCCAGCTTTAATTCCAGCTTTTTGGGCTGGGCTCCCATTGAGCGGGGAAATAACAATGATCTGTTTGTCTTTAAGCCCTAGCTCAGCTCCTATCCCTTGGAATTGTCCTGCCATTCCTTCTTTAAAATCAGTATTTTGTGTAGGAGGAAGATACACTGTAAATGGATCATCAAGACTAGAAACCATTCCTGAGATTGCGCCATTTAACATTTTCTGGGAATCAAGTTTGGATTTATCATAGTAGTTTTCTTCCAGCTTTTGCCAAACAGTCCAAAACTGTTCAAAATCTACATTAGAAACTCCCGGAGGTGGCTCCTTGGACTCTACGTTAATACTTGGTTTATAGTTTTTCCACTGAAGATTTACTTTTTGAAGACCAATATAGTAGCCAATAAAACCAGCAATTAAGACGAGCAGTATTATTTGAATTCTTGGGGATTTACGCATAAAAATAGACTAAGATAACTTCGATTAAGTCTATATATATTAATTGAAAAAAGACTCTGTTGCAATAGTACTTAAGGGGTCAATTAGCCTCGAACAATGAAAGATAGAAGAGCTAAATGTCTAGCATATTTAATCTGCTTAGATACAGCTTTTTGGTGTTTTGCACAAAGACCATTTCTAGATCTTGGGACGATCTTTCCGCGCTCAGTTAAAAACCGTGACAATGAAGGAACATCTTGAAAAGTCGGTTCCTTTTTTTCTTTACAGAAGAAGCACTCTTTCGGTACTCCTTTCATTATTCTTTTTCTTGGTCTTCTATCTTTTGCCATATCGTCTAAGCACGACTTTTTGCCTTCATTCCAAACTTTGTTTTATACTTTGGCTGGAGAGTCGGCTTCTCCTCTTTAAAATCTTTCAGATTTTAACTGGTTACTAATAACCAATAATTAATTTTTATTTCTAAAAACTAATTATTACCTACTAGTTAGAATGGAATGTCGTCCGGCGCAACCTCTTCAGAGCTTGCTGCTTCTTCGACTACTTCCTCTTCCTTTTTCTCAGATTTTTTCGCTTTTGGCTTCTTTTCTTCTTTCTCTGACTCCTCACCAACTTCTTCAACAGTTGCTCTATTGCCAGCTGAGTCTAATAAAATCATATCTGAGATTATAATTTCTGTCGTACTCTTCTGAGCTCCAGATTGATCAGTCCAATTTCTAGTCGAAAGTCTTCCTTCCAGATAAACTTTTCTTCCTTTTACTAAGAACTGACTACAAAGCTCAGCTAGCTTATTCCAAGCGACTATTCTATGAAAGTCCGCTTCGTCTTTTCTCTCTCCTGCATCAGTAGTCCAAGACCTGTTGGTAGCAAGTCCGAATGAACATACTGCTGTACCGGTAGGTGTATACCTAAGTTCCGGATCTCTCGTCAAGTTCCCAATCAATTGTACTCTATTCAGTGATTTAGCCATGTCGTCAAAGATTTCGATTTTTCTTAACTATTTTATTCTAAGGAATAAATGTCTTAATATATCTTCGTTTGCAAATAGTTTCTTTTCGAAATCGGCTGGAACGTTTTCTTCTGATTCGATATCAAAAATAGCATAATTTCCAGAAACTTCATGTCTTATTGGATACGCTAAAGGTTTTTGTCCAAGATCAGTTTCTTTTACCTTAGCTTTTCCAAAAGAAGAAATAACTCCGTCAAGGAGCTTTTTTCTTGCTTCATCTTTAAGAGATGACTTAGTAACGATAGTTAACTGATATATCATTTTTGTAAAGTTAATTTTAGCACAGCTTCAGGCTAAAAACAATATAAATGTAAGGGCGGGCGCGGTTGGTGTCATTAAGACTAATTGCTCAAGAGAATCTCTCTTGAAAACAAACCAGCCGGCCCGCTTGATTTTTCCAACACTCTGTCGGAATTGTCTCTTAGCGTTAACCACTAAACAATTCGCGCCAGAGCATGGATTCAACAGGAAGCTAAGCAGAAGCTTAGCGAAAGAAACGTGAGATGGAAGCACCAAACAGTGCGATCGGTCCGATCAGATAAGCGATCTTTTCGCCCTCCACTGAACCTTTTCGGTAGAACATGGCGTCCAAAGACGACCAGAGAGAGTCGAGGTATCCGCGCATCTTATCACCTGAACCAGATGATAATAGCAGCAGCTGCTAGCAAACCACTTGGAATCCCCAAGCCATACCGAATGAGTTTCCTTGCATAGGGACTCAAGAACAGCTCCAAAACCGGCATCTCTCCTCCTAGCTTGGAATGCGGCTAATCAGAACTAAAGCAGTTCCAACGACAGCTACGAAAATTCCAATAGTTTTCCACGACAC
>CAZGGU010000025.1:7379-14271 GCA_964525395.1 uncultured Gammaproteobacteria bacterium
TAGACAACGACTCTTAGGCTTCGAGCTCTCAAAGACTAAGTGCCGATGTCTAAATTCCTGTTAAATTTTTAAAGAACTTGCTCGAAAAATAAAAAACGCTCGCAAATTGAGCGTCTCTTTCATTCAAGACCATCAGAAATTATATCATAATAATTTTATAAGCAGGACTATAGGGTTGACAAAACATCAAATTAAAACATATAATCTCACATTATGAAAGAAAAGCTAGTCGTCGATCGAATCGCTATTATTGGAAGTGGGCTCGCAGGATCCACTGCTGCATTAGAATTAGCAAAAAAAGATGTGACCGATATAACTATCTATGAAAGAAGGCCTAAAGGATCAACAGACAACACAAGATCTGAAGTTACCTTACCCGCAGAAATTTACCAGATTAATGCAGAGGCATCTATCAATACCCCTATATCAAATGTCTTATTTATCTCTCTAGATGATGGAAAAGAAGTAGAATTATCCGTTTCTCCAGATTCAAATAGCTCACTCGATTATCCAGCGGTCTCTATTAACCACACGCAATTAATACGAGCTTTACATGAACAACTTGCGACATCTCCAAGCACAAATATAAAATTCGAAACAACCGTAACTAAAATTAAAGAAACAGACCATGGCGTTGAAGTGACCGATTCTCAAGGAAATAATGAAGTTTATAGCCACGTTATAGATGCTTCTGGAGCAAGTTGGAAAAATCTACCTTTCGACAATCCTAAACGACAACAACAATTTGAGGAATCACTTGTGGCAATAGCTTATGGTAAAAGATGCAGAGGGAAAATATTAGTTCCTGGTGGTGAAAAAATGTTCCTAACTCCTCAATCAGCTAGATTAGGCACTGGAAAAATTTCTTGGGTAGTATCTGCGGGAGATGGTCAGTTGGAGGTAGTATTTTCAGATTACTCTCGTAGAAAAGATGTTGGAAAAGTAAACGGAAAGGAAAGATATGAATTATTAAGAGATATTCTTATTAGTAGAGGAATTGTTGAAATTGAAGATGAAGGAGAAACAATTGCAGGTTATTATGATTTGGAACCAAGAAGAACAAAAACAGGAAACAAAAGAGTTTTTCATCATGGAGAAAAAGGTCAATATACAGCTGCATCTACAGGAGATTCCATTTCAACAACAATTAGACTCTCACCTATTCTTGCTGAGTTGATTGCCAACGGAGAAAATGCAGATGCGTATTTTACTGCTAATGGAAAAATGTTTAATCATAGATTAGAAATGGCAGCAATTATGGCTAAATATCATGCAAACACTGTAGGTGGTGGAATAGATATAATTAAAGCAGTACAAAAACTTTCAATTCCTGAACAACATGAATTTATAAGAACTCACAAATTTCCACTGAAATATCTACCTGAAACAATTATTAGGAATCCACATTTACTTTTATTTGTCAGAGATTTAGGTAGAGAGTATATTGCTCAACTTCTGAAAAGAGGTTAATTATTTAATTAAATCTACAATCGCGGCGGAGAGCTTTTTCGAATCATGTCTGATAATACTCCTTCTTAATGCGTCTGAGGTATCAGGATCCACTACCACATCTTTTATAAGATCGGTTCTGACTACCTGATATCTATTATCATCCCCCAAATCATCTTCTACAGGATACTCTTCGTATTCGTCATACCATTCAAGGATAGCTTTCTTAGGCATTTTGGAATTTACTAAAACATAATCAACCACACCTTTTCCAAGATATTTTTCAATTTCCTCAAGATGTTTTTTGGCAGTAAAGGAATTAGTGTGTCCATATTTAGTCATTAGATTCATAACAAAAATTTTCTTTGCTTTGGATTTTCTTACCACCTCAGGCATTCCATCAACTAAAATTATTGGAATAAGACTCGTATATAAATCTCCAGGTCCGATCACTATATAATCTGCTTCTTCAATCGCATCTTTAGCATCAGCATTAAGCTCTGCTTTCGGCTCAATATAAACTTTATCTATAGGTGATCTATCTTGTTTTCTCTCTACTACATCGATATGAGTTTCCCCTACTATATTGGTCCCATCTTTAAGAGTCACACAGAGCTGGGTATTTTTCGTAGTAGTTACAGGAATAACCTCACCACTAATTCTAAGAATTTTTCCTGCTTCCTCAATCGCTTTCTTCATACTTCCCGACTGCTTCTCCAAAGTCGAAAGAAATATATTTCCAAAAGAATGTCCTTTTAGTCCGCCTTCTGAGAATCTATAATTGAATAAATCTCGAAGCAGCTTGGAAGATTCAGCAAGAGCTACCAAACATTGCCTGACGTCTCCTGGAGGTAAAACGCCTAGCTCGTCTCGAAGGATTCCAGATGAACCACCATTATCAAGCATGTTCACAACAGCACTAATTTTAAGAGGGTACTTCTTAAGTCCCATAAGGGACGCATAGCTTCCTGTGCCACCGCCAAATGTTACGATTTTGGGTTGTTTATTCATTAATAAGAATGGGCATTATATCAGATAGATTTTTTATGATAAAGTCCACATTTTCATTTTGCACTTCTTGCCCTTTCCGGTCAATAAGGATTGTTTTAATTGCTGAGTCAAACTCTCGTGCTGCTGTTAAAACAGACAAACTATCATCGACTAAATATTTCTCAAAATCTTTAAATCTTCCAAAAGCATCTTCGAATTTTTCAATCTTTTCTGGATAAATAAAAACATGGGCTTCGTCAAATTTTTCAGCTAGACTTTTTATCTTTTCTTTCTGGAAAACCTCATCACCTTTGGAAAAGAATGCGACAGTTGCAATTTCAGAAACTTCATCGATAACTTTCGCATCTTCAAATAAAAACTGACTCACACTTCCCCAAAATGCTGTTTTTAATTCAGAAAAACTGATAGAAAATGATTCAGAAATTCTCTCTAAATATACATTTGGCACGAAGTAATCAAATTCTGCTTTTACATCTCTATGAATTCTATTTATCTCATCAAAATCTTGATCATTTAATCCGAATTTTTGCGATAAAGTTTTTTTAAATGATTCAATGAAAGAATCTGGATCAAAAAGAGTACCATCAATATCGAAGAAAACTATTTTTTTCATTTGGAAACTATTTCTTGAAACTTAGTGTAGTATTTATGATCATCCTCGACATTAGAGAGAACTGTAGTAGATGGACCAATTACGCAGTTTTCACCAATAATTATTCCAGGCATGATAGTGACACTTCCTCCCAAGACTGTACCAGAACCTATTACGCAACCGAAATGCCTTAGACCTGTATCTACCTCCTCGCCTTTTACTTTGGATTTAATATTGGCTCGATCTAGTCTGACATTTGTAGTAGTTACTGCTCCTCCACACTTAATCGATTCTCCCAAAATTGAGTCCCCAATAAATCCAGAATGAGTTTTAGATCCAGGTCCCACGATTACATTTTTTAGTTCCATATATGAGCCAGCTGCTGCTCCTTCCTCGAGATCCACGCCATCACGTAAAAGCGCGTTAGAGCCTACATAAGAGTTTTTACCGATATATGCTGGACCCTTAATTACTGCACCTTCCAAAACGGTTACTCCATCATCTAGATAAACCTCACCAATGATTTGTGAACCATCTTTTATGTCTACATTTTGTCCTCGATGAGACTTAATATTGGCCAAAAGGTAATTTTTTATACTCAAAAGGTGCCATGGATATTTAAGAACTAATGTTTCTTTATCAGTTTCTACATATCCCACTTCTTTTTCTTTTGCATAAGCATTCAGTGCAGCTTCAAATTGATAGTGCTCTTCTGGCGTATTTTCTAAAACTGGAATAAAATTTTTAGATAATAAATAAATACCGATTATACAAAGCCCACTTGCATCCTTCGGCTTCTCAGTTACTTCTATTACCCTATCACCGTCAGTATCTATAAGTCCATATTCTGACGCATCTTCTCTATTTTTTACTAATAAAACTGAATCAAATCTATTTTTTTCCAGTAGCTCATCGACGAACTCCCCCGCTTCCATATGATATGCATTCATTAGAAGGAATTTATCTTCAAGTAAATCTTTGGCTGAAAGCAAAGCATTACCTACTCCTTCTGCAGTTTCTTGATTAACATATTTAATAGAAACACCAAGTTTTGAACCATTTCCCAAATAAGATTCAACAGTACTATCTGGACTAACTACGATTATTATATCTTTAATATCCTTAGATTTAAGAGCCACAATAGTATGCTCAATAAGTGGTTTTCCGAGTAGTTTGATCATGGATTTATGACCATGATTCGTAAGCGGACGCATGCGTGATGATTCTCCAGCTGCGAGTAGTACTGCTTGCATAAGCGTATTATACCTCAATTTATTTGTAAAAAGTAAAGAGGAGGGAGAAAAAGTGCGCTAAGCGCGAGTCGGGAGAACCCAACACTTCTTCCCCCTCCAGAGTACATCTAGGAACCGTTAAGACCACGAAAGAAAGTGACAATAGCCATCGTGCCGAAAATGATCATAAAGAAGATCACAATCAGAATGAAGAGAACCTGCTGCCACTTCTGCTTGAGGTCTCCGAAAAGACCGAAAAGCGCTCCGATAATCACAAAGAAAATCACGAACTGCCCCATGAGAGCAAAGACGGGAGTAAAAATCTGCATCACAAACCTCCTTCTCCGAAGAGAACTACAGACGAGAATCCTCGTCTAGCCATTTTTATCTACGGAATCTTCCGCAGTAAAAATATTTCCATTGAAAGGAGTCTCATACTCATCTATGAGGATCAGAAGCTGAAAGTGCCAGACAATCAAAGCGGATGCAATGATTGGCCAAACGAAAAACGTATACATCGTGGTTACGACTTCTGACCACTCTACATAAAAAACGAAAGCTGCAACAACAGATGCCACCAAAACCAATAGAAGTCCTGCCATCAAGACAAAACCTGAATTAAGCAAGTACTTAGCCGCATATTCCTTATGTTTAGACAGCAGTTTCCAGATGGGATCTGCCGCAAATACATATGGATCTCTCGTAAAAAGCATAAGTATCGTGATCGGCACATACATCATGAAAGCGAAGACAAGAGCTTCGGGCATTAAGGACGCGAGACTGTTGGTCTTCGAGCCTTCAAAAAGCCCCATCATAATTACGAAAGTCCCGCTGACATAACAAAGCCCTGTGAAAGCCAGTCGAACTCCGTTGCCCCAGAAACTCCACCACTCATGACGATTTGGCAGCTTTCGCCAAAATTCTACCAAAAGTGATACTAGCTTCATAAGGACTTTAGAGAAATTGAAAATCACGATGGCTTATCCCTCCCCATATCGATCATGGAAGGCAAACATTTGCTCGATTTGCGACTTAGTTTGCCTGTTAAGAAGGAAATAGTAAACAAACACCACTGCTCCAGCAATACGAAGAATAGGTAGAGTGTACTTCACTTTACCAGTCCTCCATACTTACGCCGTTGGCATAATTCGCAGCAGCATGATCTGCCTCATCGATGGCAAAAAGACCCCACATTAGAACACCAAACCCAAGAGTTGGCCAAATAAAAATTGAAACTAAGGCAAAAAACGTACTAATAAATTCATGTCCACCGATATACCACAACACAGTCAAAACAAATGAACCAACCAGCGTTACTATCAGCGCAACAACTTGGTACAACATTCCCCATTTCAGAGAAAAGCGCAAAGCTTGCGGATATACCTTAAAGGTCTGATACACGCGTCGGTTGCTATCGTCAATCATGAGGAAATGCAGCACGATCGCTGCTCCATAAGCAATGATAATCAGAAACAGACATTCCCAGAAGTACACACCAAGCGGATGATTGTGAAGCATCGAAAAGATACTCCAAACCATTGCTAAAAATGTCGCGATAACAATCAGAAAACTATGTGGAAACTCTAGAAACTGACCAATCAACTGTGGAATGAAATATCGAAATTGAACCAAACCGTTATATATCCTTCTCACCTTTTCCTCCTGCATATTGATGCTGGATTTAAGACTCTCCAAACAGCCTAAAACCCAGCACCAAAAATTCCTAAATGCATATTATTAAAGTGCAATAAAGGTGTGTCTATCAGCTAAAATTGATAAACCAACTTTAATCGTGGGGATTATAGCAAATAAGAGGTTAATTTCCTATCTTAAATTCAATGACATCACCATCAGTTACTATATAATCTTTTCCTTCAAGTCTGGCTTTTCCATTCTCCCTACTTCCTTTCCAACCGCAGAATTCCACAAAATCAGTATAAGAGACTACTTCTGCGCGGATAAAGTGCTTGATAAAATCTGTGTGAATCTCTCCTGCTGCATTTTGGGCATTTAAACCTTTTCTTATAGTCCATGCTCTCACTTCTTTTTCTCCAGCTGTCAGAAAAGAAATCAAACCCAACTCTTCATAAGCTTTCTGAATAAGTCGCTCTAAGCCAGAATGAGAGAGACCTAGGTCTTTCAAATATTCTAGCTGCTCGTCATCTGATAAACTTGCAAGTTCAGATTCAATCTTCGCACAAATAACTACGAATTTTTCTTTTGGCTCTCCTAAAACTTCCGACCACTTATCGATAAACCCACCAATACTAGACCCAGTATATTCATTCTCTGCAACGTTAAGCACAATAATTTCTGGTTTATTCGTAAGTAAAAACAAATCCCAAACTGCATCTTTTTCTTCGTCAGTTAGCTGGATATCAAAAGCACGAATTCCTTTATTTAATCCTTCAAGCAGTTTTTGGCCACCGGCTAGTTTAGTTGGGTCTGCTTTTCTATTTTCTAAAAGCTTTTGTACGCTTTGAATATCAGCTAAGATCAGCTCGGTTTGAATGACCTGATAATCTTCCTTAGGATCCACTGATCCTTCTTTTATAATATTTGGATCTTCAAAAGCACGGACTACGTGCGCTACGACTGAAACTTCGCG
>CAZGGU010000026.1:0-3007 GCA_964525395.1 uncultured Gammaproteobacteria bacterium
AGGATGTTTCCTGATGGGTCTTTAAACCATGCAATATTTGGGCCATCTCCTGATTTCATCCCCCAAACTATTCCATCTTCATCAGTTTTAAACATTTCAAAATCATATTGTTCACATTCTATTCCTTTTTCCTTAAGCGCTGCTACTGCTTCTTTAATATCTGGAACTAGAAGATTTAATACAGTATAAGTAGCTGGTTCATGGTTTTCTTTCGGATAAATGAAAATCTTGCCTGCCTCGGGAAGTTCAAGCATCAAACCCATTTCATCATTTGAAATAGTCAAACCAAGAATTTCTGAATAGAATTTCTTCGCCTCATCTAAATCTTTTACACTGAATCCGCCATATCCCCCATTAATGTTCATACTTTCAATTTACAGTTACTAGTAGAAATAGTCAATGACTGTTCTACGGCCAAATATTATTCGTATCTGATTGCCTCAATTGGTGAAAGATCAGCAGCCTTTTTAGCAGGAAACACTCCAAAAAATACACCAATAAAAGAAGAGATTCCTAGTGCTGCCACCACTGATAATAAATTTATACCTGCCGGGAAAAATGGTTGAATTAAAAGAACAATTAGAATTGCTAGAACCAAACCAAGCACTCCGCCAAAGACAGAAAGAATCAAAGCTTGTGCTAAAAACTGCAACAAAATATCTTGCTTGGTAGCCCCAATTGCTCTTCTTATCCCAACCTCTTTCGTTCTTTCTGTAACTGTCGCATACATAATGTTCATGATTCCTATTCCTCCTACAATTAAAGAAATCGAACCAATTGCAATTAAAATATAATTAAGAATTGAAAAAATACTTGTGACAATATTTAAAATTTCCGTCTGCTCGACTACTTGAAACTCATCTTCTTTATATTCTTTCAAAAGCTGCTGCTGTAATTCTTTTTTAACTATAGGAATAGATTCTTTATTTCGTGCAGTTACGTAAATCGCTGTATATTTTTTATTCGGATTAAGAGAGTTTATTTTAGTGGAAACATATGTATAGCTATCGAAAGTAGGTCCACCAAATCCTCCTCCTCCTTTGGAAGAAAGAACTCCTTTAATCTTAAATGATTGATCAGCTATTCTAATTTTTTTACCTACTGCTGATTCTACGGAACCATATAAATCTTCAGCCAATTTGGGCCCTATCATTACCTCTTTCGCCCGACGATCAATGTCTGCTTTCGTTAAAAGCTTACCTGACTCTGCTTCTAGATTTAACACGTTAGCAATTTCTTGATTAGTCATAACAAGTGTTGTAGTTTTCTTTTGTCCGTTTGCCTCTGCAATTGAGCTTCTTTGCAAAATGGGCACTACATAAGAAACATCTTCCAATTTTTTTAATTTCGAAACGTCTGTGTCAGTAAACCTTTCTGAAATTGCACCATTTGCTCCACCAAATCCGCCGTCCGATGATAAAACTTGTCCAGGAAAAACATAAATTACATTTGAGCCAAGATTATCAAACTGCTGCTGGATGTAATTCCTAAGTCCAATACCAAATGCAATTAATAAAACTACTGACAATACTCCAATTAAGATACCTAATGAAGTTAAAAAAGTACGTACTCGGTTTCTTCTAAAATCATCAAGCGCAGAATTAAATAAGAACATCATTTTACTCATCATGATTTAATAATCTCTCCATCCTTCATATGAATTTGTCTTTTAGCATTTGCCGCAATTTCTTTATCATGCGTAACAATAAGAATAGTAACTTTCAAATCACTGTTTAATTCATCCAGCAATCTCAGAATCTCCGCACCTGATTTAGAATCTAAATTTCCAGTTGGCTCATCAGCTAAAATTAATTTTGGATTCATAATGAGAGCTCTTGCAATCGCTGCTCTTTGTTGCTGTCCACCCGAAATATTATTAGGTCGATAATCTTTTCGCTCGAGAATTCCAAATCGTTTTAAATATTCTTCTGCTCTTTTTACAGGATCGAAGTCTAACTTTTTCTTTGAATATCTTGTAGGCAAAATTACATTTTCAATAACTGATAATTTATTTATTAAATTAAATTGCTGAAAAATAAATCCAACTGTTTGATTTCTAATTTCAGAAAGCTGATCATCTGAGAGATTAGAGATATCTTTATCATCGATCAAAACTTTACCTTTACTTGGTTTATCCAGAAGCCCCATAATATGCATCATAGTAGATTTTCCGCAGCCCGATGGACCCACTATAGAACTAAATTCTCCATCTTTAATTAGCAGATTTATATCCTTGAGGACTGTTACTTCTTCATCTCCAATTAAATATTGCTTTTCAACATGATTAAACTTAATCATAAACTACATCACCCCGGGAGACACCTGAAATTATCTCTGTGTTTTCATCAGTTTCAATGCCGGTTTTTACATATTTTTTATCTTTATTCTTATTAATATATACGTAAGTTCCTTTATCATCAGTCTTTACATATTTCGAGGGCACATATAATGCTTGGCTTTTTTCGCGGGTAACAAATGTGGCGTCCCCTGTCATTCCCAGTCTCACATCTGCCGTAATTTGGCTTGGATCAAGGTTCACTTCGACCTCATAAACTGTACCGCTCTCTCCTTCTTTCGGTGAATAAGAAATTCTTGATATATTTCCGGACAAAATCTTATTTTCAAATGCGTCTAAAGTAATACTGCAGCTCTCCCCTTCGGTCAGACCTACTACTTCTGTTTGGTCCGCAAGTACCGAGAAATAAAATGTATTCGGATTAACAATTTCAAAAAGCGGTGTTCCTGCTACCACATTACTTCCCACATATACGTCTTTTACATCAGTGAGATATCCCTGAATGGGTGAATATAGATTTGAATCTCTTTTAGCAAGTTCTTTTAATTCTAAAGAGGTAACGGCCTTATCAAGATTATATTGATTGTTTTGCAAAATCCTCTTAATGTCATCATTTGTTGCATCATTGACACTACTCACCCCAGCATCATCTTTAGCTTGATCGAAAGTATTCCTTTGAATGTTATAGTCTAGTAGCGCATTCTGCGCACT
>CAZGGU010000026.1:3107-12946 GCA_964525395.1 uncultured Gammaproteobacteria bacterium
GCCTGCGCAAATCCTGCAATGACATATTCAGCAGAATACTTTTTTTCTGAATCGTTTGCAGCTAGAACTTCCAGAATAGCATCGTATGTATCTGCTTCCGCCATCTTAAAAAAAGATGCCATATTAAATAGATGTACGAAAATTGCTTGATCTCGATCTCCTAGGCTATTTACATGAGATACACCCAACCATAAATTCTTCTCAGCCGAATATCTTTCAATATAATCCTCAGTGAGAATAATCAGTGGTGATTTAGAAGATCTTTCTCTATATGTAGCGTAAAACAAAAGCTGTCCATGCATTAGGCTATCGCTAATTTCAGAACTTACCTTTTCTCTGTTATCAGTATGAAATTTTTTATCATCCAATAATTCATCAAAATTATCCAAATAATCAAAAGCATAAGGATTAGTTGTCCTCATCCACTCATATAGACCTTGATCATTTTCCTGTGCTGGAATTGATTTACTATTAAATAATGAACGAATGATATCTGGACCAATTGGGAAAATTTGGGGATCAACTTCTTCTGATTCATAACCCTGCATTAATTCACTTACACTTGCCATTCTGGGATTATACGTGATTTGATTGCCATGTCAATAATACTTATTGCTTATTCAGCAGCAATATATATAATCACAATGACAATGAACGCAAAACCTAAACTTCAATTAATATTTTTTTACGGAAAGGGAGGATCTGGAAAAGATACCCAAGCCAGAAATATGTACAAAGACCATCCAGGATGGATTGGAATTTCTACTGGCGATGAAATCAAAGGTGCCCTCAGAAACCCGGAACATAAATACCACCATGCAGTAGCTCCTTTCATGCATTACATTGAAGAAGGCAGATATCTTCCTGATGAGACAGTGATAAATATAGATAGTCCCCGCGATGCAATCTATACAGAATTTGTGGAAGAACAAATTGCTCTAGGTGCAGAAGCAATCATTTCCACGGGCTGTCCACGAACAATTTCCCAGCTAGATTTGATTGATCAATATGCAACTACACTTGGAGAAAGATTTAATGTGACAACTACTCATATTTATTTGAAGGTCCAAGACGACACTTCGCGTGCTCGTGCTGCCAAAAGAATGGCGGAAGACATAGCCAATAAAAAAGAACCCAGAAAAGACGACAAACCTGAATCTGTAGAAAAAAGACTCAGAGAATTTAGCACCCTTACGATTCCTATGCTCGAGAAATTAAATTCTGAAGGAAGACTAATCACTATCCCTGCAGATGGAACTCCTGAACAAGTAAATGAACTCGTAAATGCTGAGCTTCGCAAAGCACTGGAATTTAAAAACGAAATCGAAGGCAGACCAGCAGGAGTTGAGAGATTTTAAGTTTCAAATGTAGTATAATCCCCACTATAAATGTTCAGGCTATTTACTTATAAAAATCTAGCGAAATTTAAGCTTTATCCCATTCTTTTAGTTGTTATTTTCATAGTTTTCGGGATCATCTCAATGACCAATTTTTTCTCAACTAAAGCTGATTCTGCTGCGCCGGATCCAGCAGTTGTAGGTAGCTGGTCTGAAGTATATGAATGGCCAGTAAAAGCGACTCACACTTCCCTTCTTCCAGACGGGAAAGTTCTTACTTGGCCTTCATACGCAGGAGACTCACCATATATTTGGGATCCAAGCACAAATACTATTTCTCCTGCAGCCCAAGCTGGTTATAATATTTTTTGCTCTGGTCACACTGTATTAGCAGATGGAAAAATCTTTGTCGCTGGCGGACATGTAACTACTCCTACAGGTCTAAAAACTGCATCGATTTATGATCCTGCGACTAATGCTTGGACTAGACTTCCCGATATGAATGATGCCAGGTGGTATCCGACAGTCACTTCTCTTCCAGGTGGCAATGTTTTAGTTGCAGCTGGAACCATAACAAATGGAATTGGCAACAAACTCCCACAGGTTTGGGATTATAAAACGGATACCTGGAGAGATCTTACTTCAGCACAGTTAGGCTTGCCGCTTTATCCTTGGTTATTTCTTACACCAAATGGAAAAATCTTTATGGCTGGCAGCACCCAAAGCACTAGGCTTTTAGATTTTACAAACACAGGCTCATGGGGACCGATTATTAAAAGTAATTATGGAAAAAGAACTTATGGCTCTGCCGCCATGTATGCGCCTGGAAAAATTATCATCACTGGTGGTGCAACGAACAATGATAACGCTTCACCCACCAAAACTGCAGAAATAATTGATCTTACTGCGGCTAATCCTAAATGGACATATACTGGACAAATGGCTATGGCCAGAAAACATGGAGTCCTAACACTACTACCGACTGGCGAAGTATTAATGCTTGGCGGAACTAGAGGTTCGGGGGATGATAAAACCTTAGCTGTTTTTCAAGCTGAAACTTGGGACCCAGCTACCGGCAAATGGTCTCTTCTTTCCAAGAATAAAATTTATCGTGGCTATCATTCTTCTTCCCTTCTTCTTCCTGACGGAAGAGTACTCCTTGCAGGGGGTGAAGTTTCTGGAACTAGCGCTGAAGTCTTCTCACCTCCTTATTTATTCAAAGGTACTAGACCTACGATCTCTGAAGCACCATCTAACGTAAATAATGGAGAGACATTTACAATAAAAACTCCAGACAAAGTAAATATTAATAAAATTCGCTGGATTAGAAACGGCTCTGTCACTCATGCATTTAACATGTCCCAAGTTATCAATGATTTAGAATTTACCAAAACCTCTACTGGAATTGATATAAAAGTTCCAGGCAAAAATTCTACACCTCCAGGCTATTACATGCTTTTTATTTTAAATAAAAATGGCGTCCCTTCAGTAGCAAAGATGGTTAAAGTAGGAAATATTAACATCGATACTTCGACTTTCATTGCTCCCACCTCTGAAATTCCTGCAGCAGCGATCGATGTCGCTTCAGAAGATGCCGCGCATAACCACGTTATGGATACCTCTGGAGAGTAAAGCGAAAATTAATTGGAGAGCTTTTGATTAGAAACTAAAACTACATTAATAATTTGTCCTTGCGCATTCTTAACTGGGATTGACAAGACACTTACTCCACCAGGATAGTTAGCACTTTTTTCTTCAAATGTCCTAACTTGTCCATCCGCAAAAGTCATATTAATTTCTCCACCCATATCCGAATTATAAGCTTGACCTACACTTGCAGGCATGCTAGAAGCAATTACTTTTTTATTTTTATCCACCACTACAACATATCTTTTAATATTCTTAGATAAATCTGCAACATATTTCTGAAGACTAGAACCTGGAACCATTACAATTGATTCAGAAATAATTTGACCATAATCCCCGATCTGAGTATCAGGTTGATTCTGTTCATTTAAGTAAATTGCTGAAGCTGTGTAATTTTGAACTGCCATCTTCAGATGAACGTATTTAACACCAAGGACTAGAAGAAGAAAGATTAAAACTATGATCGCAATCGCATACATATGAACTGAGACTGCGTGTACGTGCATGTGCTTTTTTTCCATATACATTTATATAGACATAAAATTTAATCGTTGTCAAATGTTTAAAAATGGCCTTAAATAATCATCAATTTGCCTATTCAACTCAGAATTTTTCGTTTTTAGAGCTATTTCTTTAGTTCCAAACCTAACTCCAGGCATAACGAAATTATGTGAACCAAATATTAATCTGGAATTATCCACGTCGATTAACTTCACATGCACATGCTTTTCAAGATGAATTAATTTTATATTCGAAAAATTCTTAATTTTCTTAAGAAATTTGAGATAAAAATATCTTTGGGGATATTTAGTAAAAATTCCATTATCAGAATTCGATGTAATTACATAAATATTTATCCCTTCCCGGGCTTTTTCTAAAATTTTCTCAAGAATTTTTCCGTCAGGGATAAATTGGGACATAAAAATTATTTGTGTCTTTGCGCTAGAAATTATCTCAATTGCTTCTTTATAAATAATTGAACTACCTCTTTTACCGCCATCCACTAAGACATCCACATCTCCTATAATTTTATTAAAATCATATATCTTTTTATTTTCAAAATTATTTTCAAAAACATTTATTATTTCTTGTGTCAAATTTGAGTTATCAATTTTTACTACGAAATCAATTTTTTCAAATGACTTATCGGATAAATTAATTCCCCCTATCCAACACAAATTATCAACGACATATAACTTCATATGATTTCTTCCAAAGAAAGAAAAAAACAAATTAAGAAATTTTTTCTTATTGTTAACCGTAATATCAATATTTGAAGTTTCTGAAAGTTTTTTGATAATTTCTAAATTTCTAGCATGAACTTTTTTGGCTTTTCTCCAAAATTCAGTAAAAGGAATTACAAAAATTGGAAGTTCATCTTTTACATACACTTGAGAAATCCAATCCCTAATTACTTTTACCTTTACTCCTCGCTGTGCAGCTGAAATTAATGAATCTACTATTTCATCCAAAATTTCACCTGATTCGAAAATCATTGATTCAATATAAATCTCTTTTTTTGCAGAATTTATTTCATGAATTAAATCTTTATGAAAATCGTTGGGAATTTGTAGATTCATATTAGTAACCTGAAAAGTAATCTGTTTTTATTTTATGAGGACCTATTCCGAGTTCTTTTAAGAGCTTTTTATATGAATTAACCATTAACTCAGGGCCTGATAAATAATAAGTACGATGTACAAAATCAGGAACTTCATTCTTCAGTATCTCTGCAGTAAGCCTTCCTCGACAGCCATTCCAATTGATGTTTTCATAATTTTTAGTTAATACTAAAACTGTTTTTAAACCAATTTTTTTAGCTGATTCAAATAAATCTTGATAAATAAACTCTCTTTCGTTGCTATTAGAATAAAATAAAACGATGTCTCTTTTTTTATTTTTATCAAGTAAATATTTAATAATACTTCTAAAAGGAGTTATCCCAATGCCTCCGGCTATAAAAACAAGTTTTTCATCTGAATTCAAAGGCAATGTAAATTCACCTGAAAGAAGACTAGCATAAATCTTATCGCCTGAATTAAATTCCAATAATTTTCTTTTAAAACTGCTGCTTTTTTTAGGATCAGTCTTTAGAGCTAATAAAATATTATCCTCAGTTGGTGAAGAATCTATACTAAAAAATCTTCTCACTCCTCTGCTGTCAAAATGTTTATGTGGGAGAGTCCACTCTAAATATTGTCCAGGAAGAAAAGAAAATTTTTTATTAGGTTTAAATGAAAATTCAAAAATATTTGGTCCTAGTTCTTTTTTGGAAATTAAAGTTAATGTGAGTCTTTCTTTAAAAGAAACAATATATGAAAAAACATTTCCAATTACGATAGCCAACTCAGGTGAAGAATAGATTGGGCCAAGATGCAGCTGTGCTCCTGAGATAATACCCACAATTATGGCATATGGCACCTGCATTCTTCTACCTGAAGGCGTAGTTTGTGGCTCTGTCAGCATAAAAAAACCTAAAAATAAAATTGGCCAAGAAACTATCGCAGTAAATAAAGTCTCTAAAATATTTGCATTATTCACAAATGCGAAAAGTGCGATTGAAAAAAGTCCTGAAAGAAAAAAGGTACCGACCATCGTAAACTTTCTAACTTTTCTCACTACTAGCAAACCAAGAAGTAATGTGACTGGAAACAAATAAGAATTTCCAACCCACCAATTAACCTGAGTTGATCCAATTAGTCCCAAGATGACTAAAGAAATGGCTGCTGGATTAAAAATATGCTTTTTATGCAGAGCTAAAATATATTTACTTCCCATTGCGAGCACTCCAGCCAGAACGAAAATATAAATTTGTGATTTATCAGAAATCGGGCTAAGTATAAAAAACAGAATTAGAGCTGTTATCGCAAAAGACTCGACATTAACTGGGGCTTTAAAGATTTTAGAAAAAATAATATTTGCTACCAAGCAAGTTGCAAGCAATATTAAAATGCTCTCAATAATTGCTAATGGAGAATAAAAAATTACACCTACTACTGAATAAATTAAAGAAACTAAAAATAATACAATCAGCGCAAATAAGACTGTTTTATACATAGTCAGTTGGTTTAAAAAATCATCTATTATCCGCATAAATTAATCTTACTATTTTTTAGATTTAATAAAAAGCTCTGCATTAAAACCATTTGATTTTTCAAAAGTATAATCTGGAAATAAAATTAAATATTCAAAATCAAAATACTTTTGAATTTTTTTAGGCGATGTTAAAAATAAGCTGGTTGCAATACCATCTGCCAGTATGGCCTCTTTCGCCACTACCCAAGTAGAAAGAACTTCTTTTGGCGACTCCAGTTTTTCAGGATCTATAATGTGGTGATATTTATCCCATGCTCTTCTATTTCCACTAGACGCACAAATACTTTCATTAATTATTTTTATAACTCCTATTACTTGGTCTTTATTTTCCGGATGTTCAAGCCCGACAGTTAAGGGGTTTTTATTTCTCGTTTCATAAAATATATCTCCACCTGCATCTATACAAAAAGAGAATATTTTTTCTTCTCTCAATAACTTCGCGATAATATCAATTAGATATCCTTTACCAAGTCCCCCAAAATCCAAAATGTATGGTTTATTTATTTTAAGTTTAGGATGATCATATGAAAGAATTGAATCAATTTCAGGAACTAAATTAATTTTTCGAGGAATTAAAGAATATTTAGAATCATAACCTGCTTCATCAAGAGTATTTCCTATGAGCAATGTGAATTTTCCAGAAGTTAAGTGGTAAAAAGTATTATAAAAACGGAAAAATTTCTCAGCATCCGGTGGAAAAATATATTCCCCTTCTTTCTGAGAAATTTCCCAAACTAGCGAGTCTTTTCTAAATCTTGAATAAGTTTTATCAAACTCGTCGATTCTAGATTCTATTTTCTCAAGCAACTGAGAATTTGTAATTTTCGATGTTATCTCATAACAATCGACTACCCAATGAGTTCCAATTGACTCAAATGCAAACTTAGCACTTCGCATAGATTATGATTTAGCTTGTGCCTTAATCTGCGACAATGCATCATTAAATCCTTTAGGAGTAAGTGATGATCCTGAAATTTTTCCAAGATTTATTTCATCAATATTTTTTCCTACTACCTCAGATTTATAGTTAGCTGCGAAATCAGCCTGCATAACTTTGGATGTTGGTGCCTTTGCCATTTCTTCAACCTCAACTGACTCAACTACCCCATCCTTCAAAGTTAATGTAACACCAATACTTTCTGTTCCAGAATGGTAACTATATGTTCCTTGCGCTGAATATTCCCCATCTTTATAAGTAGAACCCGCTGCGCTAGGTTGTGCTGCACTATCTGAATTTGCTGGCGCTTGAACAGTAGCTTGTTCTTTATTATTCATCTTGAGAACCACCGCTCCGCCCACTACTAGTGCGATAATGATCACAACAGCTGCAATCATAATTATCATGTTTTTATTTCCGCTTTTCTGTCCTTCTTCTTCCATAAAATCACCTCCTTTTTCTTGTCTTTATATACTAAACAGCTTAAGACTACAATTCAAGTATTAATTTATCTTGAATTAAAATTCTTAAAACTAGCTGAATTTAAAACTTCGATTATTAACATATGCTATTATATTTTTAATGCCTAAAATAAAAGATACAGTTTCACTTTTTCTCGCTGCAGTTTTTATCGTCATACTTAACTTCATAATTTTCTTGGGAGTTTACACTAATAATCCTGAAACTTTTAACGCGATTATTGACTCTCTTTTCATCAGCTTCTTTATATATTTAATTTTTTTAGCGATTTGTATTATTTCAATTGTAATTGATAAAAAGAAAATTATTCGTTATTCATTTTATGCACTCCTCAGCGTAATGACTCTTCATGTTTTCACTAATTTGTATCAATTAATTTTAAATTCTAATACTAATCAAAATCCTTCAGCCATTTTATTTGACGCATTTTTAATCTGGATTTCTTCAGTTATGACTTTTAGTATTTGGTATTGGATAATTGATAAGCAAAGTTCGGTAGGTGAAAAAATTGATGATGAAAGAACTAAATTCGATTTTCTTTTTCCTCAAAATCAAACTGCTCTAAAAACAGATGAGAAATGGAAGCCATCATTTTTTGAATACATTTCTTTGTCTCTCTTTACTAGCACCAGCTTTGCTCCTTCTGACACGCTACCAATGACTAAAAGAGCAAGACTCTTAATGATGATTGAAGCCTCAATTTCCTTAGTAATCATAGGTATGGTGGCAGCTAGAGCGATTAGTTTAGCTAAATAAAAATTACTGAAGAGTTAGCGGATAATTTTCAATATTTCCTTCAAGATCGATTGGCTTTAAAGTCTTTTCATCAAACTGTAAATATTCTTCCCTATCAGTCTGCGAGTCTGGATTCAAGACTATTACGGTTGCATCAGGATCAGTTTTATCACCTTTTTCAGTTGTATAATTTCCTGTCTCGATAATCGGCTCGGTGCTTTGCCCTACATAAATTCGAGACGTTTTAAAAGTTCCTTCTGCGGGAATACTACTGCTTGGTGTAAGAGTAAGGATTAAATCAATTCTCTGACAATCCGCGCAAGGCGTAACACCAGAATATGTTTTTTCCTCGATGACACTTGGAGTAACTGTGGGCGTTATGGAAATAGATACTGATGAAATGTCTTTCTGCGGTTGGTTAGTATAAGCAAAAAATAAAACAAGTCCACCAATTACGAAAATTACAAAAAGTAAAATTATTATATTTGCATGTTTATTGTCAAACATAGCTAAATATTATCACCTATGAAATGAATTGCAAGAGATCAGTTACCAGCTTCCGCCCCCGCCTCCACCGCCTCCTCCACCTGAGGAGCCTCCGCCAGAGAAACCTGATGAAGAGCTGGGCGCAGAAGTAGTTACACTGGAGGTAACTGATGATGCAAATGCAGGATAAAATGTATAAAAACCTCTGCTTGTTCCTGAATACCAAGATGGATTATAGTCAGGTTTAATAATTTTTATCTGTTCCATAAATTGATCGATATATCCTAGCGCCATTGCGTATGGGATCATTTGCTCCACTGTGTAAAATTTTTCAACCTGCCAATTATAATTTCTATCCATAGATTTCAAGAATAATTTCAGACCATCAATCTTGTGATCCGCCTCATCCCCTAGTGTTGTTCGTCCAATTAATTTTCTTGACAAATAAAATAAAACTATTGCCAAGATTACATTAAATAAAATCAAAGATACCATTCCTAAGATTGCAAGAATTGCTTTTTGATTTCTAGGATTTTTAAAGTAATACTTTTCTGCAACTAGATCTTTGAAAATCTGCGTTTCAAGTTTTCCAAAAGTCGTGTAAAAATCTAATTTTAAAGTATCGACATAAATTGTATCAGCCGTATCAAACAATCGATCATATAATATTTCTTCGAAGCGATTTAAATTTTTATCTTTCTCTTTCAGCTTTACAATTTTTTGTCTTTTATCTGGTCCGAAAATTCCTAATTTTTTATTTTTCTTTTCTTCTTCAAGTTTTATATATTTTCGAATAGCTAGATCAAAGATTGTAGCAACTATGTCGTCTCGCTCAAGCTTAGAAGTATCTATGGCTCCGGCCATAGCGGGGTAAATTCTTTTTCCTTTTAAGTTTTTAGGTATTTCAAAATTAACAGCGGGTGAGCCAAACTTAGTTTTATTCTTTTTTCTCAAATACCAAGTAATAATTCCTATCGGTAATAAAAAATTTAAAAATATCCAAAGTGCTACTTTAAATTTCCAAACAAGTCCCGCAAATTTCTCAGCAATACTTTTGGGCGGCTCAGTTGATAAAATACTTTTTGGAAAAGAATTTACTGGAAATCCATAAACTACAGTTA
>CAZGGU010000027.1:0-3048 GCA_964525395.1 uncultured Gammaproteobacteria bacterium
AATAAAGCGTAGCATTTTTATTTTTCTATGGCAAACTAGGCACGAAAGGGGTATAATGGCGCCTTATGACTGAAAAACTAGAATATTTTTCTGATGAAAGGTTAATGGAATTTGGGGAATCGGCCTACCTCTACTATGAAGCTCAAGCTAAGAATTCAAATGTCCCGCCTTATTTTTTAGACGTGGCTAAGGCATATTTATTTAATACTCCAGAAATGGCTGTATTTGAACCAAAGGAAGTGGCGAAGCTTCTTTTTAATTCAGAATTTGAATCCAATAGAGATGCATGGATTGCGATAAATTATGCGCAAGCAGTAGCTATTGTTA
Organism: uncultured Gammaproteobacteria bacterium; assembly: GCA_964525395.1. Taxonomy (GTDB): domain Bacteria; phylum Patescibacteriota; class Microgenomatia; order Levybacterales; family UBA12049; genus 2-01-FULL-39-10-A. The sequence continues at coordinate 328 of CAZGGU010000027.1, forward strand.
AGCAGGAAGCTGATGAATCATTTACTGGAGTGGATTCTAAGAAAATGTTAGTGGGAGTAGGAGTTGCTACCATGCTTGAAAAAGATCAGGAAGATGATAGTGTGGAGGCAATTAAGTGGAGAGTAGAGGAGATTTTTTCCGATCCGATGGAAGTATTGCGCGTTGCTAAGATGTACGAAGAATTAAAAATTGGTTCCTTAGTTCATTAATTCTTTATCTTAGCCTCAGTTTTTGTTATACTCATTTTACAAGGCGCGGTGGTGAAGTGGTTAACACAGGAGTTTGCAAAACTTCCATTCGTCGGTTCGAATCCGATTCGCGCCTCAACGTTCGACACTGCGCTATTGTCTTTATCAAAGCAAAGCTTTGATTTCGACTTTTTGCTCGGTCTCACTTTTCAAATTTCTCTGAAATTTGAACGGGAGAATGGAGTATAATAAATAACATGGATAGGGAAAGAGAAATAGGTGTTGATTTAAGCGGTTATTCAGAAGAGAAGAAAGATAGAGCAGCTGATCAAATCGGCGTGAATATAAATAAAACTTCGGGAAATATTTTTTGGAATAAGCGTAACAAGAAAAAAGAAGAAAATAAATAACTATTTATTACCAGCTCCTACAGCTTCACTTATATTCTTATAGCCATCAGTCTTTACTCGATATGATAATTCTTTATTGATTTTAGCTACTATCGCTGGACCTTCGAAAATTAAGCCAGTGATCATTTGAACTAGAGTAGCACCGAGTTTAATTTTTCTATATGCATCTTCTGTAGAAAAGACTCCGCCACAGCCAATGATTAATAATTTGCCTTGACTGTGTTGATAGGCGAGTTTAATGAGTTCATCTGAGCGTGCTTGGGTAGGAAGGCCTGAGAAATTTCCGACTTTCCATTTAAGTTCTGATTTAAGAATTGCTGAATTTTTTCTGTCTTTCTGAAGATTCCCTACAATTATCCCCTTTATTCCACGTCGCAGAATAATATCAAGCATTTTTATAAAGTTCTGATTTGTTTCATTTATCGGCATCTTTATAAATATAGGTTTTTTTATTTTTAAATTTTGAACCTCTCTTAAAAGTTTTTCTAAATTCGCGGTTTTATAAAAACTAATATTTGTATGCAGATTTGGACATGAGATATTAAGTTCATAATATGAGTGTTTAAGTCCGGGTTCTTCGAAGATTTTGAAAGCCTGAAGTATATCATTTATCGCTTCGTCGATGTTTTGGTAATTTCTATTCGTTTGGCCTATGCTGACGCCCAATGGAATGGTCACTAAATTTTTTTCGAGGGCCTTCCTGGTCATTCTAGCGCCTCGGTTTTTAAAGCCTTTATTAACCATTATAGATTTAGATTTTGGAAGACGTCCTAGACGCGGTTTTGGATTTCCTTGATACGCCTCATTTGTAATTGTTCCGACTGTATTAAAACCCATTCCAATTGGCTCTAATATATCTACAACTTTGGCTTCATAATCATAACCAGCAGCTAAACCGATTGGTCCTAAAAATTTTATTCCGAAAATTTCTTGTTTAAGATTCGGATATCTTTTTCCCAGGAGTTTTTTTATAACATTTCTGACAAAAGCTGATTTTCCCATAACTTGTCCTGCAGAGGTCGCGAAGTCGTGAAAAGTCTCGGGATTTATCGTGAAAAATAGAGGTTTGGAAAAATGTTTGTAGATAAAAGTAGTGATATTGATAAACATTAACCACATATTTTATACCTAATTAATCTTCTCGGCAAGTGTTGCATTTTTTAATATGCTTGCTATTTCCCCTAAGTAGAGCCTAAAATTGTTTGCCTAAAATAAAGGAGGTGAAAATTGATGAACGGCGAACGATTTAATAGTCAGGATGTGTCAGAAGCTCGAGAAAGAAATAATAAGGTTTTTGATGAAATGTATGTAAGGTTTGGAGTAACCGACCGTGATATTCAGCAAGTGGAAATAGCGATAGCTGAAGGATCAGATTTTCCAGACGTTGCTGACATAAATCCGAATGAATCTTAATTTTTGAACTATATAATTGATAATTAAGCCTAAAATACGGTATAATTACAGTGCTTCTTATGGGTTTACCCTGAACGAAGTTGAATTTGGGCATTTAGTTCAGCGGTAGAACGCTTCTCTGATAAAGAAGAGGTGGATGGTCCGACTCCATCAGTGCCCACCCGTTGATCCATTCGACGTGCTCAGCATCAACCCTGAGTTCAATCGAAGGGTTGACATTTATGCTCATTTCTACCACTATTAATATAGGAACTAATGAGTAATTTTAGTGGTAAAAGAATTTTTCTAATCGTAGCTATTGTTATAGCTATTTTTGCTATCCCTTTCACACTTTATCTCACTCAAGAACCGCAAGATACTAGATCTCGAGCCAGTGGCACGCCGGAAACTACCGTGGTTGCCACGATAAATGGAGAGGATGTGACCAAGGCGGATGTTCGGGAAGTAGCTCAAGAGCAGTTTGAGCCTTCAGCTGTTGATGATCTAGCTCTAAAAGATGCGATGGATGTTTTAGTTGAGAGGAAAATTTTAGATTACACCGCCACTCAAAAAGGAATTACTGCTGATCCAGCTACAGTCGAAACAGTGATGCGTGGTGAAGGTGTAACTCAAACTCAAGCATATTACGAAGTTCTCCAGCAAGAAGTAGCACTTTCTGAAACTAAATCTATTCAGGCAATTTCTGAAGGATTTTGGTCTCCTACTGGTGA
>CAZGGU010000027.1:3148-5059 GCA_964525395.1 uncultured Gammaproteobacteria bacterium
TTATTTTTTATAATTTCATTATTTTTAGTAACGCCAATATTTTTGAAAGTAGCACCAACTTCAGTTTTCGCCGATCCGCATTGTATTACTTTTAAAGTTAAAGTTAAGGCCACTAATTATCCAGGTGGAGTTCTCGAAGTGGGATGTCCTGGGGATCGTGGACCTCAGTGTACAGGACAGATTAAGCAAATCAGAGTAGGAGCATCTGAGCCAGTAGTAATGGGAAAGTGTTCATGTTTTCCGAATGATAACGGATGCTTGAAGATCGGTAAAAAGCTTGAAAAAAAAGCCTTGAATTCCAAGGGTAAAAGAGAAATCGTAATAAAAACTCCAATTTCATCTAAATGTAAAGTAGTTTCACCCAAGATTTGTGGAACAAATGGACAAGTTGTTAAAGGAACTATAAAATTGACCTGCACCAAGATTACGCAACCGCCTGATACTGGCACTCCTACTCCACCAGATACAGGAACGCCAACTCCAGGTCAGTGTGTAGGTCCTAAGCCAGTGCCAAATGTCAGAGTTACATGTCCAACATGCACAGGGAATGAAATTTCATCAACACCAACTCCAATTGATGAATCGGATGTAACGCCAGTTGAGGACGGAGCTCAGGTTGATGAGGAGGTTCAACAATGAATGTAAATAATTGGTCAGGAAAGAAAAAAGTAGCAGCAATTCTCTTAGTAATTTTGGCAATTGTCGGAATAGTTTTGACACTTTTCTTAGTGCAGCGTCAGCAAGAGCTTAGGTCTCGTGCTGAAAAATCTACTACACTTTCTTTAACACCTGCCTCTCTTCAGGCGACAGCGGGTGAAGATGTTTCGCTTGACGTAGTAGTTAATCCTGGCAATAACCAAGTAGGATTCGTAACTCTGGATATAAAATATGATTCCACCTCATTTACTGTAGAAGATGATGCATTTGAGCTAGATGCCTCCACTGGTTTTCAAGTTATTTCAAGTGGTCAGATAGTTGCTCCTGGAGAATATAAAGTTACAGTTAGTGCGGGTAGTGATCCTACGAATGTTATTCAAGGTGCGGCTAAGAAGCTTGGTACATTTAGAATGGGAGTTAACTCTGATGCAGCTGCTGGGAGCTATAATGTAGATATTGATTCTACAAGTAGTATTGTGACATCAATTGCTTCTAACGATGATTTGGGAAGTGTATTGAATCAAACATTAGGCGCTAAAATAATAGTAGGTGGTGGAATTTGCAAGCCGAACACTATGACTTGCGAATGGGATCCTGCGGAGGGCGCTACAGGCTACCATTATATAATCACTAGAAACGATCAGCAAAATACAGTATTAGTAGAAGATGATACGACTGAGACGAGCGTAGAGTTTACTGATCCAGAGTTTACTGTCGGAACAAGCTTTACGTATAAATGTGCTGTTACTTCTAAAAATGACTGTGGGGAAGGTGAGTCTGCCGAAGGCGAGTCTCAGTGCGCAAGGCCAAGTGAAACGCCAACTCCTACTTTGACAATTACCAATACTCCTACTCCAACGTCGGTTATTACCAACACGCCAACTCCTACGACGGCGAGAGAGGAAACGCCTACACCAACAACTCCTGAAGAGACAGTGGAAACGCCTACACCTACCAAAGTAACTGTAGTCGTAACTCAGCCTGAGGTTCCAGGCGGAGCAAAAGGTGGAGTCGAAGTAGTTAATACGCCAACTCCTACAATCGCTGAGACAGGAAATCCGGTCGTGTATGGGGGAATAATCGGTGGAATAATTTTCGTCCTCGGCGGAATCGCTCTACTCTTCTTGTAAACTAATTTCGAGTAAATGAATAAGCAACGGTTCTAGAATTTGGGTTATGTGGGCTTAGGTCAAATCTTCCCAGGAGTCCAGTGACGATTTTTTCTTTTCCTAAATTTTTTGAAAGGAATTGAGT
>CAZGGU010000027.1:5159-10848 GCA_964525395.1 uncultured Gammaproteobacteria bacterium
AGAAAATTCAGGATCTAAATAGGGAAATTCTTTGCTTTCTGTTTTTAGTGAATTTTTCAGAGGAAATAATTTTCTTAATTCATGAACACTTATTAAATTGTTGAGTGAAGTTTTATTCATTTGTTAAATTTAGAAAATATTGTGGTCGTGGTCTAAAGCCAAATGCTTCTTTCCAGCCATAGTTACCTTCCATCGCATCATATTTGGTTGATTTTAGGTTTATGGCGAGTTCAATATTTTTAATATATAGATATTTTCCTAAGTTATTAATACTAGATTCAGCGCCAATTGTTAGTGCATAAAAAATATTATTATGCTTCAAGCTCAATATAGAGCCTTTGAAATTATTTTCTATAAATATTGAGATCATGTGGCACTCAAAATTATTTATTAATTCATTAAAAAAATCTATCCTAAATGGTTTTTTAAATACTGATTCTTCGCCAAATTTTTCAATATTAAGTTTTATTAATGATTTTAAATCAGAAAAATTATTATATTTAATTTCAGGATTTAAAGATTCTATTTTACGGATTTGTTGTCTAGTTTTACTTCTGCTCTTGCTTCCGCCTCCCCAAAGATTCTCAAAATATTCATCAATATTTTTTATCTCCATCAAATTTAAGAAATACGTACTTTTGTCGTCCGTTTCAAGTGAAGGAATTTCAACAGGTTCTTTCATCCATTTAAGATTTGCTGGTTTATTAAGTTGGTATATCAAATCTTTCTTTAGGTGCTCGTAGCCTCTTTTTACAAATAATGTATTGTAGCTCATAAAATTACTTCCAAAGAATTCCAGCACACCTTTATTTTCCATTAGAGGTAGTAGTGCTATAGCTTCATTATTTTCAAATGCAGTTAAAAAGAAGAGTGGATAGTTTAAGTATTTATAGTAGGAATACCTAAATTCCCAAACGTCGAAAATTTCTTCATTGGAGGATAGTAATTTCCAAATTTTTTCAGCTTCAGTTAGATCGGAAATGATTTTAAAAGTAATCATGTTAATTATTAACAATTCTGTATTGAGGTTTGGGTGTAAATCCAAAATTTTCTTTCCATCCAAGATTTCCAGAACGCGCATTATAATAGCTCGCTCCAGATTTAATTGCTTGTTGAATTTTTTCAAGGATCAGATATTTTCCTAAACCGTTGTAGTTATTATTAGTTCCGGAGTTAAATCCATAATATGTGTCATTAAATTTAATTGAAAAACCCACTGATTCAAGCTGACCATTTATATATATAGAGATTGAATATGATTCAAAGCTCTCGCTAAGTTTCATTAAATACTCTTGCCTTTTTGGAAATCTATTAAAAGTTGAACTAGGTCCAAATCTCTTCTTATTTAGTTCAATCATTTTATTAACATCAGAGAAAACATTATATTTTACCTCAAGATTTAATGATTCAAGTTTTCTGATTTGAGATCTTAGATTTTGCCTTGCTTTGCCAGACCAGAAAGCGTCTATATAGCTGTTTTTATCTTTTAAATTTTCCAAAGGTAGAAAGTAGACATTATCAACAAATTCAGAATTTGCATATTTGCTTTCCATGTAGCCGAGTTTATAGTTTTCGTTAGAAATGAATTGAAGAATTTCTATTTCATATTTTTCAAAACCTTTTTTAGTGAAGAATTTATTGTCTTCTGTAAAGTTCCCCCCAAAGAAAATTAGATTATCCTCTGTTAGCTCAAGCGGTAGAAGAGAAACTGCTTCATTATCGAAATAAAGAACAATAAAATTAATTTTACTTCCAATTAAATTACTGTAGATATATCTAAAATCCCAATCATCGTAAATTGTATTTTTGGGACTTAATTGATCCCAGATTTTTTTTGCTTCATTTACGTCTGTAATTTTTTTAATCGTTATATTATTCATTTTGACTCAAGTAAATAAAATGGACGGGATAGTAAATGAAAATCTTGTTTCCAACCAAATGCTCCTCCACCTAAAGAATCGTATATTTTCATTTTATCCAGAATGGCTTGATTAATCTTTGCAAGTATCATTACTTTTCCTAAATTATTTATATCTTTATTGTACCCAGTAATTAATCCGTAAGCTATATTGTTGTAATTAATAGCAAGTCCTACACCTTCAATTTTATTATTAATTTTAAGGGTGGTTATGCGCGAGTTGAATTTTTCTGAAATTTCTTTAACAAATTCATTCCAATATGGTCTATCATTGAAACTTGAATGTTCGCCAAATCTTGCCCTGCTGAATGCGGCAAGAATATTTAGATCAGAAATACTCGTGGAAAGTTCAAATTTATATTCATTTTCAGAAATAATTTTCATTATCTTTTTTCTGCGTTCACCTGAGAGATATTTCTTTAAAAAATCTTCATAATCGTTCATTTCAGAAAGATCGATATAAAAATTATCATCATGAATTTCAATTCCTGAAATATTTTCCATCGATTCTTCCATATAATCTAGGCGATATGGTTTATCAATTTGATTTATTAAAATCTGCTTAAGATTTTCAAACCCAGATTTTACAAAAATTCGATTATTCTCCATATAATCAAAGCCTGCGAAGAATTCGAGTTTTCCTATTTGCTCGTTCATCATTAAAGGGAGAAGTGCTACTAATTCATCTTTTTCATATGCAGCATAAAAATAGAGAGGATAGTTAAAATATTTATAATAAAGATATCTAAAATTCCAATCATCATGAAGATAATGGTTTGGAGATAATTCCTGCCATGCGGTTTTTGCTTCATCAAGCGAGGTAATAATTTTATATGTAATATTACTCATGATTAAATTTGCTTGAAGTTTTGCAAGGTTTTAGGTGAGACTGGTTTTACCTTAAAAGATATTTGTTTAAGGATATTTCTTAGATTTTCAACAGATTCTTCCGCAGTTTTTCCTTTAGCACTAACCCAACCGTGATAATCATAGCCTCTTGGTGGTAAGGAAACTAGATCGCCAATCTTGGAAGAAATACTAAGTTTGTGAAGATTTATATCTGTTAATATTTTTTCTGCAATCTTAACATGGGAAACTATACCATCAGTTTCAGGAATGAAATCGTAACTTGTTAGAAATGTATTTGGTTTTTTTCTAATAATTTTGTTTATTTTTCTCCCTGTAGCAATCTTGGCAGCATTTTCTATCATATCAACATTCCAAACCTCTTTAATAAAATGAAATACTTCGTCTCCACCCATTCTTAAATTGATTTCAATAGGCATAGCACCTTTCGAAGAAAGTTTTGCTTCGAAATGAATGCAGCCATTTTTAATGCGAAAACCTTTTAGTATTTTTTCTGCCATATTTACTAATTCTTCTTTTTTATTTTGTCCAAGCGCAGAAGGAAGTTGCCAGCCAGTTTCAATAAAGAAAGGTTCTGCTGTCTGGAAATTATCGGTGACTGACCAGAATTTAATTTTCCCGTTTTGCATAAGAATATCTATATCCACTTCATTTCCATCAATATATTCTTCCACATAAAGCTCCATATTTTCCCATTCAGGAGAAAGCCAAAAATCATGAATATTTTTCTTGATAAAACGAAAATATTTTTTAAGTTCTGTTTTATTATCAGCTTTTACAACGAATGCACTTGCAGCGCCATAAATTGGCTTAACTACGACAGGAAATTTAAGCTTAGTCGCTGCTTTTTCCAAATCTGTCAAATTGCGAAGTAATGCTGATTTTGGTGAAGGATATTTATATTGTCTTGAAATTTGTCTAAAGTAATATTTGTTTTTAATTTCCTGAGTAGATGCATAAGAATTCCTTCCGGGAAGTTTAAAATAATTAGCTAAGTAGGAAGTTAGAAGAACTGCTTCATCCCAAAAGGTAATGACGCCATGAATTTTTTTCTTTGAAGTCTTTGTGTACTCTTTAATCTTTGCTACGCAGTCTGCTTCATCATCGATATCAGCTATAATCCAGTCATTGACCAATCTTTTTGGAGCAGATTTCTTAAAGTCTATTACCACGATGAAATAGCCCAGCTCTTGAAGTCTTTTTAAGACAAATTCTTTGCTAGGATAGCCCGATCTTACCACCAAAATATTCTTTTTATATTTCATATTTATTGACCTTGGAACAACTAGATGAGTGCGAAGTAAAAATTAAAAAATTAGTCTAAATTGAGTTAAATGTATTTATCTCGATAGCCGGCAAATTATAGCATTTTTTGCTCAAAAAGTCCAGTAGTAAGTGATGTTGGGATAAGTGAATTTAGCCTCAAATTTTAAAAGATTCAAGCCTATAATAGGAAACTGATCGTTTTTCTAAAAATTAGTATCTTCGGCTTCCAAATAACTCTTGATAGAAAAGTGTAGTATCTGATTGATCTACTACTCCATCAGAGTTCATGTCAGCATTTATTTTAAATTTACTGTTCTCTGGACAAAGTGTTTTGTTTTGGAATTTAAAAATGCTGCAAGCATTAAGTAAATTCCAATCAAGTAAATTTCTTTCTCCGTTTTCATCTATATCTCCTCCAGAAAGATTGAATGTTGGAATGTCGTTGACTATGTTTGGTAGAATTTTTGCGTCGACTCTTTGAGAGAGATAGCCTGGAACGTTTACGAAAATATTGTTTATTTCGCTAGTTGGTGCCTTATTTAATTTAATGGTAGAAATATATTTTCCTTGAGATGAGTCAAAGTATGCTTTTCCAGCCATTTCCTGTTCGCTGTTTCCGGAAACAATCTTTAGTTTTACATCTACAGTTTTTTTGGCTGGATTCATATTTCCGGAAAGTAAATTAGGTTGCGTATTGGTTCCTGTTTTTCCGATTCCTTGCAGGCCAATAGAAAGCTTAACATAGGTCGAGTTCGGATCTATCGAAATACTTGGTGCTGGCGGACTAGTAGGGATAGGAGTCGATGTAACGGTAGGCATCTTACTAGGTGTTTTGGTTGGACTCTTGCTAGGACTTGGAGTCTTTGTAGGTGACTTGCTAGCTGTAGGGCTTTTAATAGTATTATCAGCGGGCTGAGTTGAAGCAATTACGCTATATCGAAGCTCTTTCGTGGCCTGTGCAGTTGTTTTATTTTTATTTACTGCTTTTAGAGATGCCTTAAATGGGTTATTGAGTGCGTTTACATTTGCCGGAGCAGTCAGTGAAGCGGTTAAGGAAATGCTTTGTCCGGATCCAAGCGTTACGTTGGGATTAGAAACCTGAGATGCCCAACCGCTTGGACCTGTTAAGCTAACTGCGAAGCTTGCCTCTTTGCAGATAGCAGGATTTGGATTTTTTAATTTAAAGTTGTATTGTACTTTTTCGCCAGGGTTGCCTGTTTTTAGAGGCTCATCGATTAATATAATAGGATTCTCAGGAACACAAGATGTTGGGAGAAAATCTATTTTTACGGTTGAGCTTCCTTCGGATTGATCGTGTGAGAGTTGAGTAATTTTTATTCCATTTTTAGCATCGGTAAAAGATTTTCCATCAGAGAGTGCTGGATTTAAGAATTGAGTCCAGTTAGTCATTCCTGTTCTGTTCGGATTTATGAGGTATGTTTGCTCTGATCTGTATTGCAGGCTGCCGTTTTCATCTTTTAGCTTTCCATCAGGGACTTCAGAAAGTCTAATTAATGCGCCTCCAAATAAATTAGAAGGTAAGTTATCATCAAGTCCGTCTTTACTCCTTGTTTCCAAATAATATGCTCCGCCTTCGACAGGACGAGGAATTCTTAAAAATTGTAATTGTCCATTTGG
>CAZGGU010000027.1:10948-12930 GCA_964525395.1 uncultured Gammaproteobacteria bacterium
AATCCGACGATGTCATAGTCATCGAAGTTTTTCCCTTTTTCCTTGGCTTGTGCCTCTGCTTTAGTGATAGCTGCTTTTATAAAACCTTTACCTGCTCCAGTTTCGTAAATATCACAGACTTGTTTTCGTGTGTATCCGGGCAGTGTAATCCAGCCGTAAATGTCATTAATATCTCCATTTAAATTTATTTGATTATTGGAAGCAGCATTTAAATATTTAGTAGTTGAATTTTCTCCGCTAAAATATATTTTATCTAACTCTGCCTTTGTAAATTCTCCATTGGTATCAGATTTGTCTGTTTTAAAATTCACCATCAAAACAGCGACCTTTTTATTTCCGCTAGTGCTGATACCTAGAACCTGAGAAAAAGGAGCAGATTTGGCAAGTAGGATGCTGGATGTTGGATTTGTGCTAGCCTCAATAGTATTGGGAACTAAAATATTATTAATAAGGTATCCTTTAATTTTTACTTTAGCAGCAGGAATTTGTCCTTCTCTTAAATAAACTACATATGCATTTTGAATAAATCCTTGAGGATCTAGTTGCTGCAGGATAAAGTTTGAATCTGTGTTTTTCGCATCTTCCTCAGAAATGCTTTGCGTTAGGTCTCCGCTAACCTCAATTTGGTTTTCAACTTGTTCTTGGGCTGCCGCAGGAAGTCCTGATTTAATATCGGGGGGGATTACATTGAGAATAAACTGATCTGGATCTTCTTTGGCTAGATTTTCCATTATAGTTTTTCTTTGCGTGGCAAGAGTCACTTTTTCTGCCTCATCTTTGTTGGGATCCATTAATTCTCGCGTCAATGTTTCTGCATCGGAGCTTAGAGAGGCACGACTTCTGGTGTCGCTAGAATCTTTATTGGTAGCTAAAAAGATTAGAAGGGGAAGAGCAATAAGAATAAAAATAAAACTCACAATGAGGATAATTTTGGATCTTGTACTTAAATTGGTTATGAAATTCATATTACTGGCTTGTGACAGCTGTAGGAGCAGCCGAGTTTGTGGAGCCAGATGGAAGAGCTTCGATATCCGCTGAGACTGATGTATTTAGAACTGACTGAGAATATCTACTATCTGTAACGAGTGTCGTTGGAGCTACATTAATTACGACATTTCCTTCGCCCACTTTCTTGAATGTAAGCACAGCTACCGAGCCTGTTTCAGTAACAGGATCTGAGCCAAATGCAGTTCCAATGGTGATGGTAATTTTTCCTGTTTGGGTATCGATAGTTTTATCAAGAACAGTTGGATTTGAAAAGAATGAGCCCGGTGCTACGTCTGTAACGGTGATTACTTTAGGGTCATAAGTAAGATCAAGTTGGATTCCGGTTACTTTATTTCCGTTTGGTTCAAGAATAACGTCAGTTTGATATGTTCCGGCAGCTGAAGCTACTCTGACATCGTCTGAAACCGTGACTGTGGAGTGAGCGATATCTGCCATTTTGGAAGCGCTATCATTTGAAAAAGATGGGAGGGAAGATCTTTTAACAGTGAGTGTGATGACGAGGAGAACTGCAGTAAGAATAATAAGGCCTACTACTAAGACAAGAGTTTTATTTACCTGTCGTTTTTTAGAACTGCTTGAAGATGAACTTGCTGATGTTGGCGCCGGGGTGGGGGTTGTCGTTGTGTTTGGTGCAGTAGTTTGGTCCATAATTTATTATTGACTTAACGAATAAACCTTGTCAACGATTATTCTGGCAAATCTCCTTTCTGTTTGGATTTTTCTTTGAGCCATAAGGTGTAGTCAGACTGATCTATCAATCCATCGCTATTTAAGTCTGAGAATAAGACGAAATTAGAGTTGCTGTTGCAAACTGTTGGATCTTTAGAAAAGATTGAGCAAGACATCAAGACATTGTAATCTCTGATATCGATATAGTCCTTTGACTGGCCTTCATCGTCGATATTGCCGGTCACCATATAAAATTGCGGGGAATTAAGATTAGTTGCTTGTCCTTTGGTCACATTTACTGATGT
>CAZGGU010000028.1:0-10437 GCA_964525395.1 uncultured Gammaproteobacteria bacterium
TTAAGAGAGGTTCATAAAAATTTCCACTCCGGAAATAAAGATTAGCTTTCTGAAGGAGGTTTAAAAGTCGACTGAGGTCCTTTTGGTTCTACTGGAAGTGTAGCGGGTAATCCATTTGATGCAGCTTCTGCAACAATGTCAGATCTTCTTTGTTGTCTAGCTCTTCTCTCTTCCATCAATTCTTCATCCCCAGGAGTATTTGCATCACCTTGGTACATTTCTGCAGCATCATCTCCAGGTTGCTTCAATTTGTTAGGCGTGAGGCTTTCATCTGCTTCTGGGGCTGGCAAGGGCATACCTGCGTCTCTGTGCGTTGTTACAGGATTAACTCGTGATTCTGTTGTCCCTTTTTTCCAAGATTTGAGTCTTTCTAAAATTCCTGATGAACCTTCTGGCATAATATTAATATAAACTAATTAGCTTGATCTGTCAATTTCGATCTAATTTTTTACGATATAAATTTACCAATTGTCTTGCTTTACTTGCTTCACCATTGTCTCCTTTTAAACTTGCTTTCATTTGCAAGATAAAAGCTTTTTGAAATTTAACTTGATCTTTGCTCATATTAATTTGTTTGATAAGTGAGGATAACAGTTACTTCTATGTTCGATTCACCAGGAGTAATCTCAGTTTTATTGGCCAATTCTCCACCCTGCGCTCTTGAATCTAGGGCCATAGGTTGTGGTTGATCTCCTCCAAAATTTTCACTTATATTAACAATATTCCCGAGTTTGATTCCAGCAGCCTTGGCTAATCCTTCAGCTGAGGTTTTAGCGCTTGCTACAGCCTCTTCCCTGGCTTGGTTTCTTAGCTCCTGAAGCTTCTTATCGTTAAGCTTGAAGGTTATATTGCCAACGTTGTTAGCTCCTGCTCCGGTGGCTGCGTCGACTACGGCACTGGCCTTATCAATTGGCGTTTCTACTTCGAACGTTTGGTTGACACTGTAGCCGTTAATTCTCTGAGTTTCTCCTGTGAATGAATAATTTGGGTTTACTGAATAATTGGAAGTTCTAATATCCTTCTCCGCAATTCCCTGCTCTTTTAATGCGCTGATAATTTTATTTGCTGATTGATTGGCTTGCTCCTGTGCGGACTGGACTGTGTTTGCTTCCGCAGTTATTCCCATGTTTATTACCGCTGTGTCTGGAGCTGCAGATGCCTTACCTGTGCCTTGGGATTGGAAAGAATCCGTGAGATTTGTGTTTACGTTATGAACTGTAAATGAGGTTGAGCCTGCTATCTTTGTATAAGCAAAAAGAGCCATGAAGAAGATAATGATTATTGCCGTAAAAGTTAATACTTTATTTTTATCCATACCAAGACTAATGATGATGCATTTTGATTGAGGTTGTCAAGACTTTTGGGGATTAAATTGAGCAGTTTACTAAAACTGTATCACCTATATGAAGAGCTTTGCCCTCATTTAAATTTTGTGTTGTTAAGTATTTCTGTCCTGAGCCACAGGTTCTTTTAGTTATTTTCCAATAACTGTCATTATTTACTACTTCTACGCTCTGAATTTTAGCCACAGAAGATGTAGGCGTAGGATTTCTATAATCAATTGTATCTTGTTTTACGGTCTTTTTTTGTAAGCCATTGTCAACAACTACTACGTTTTTATGCGAATTAAGATCTATATTGGAAATTCCGAAGAATATTAAAGGAGTTAAGGCTATTATTACTACAAAAATCAGGCTAATTGCGAGTTTTTTTCTGATACTTCTTGGAGGTTTTTTAGGAGTTTCGAAATCATCATTAAAAGAAACGTAGTCTCCTCCCCAATATTTTATTTCGAAGTCATCTTTGTCGTAGATCATAGTGTTGGGATTCTAGCACACTATAAGTTCGGAAGTCAATTTCATTTAGATTGTATTGTCAATTCAAATACCAGATATTATAAGTCTAGAAATATTTTACTTATTGACAAGTATTTTGCATCTCTGACATATTTAAAGAGTAATGCCGGAAGTTATGCACCCGCCATTGGCTCCAGCTCCAGAGGGAAGAGTTATTTTCTCCCCTCCCTTAGCGCCAACCCATGCTAGCGAGCAATTATGGCCTCCCGAGATGCCAATATATATAGAACCTCCTCTTCTCGTAGACCCTCCAAAACCTACTAAGCCAGAAAGACCTTTTTCTCAAATTCAGGAAAGACTCAGAGCCGAATGGGTACCAGTCCGTGGTGAGACCCCAGTTTCAGAAATGGTCGCAGTATTTAAGGAAAAAGCAATTCATCTCGAGCTTGAAGCTGCAGCCATGACGCCAGACGAGCTAGCTGGAAATATGGATCCTGAAAAAAGAAGAAGAGTAATAAGAAAGATTTCGGCAATTATGACGGGAGCTGTTGATATTCTAACTGAATATGGATTCGATGTTGATCAGTTAATCTCCGACAAATTAGATGTGGTGGATGTGAAGTATGATCCTGATATGTTCACGGAGCAAAGGATCCATGGTTTTAATGGAAAACCTGGCAGGAGAAATGTAAGGGAGGTTGCTAGAGCAATGAAGTATGGGTATGACAAAAATAATAAGACACAATCTTATCAGTTAAGGGGTCTTGTTATTCCAGTCGAAGAAGAGACAGCAAGATTCGGAGATCTTACCCCATTTGTTAATTGGCATCAAATGCGTGTGGCAGAGTGGCAATATCGTGCATTTGGATCTGACTTCAGTGTGGAGCAGTCGATAATGCCAAATATGATTGGAGAGATGAAAGAGTTTTTAGATGAATTCGATAAATTAAATCCTGAACAAATAGATCATTTACAGGTAGGAAGAAATAGAGATGATATCGGTGAGGAAGGCGCTGATTTCTTGATAGGCGCAATGGGGGTTTTGGCAGCATGGTATGAGTGTGTTCAGGGTAGCATTGACGGTAAAATAACTACAATGAAGCATGATTTTAAATTGGCTCCTATTCTTAGAACAGAACATAATTATTCTGCGCCAAGAGCAATGCGAGAATTAAGTGAAGCTAAATATAGATTAAAGCATGGTAAGCCTGTGCCTTATAAATTGGTAGCTCTTTTACATGCTTTCTGAAGCCGCCTGAACAAGATTACGCATGAGCATAGCTACATTTACTGGTCCGACACCACCAATCGTAGGTGTATAATATTTTACTCTTCCATCAATTGATGCTTGATCGTAGTCCCCTTTTAATTGTCCTTCTACTGAAAAAAGTCCTACACCGATTACGATTTGGTTTTCATTTAACTCGTTTGGGTTGATAGTATTTTCTTTTCCCACAGCGGAAATTATTACATTTGCTGATTTTATAATTTCTTCAGGATTTATTGTCTTTGAGTCTATTACTGTAGGAGTTAGGTTTAATTTATTTAATAATTTTATAACTGGTCTTCCAGCAGTTTCACCTTTTCCGATTACAACGATTTTTTTATGTTTATAGTCATAGCTAATTCGATCAAGAATTTCTATTACAGCTTCAGCCACCGGGGCGTCAAATTTTGATAAGTCATTAAATCCATCAACGTCCTTCTCTACGTTAATGGCTTGTGAAATTGCATTACGATCAAACTTGTTAGGTAGCGGGCGCTGTACAATAATTCCGTGAATGCTTGGGTCTTGGTTTAGTTTTTTAATAAGTTGAAGTAGTTCTGTTTCTGTTATTTCCTCTAGATGATGAAGCTTAATGTTTGCGCCAATTTCTTCAGCTTTAATTTGCTTTTGTTTAATATATGATTTGGAAGACTCGTTATTTCCTATTAGAATTATTGCCAGTGTGGGGGTGATATTGCGCTTTTTAAGTTCTTCAACATTAGGCTTTAGTGCCGCTAAAATATCAGAAGCTATAGTTTTGCCATCTATTTTCATTTAAATGCAGGTGATGGATGAGACTCCATCTCCCTCTTTGGAGAAACGCATAAGAATCACACCCTGAGTAGCGCGAGAAAGTTTAGGAATAGAGTCAATATCCAGACGAACTACCTGACCTTTATGAGAAGTTATAATTATTTCTTTTGAATCAGCAGGGATTATTTGTGAATTGGCCACTTTTCCAGTTTTTTTAGTTATTTCGGCGATTTTTACACCCATTCCTCCTCTAGCTTGCGCTCCGAATTCACCTGCAAGAGTTTTTTTACCAAATCCATTTTCCATAATCGTAATGAGTAGTGGGTTTTCTCCTTTTCTTACTACATCCATACCTACCACTTGATCATCACCGATTAATCTAATTCCTCGCACTCCCATAGTTGCGCGACCAAGAGGTCTGACAGCTTTTTCATTAAATCTAATACATTTTCCGTCTCTGGTATAAACTAAAATGTCGTCATCTCCTGTTGTAGGATTGGTCCAAGCTAATTCATCGTTTTTATCAAGCTTAATTGCCACAATTCCAGATCTGCGAATATTCTCGAACTCAGACATAGATGTTTTTTTAACAGTACCTTTTCTGGTAGTGAGGAAAATATGCTTAAATTTATCATTTTTATTATAGGTAATGAATGATTCGACTTTCTCGCCTGCTTCGATATTAATTAGATTAATTACTGCAGTCCCGCGGCTAGTTCTAGATGAATCATCAATTTCATAGGCTTTAGTCTGATACACTTTACCTTTATTAGTAAAGAATAAAATATTATCGTGCGTCTCGCAGCTTCTAATATTCATGATTCCATCCTCATCTTTTGTAGTCATTCCTTTAACGCCTTTTCCTCCACGTTGCTGAGTTTTGAAGCTCATCAAGCTCTGTCTTTTAATGTAGCCCGTGGTTGTTAATGTAATTACAGTGGGCTCATTTGGTATAAGATCCTCTTCTGAGAATTCGCCTACTTTTCCTTTATAGACTTTAGTTCTTCTTGGATCTGCATATTTTTCTTTAAGATAAGCAGATTCATCTTTTACTACTACTAATATTTTTTCTGGGTGTGCCAGAAGGTCTTCAAGATAAGCAATTGTTTCTTTAACCATATTGTACTCATCTTCAATTTTTTGACGCTCAAGGGCTGCAAGACGTCTTAGCTGTAAGTCCAAAATTGCTACTGACTGAATTTCAGAAAGCTTGAACCTCTTCATGAGGTTTTGTTTAGCATCATCTTGAGTTTTGCTCTCTCTGATAGTTTTTATTACAGCATCCAGATTATCAACTGCTATCTTTAGACCTTCTAAGATATGCAGTCTTGCTTTAGCTTGCTTAAGTTCAAATTCTGAGCGCTTTTTGACAACGATATATCTGTGCTTGATATATTCTTCAAGAATTGTTTTAAGGTTTAGTGTTTGTGGAGTGTCATCAACTAGTGCTACTACGTTTGCAGAAAATGTAGTCTGAAGACTTGTAAGCTTGTATAGATTATTTAATATTTTTTTCGGAGTCGCATCACGCTTTAATTCCACTACTACGCGTATTCCGTGTCTGTCTGATTCGTCTCTAAGATCTGAGATTCCTTCGATTTTCTTTTCCTTAACAAGCTCAGCAATACGTGCTACAAGAAGGGCTTTGTTAACCTGGTATGGAAGTTCTGTAATAATAATTGCAGATTTACCTTGGCCGATTTCTTCAATGTCTGCTTTTCCTCTGATTAATACTCTGCCTCGACCTGTGGAATAAACATTTTTGATTTCCTCTGCATCATAGATAGCTCCAGCTGTTGGAAAATCTGGCCCTTTAATAAACTCTAATAATTCATCAACGGTGGTTTCTGAAGTTACGGTAATACCTAATTCATCAGCAATTTTTGTTTTACCGATCATGTAGGTTACCGCGTCAATTACTTCGCCAAGGTTGTGCGGCGGAATTTTAGTGGCCATACCTACGGCGATACCTTCGGAGCCCATAAGGAGTAGATTGGGTAATAATGATGGCAGATAATTTGGTTCTTTAAGTGTGTCGTCGAAGTTTCCGACGAAATCAACTGTTTCTTTGTCGATATCTTTAAGCATTTCAGCGGTTATTGATGCCATTCTTGCCTCTGTGTAACGCATAGCTGCTGGTGGATCGCCATCCATGGATCCGAAGTTTCCTTGACCATCGATCAGAGGATATCTCATTGAAAAGTCCTGAGCCAAACGAACTAGTGCGTCGTAAATAGCTGTGTCTCCATGAGGATGATACTTACCCATAACTTCTCCGACGATCTTCGCGCTTTTAGAATACTTAGCGCTATGTGTGAGGTTAAGTTCATGCATTGCATAGAGAATTCTTCGATGCACTGGTTTAAGACCGTCTCTTACGTCAGGAAGTGCACGGGAGACGATAACGCTCATAGCGTAATCTAAATACGCTCTTTTCATTTCGGCGGTTATTTCTGTATGTTGAAGTTTACCAATGTCGCTCATTAATTTATTAGATTAGGAATGCAGCAATTAAGAGTGCTACGATATTTAAAACTTTAATCATTGGGTTAATTGCTGGACCTGCTGTGTCTTTATAGGGATCTCCTACTGTGTCGCCTGTTACTGCTGAGGCATGTGCGAATGAACCTTTTCCTCCGAAGTTGCCTTCTTCGATATATTTTTTAGTGTTATCCCAAGCTGCTCCACCCGTGGTCATAGAAATAGCTACAAAAAGTCCTGTAACGATTGCCCCGATTAACATGCCTCCTAGTGCTACTGGGCCAAGTAAAAAACCAACGATGATTGGAGCCACAACTGGAATTAGTGCTGGTACAATCATTTGTTTGATTGCAGACGTTGTAACTATGTCTACAGCTTTCGCATATTCTGGCTGCGCTTTACCGCTCATGATTCCTTTGATTTCTTTAAACTGGCGTCTTACCTCATCAACTACTGCAACTGATGCTTTTCCGACCGCTTCCATTGCAAGTGCTCCAAAGAAGTATGGAAGAGCTCCACCGATAAATAGTCCTACGATGAGTCTTGGGTCAGCGAGTGTAAAGGATGCATTAGTTATGTTGCCACCTAGTCTTGTCAGCTCTTCTGTATAACTAGCAAAAAGCACTAATGCCGCAAGGCCAGCTGAGCCAATTGCATATGCTTTTGTAACTGCTTTTGTTGTATTTCCTACAGCATCAAGCGGATCGGTAACATTTCTTACTTTTTCTGGAAGTCCTGACATTTCTACAATTCCACCCGCATTATCAGTGATTGGGCCAAATGCATCGATTGCTACTACGATTCCAGTTAGGGAAAGCATAGACATGGCTGCGATTGCTACACCGTAAATTCCAGCAAGTTCAAAGGCAATTAGAGTTCCTGCTGAAATTAGAAGAATGGGTGCGAGCGTGGATTTCATTGAGACTGCTAGACCTGCTATAACATTTGTTCCGGATCCAGTTTTAGATGCATTAGCTATGGTTCTGACAGGGCTAAATTTCTTAGATGTGTAAAACTCTGTAATGAATACCATTCCTAGTGTAATTACGAGTCCGATTGATGAAGCAATAAAAAGTGACATTGTAGAAATTTCACCAAGTCCATTCGGAAAAAGTATATTAGTTAAGAACCAGAATCCAATTAAAGCAAGAACAGAGGCTGAGATTAAGCCTGCATAAAGAGCTGTCATAATTCCTTTACCGCGAACGCGAACAAACCAGGTTCCGATAATACTAGTAAAAATCGAAATCGCTCCGATCAGGAGTGGGTAGACTAGTACTGTGTGATTTCCCCTAAAAGCTAAGTCACCTAAGATCATAGCCGCAACAGCAGTAATAACGTAGGTCTCGAAAAGATCAGCAGCCATACCAGCATCATCGCCGACGTTATCTCCTACTAAATCAGCAATAACCCCTGGATTTCTAGGATCATCTTCAGGAATTCCTTTTTCGATTTTTCCTACCATGTCAGTTCCTACATCTGCTGATTTGGTATAAATTCCTCCACCTAGTCTTGCGAATACTGAAATGAGCGAGCCTCCAAAGCCCAGCGCTATTAAAGGTGCTAAGTTTGGAGTTGCATCTTCTTTGGCTAAAAACATATAAAATCCAGCCACAGCGATAATCGCTAATCCGCAAACAAACATACCAGTGACTGCTCCACCTTTAAAGGCCATATTGAATGCGGGAGATAAGCCTTTTTTTGCAGCTTCAGCAGTGCGTATATTGCTTCTAACCGCAATGCTCATTCCTGCTATTCCAGCTGCAGCGCTTAATAATGCGCCAATAGCGAACCCGAGGGATGTATAGAAATCAAATGCAAAGAAGAGAATTGCGAAAATAAGAATCCCAATAACTGAAACCACCATATATTGTTTTCTCATAAATGCGTTTGCACCCTCAGAAATAGCATCAGCGATAGCGTTCATTTTTTTATCGCCGCGTGGATTTTTAAGAATTACAAATGAGAGATAGATTCCATAGAGGATCGAAAGAAAACCTGCTCCTAAGCAAATAGCAATAGCATTATTTGTAATAAATGATAAGTCCATAAAAAAATATTATACCTAAGTCCAATTTAAAATTCAAAGCTTAAAACAATGAATTTGATTGTCTTCGCAACCTTTTAATTAAATATCCAGATTTGCTGTTTTAGCGTTACTTTGAATGAAATGTTTTCTTGGTGGAACTTCGTCTCCCATAAGCATGGTAAATGTAGCATCTGCCTCTTCTGCATCATCGATTGCTACCTTTTTAAGAACTCTATTCTCAGGATTCATCGTAGTCTCCCATAATTGTTCAGGATTCATTTCTCCAAGACCTTTATATCTTTGGATTGAGTAGCCCTTTTTAGGCGCCGCTTCAGGGGCTTCTATTACTACTTCTCCATCCTCTCCTACAGCTTGCGCAAGCGCATCAGCTTTCTTACCTGTTTTAAGGAGTGCATCTTTTTCAGCATCAGAATAGACATAATGAGAATTCTTGCCAACTGTTATCTTATAAAGAGGAGGTTGTGCGATATATAAATATCCTTCTCTAATAATCTCTGGCATATGTCTAAAGAAGAAAGTAAGGATAAGAGTTTCAATATGCTCTCCGTCTACATCTGCATCAGTCATGATAATAATTCTGTGATATCTGAGCTTTTCAAACTTAATTGTTTCTCCTATTCCCATTCCAAGCGCAATAATAAGATTTTTTACTTCTTCATGTTCGATTATCTTATCGAGCCTCGCTCTCTCTGTATTAAGAATTTTACCTTTAAGTGGAAGAATAGCTTGGAATTTTCGATCTCTTCCTTGCTTAGCTGATCCTCCTGCAGAATCTCCCTCTACTAGGTAAAGCTCAGATAAGGTTGGATCTTTTTCTTGGCAATCGGCAAGTTTTCCTGGCAGGGAGGACCCCTCAAGCGCGCCTTTTCTAAGAATGGCTTCTTTAGCTGCTTTGGCTGCAAGTCTTGCTTTGGCTGCAAGATAAACTTTTTCTAAAATTCTTTTTGCGTCACTTGGGTTTTCCTCAAAATAAGTGGAAAGACCCTCTTTCGTAATCGTTTGAACCACTGGTTGAATTTCTGCATTTCCAAGTTTTCCTTTAGTTTGTCCTTCAAACTGGATATTATCCTGAGGCATTTTTACGTAAACGACAGCCGTTAGGCCTTCCTTGGTATCGTCACCAACTATTCCTTCTTCATCATTTTTAAAACTACCAATTTTTTTACCGTAGTCATTTATTGCGCGAGTGAGTGCCATTCTAAAACCAGTTAAATGAGTTCCACCGTTAATAGTGTTGATTACGTTTACATAACTTTCTACATTTTCTGTATATCCGTCGTTATATTGAAGAGCGATCTCGACTTCCACTTCGCCTTGCTGTTTTTTAATAAAGATGGCTGGTGTGATTGGACCTTTATTTTCATTAATTTTACTAACGAGCGCTGTAATTCCGCCTTCGAAATAGTAATTAATTTCTTTTTCCTGTCCTTCTCTTAAATCATAGAGATGGAAGAATAATCCTGGAACAAGATATGCTCTTTCGCGGATAGCCTTTTTTACAGTATCGAATTCAAAAATAGTTGTGGAAAAAATCTGTGAATCTGGAAGGAATGTAGTCATGGTTCCGCTTTCTCTTTCAGAAAGACCTATATGATCTACTCGAGATTTTGGAATAACTTCCAATTTTCCTTGGGTGATTCCTCTAGCATATTCCTGTGTGTGGATTTTTCCATCTCTTTTTACTTCCACCCAAACCCATTCAGATAAAGCATTTACCACCGATGCACCTACTCCATGAAGTCCTCCAGAAATTTTATAAGCAGAACCACCGAATTTTCCGCCTGCATGCAGTTTAGTCATAACCATTTCAAGAGCAGGCTTGTTGTAGTTTGGAACCATGTCTACTGGGATTCCTCGACCATCATCAGCTACAGTGGCTGAACCATCCTTATTTAAATATATCCAAACATTTTTAGCGAATCCAGCTAATGCTTCGTCCACAGAGTTATCGATGATTTCTCTGAGAGATTCGTGAAGACCGATGACATCAGTTGATCCGATGTACATTCCGGGACGTTTTCGTACAGGTTCTAGTCCTTCAAGGACTTGAATATTTTTACCGGAATATTCGTTAGGGTTTGTTTGCTTCG
>CAZGGU010000029.1:0-10174 GCA_964525395.1 uncultured Gammaproteobacteria bacterium
GTCATTCCTATGATAGATCCAGCGATTACTCTGGCTTCTGCTAATAAATGCTTAGGACATTCTCTAGAAGCTGTTTCAGAGAATTGATCTACCTCAATTACTCTATTATTTGGTGTAGCTACTAAATAATAAAAAGGACCGTTTTTCACCCCGTGACTTGTTTTTAACCCACGGTAACCTTCAGATAAAGGCCGACCAATTCTAAACTCAGCTAAGGTAATGCCTTCAGTTATTCTTCTCTGGCCGGGCATGTTTTCTGTAGGGAAGAGTCCTGTATTTTTTGCTCTTTGGAGTAGTTGTGTTAATTCAGTTCTTAAAACAGGCAATCTTCCAGTTGCGGCACTTTCAGCAACTTTATCAAGAATAGAATGTCTATCAGAATATAAATCTAGTGCTGCTTTAGCTTGCTCGATCATTGCAGTCTCAGCCTCTAAATATTCATCATGATTTAATTCAGTCGTGGTAAATTCTTCAATATCCTCAAAATCTGCATCAAGCACAGTTTCCCTAACTATTTCTCTAACAACTTCTCTCATTTGCTTTCTCTGTTCTAAAAAGGTGAGTGATGTTCTGGCAGTTTCTTCATCGCCTTGTTTAATTAATTCTTCTCCGACCTGATAAATAAGTGAATCAAGGAGGGCTGGTGCATGTTCAATTACTTCTAAATCTGCTGCAAGCCTGAGTGAAGCTGAATCAAAGTCTAAATAATTTCTGTCTGAATGAACGACTCTCTGAACTCTGCCAGTTCTAATTGCACCGTTCGCTTCCAATGTTATTACATGTTCGGCTCTGGAGAAATATCTGCCTTGTTCAGGCTCCTCGCTGAGCGTAGCATAAACCAAATTATAGTCAGGGATTTGATACCCACCGTTTTTGGGAAATGTACCTTCAAGTTTCGTAACTGCTAAATCAGCGAGGTATGATCTTAGTGCATTTGCGCCGAATTCAATAGGATTTTCCGTGTCTGGAATTTTAAAACCTTCAAGCTGCGGGACGACTGGTGTATTTTCTGGACCTAAACTCATGCCTAGTTTATAGCACCGAACAATAAGACTGTCAACCATCTAAATCCTAGAGTATAAAAATAATTCGGGAATTATTCAAACCTATAGTTGATTGACCGATTTTCAGCTCCTAATGAGTAATTGATCATCTAGGAAAAATCAATGAGCGAAATCGTATTATAGAAGGTCTGTTTTGAATTATGAATTATGAATTATGGAAACATCCTTTTAATCTTTATTCAAACTTCGTAATTTTAGTTAGATTTTCCGCGGTATTCTTGCAGCCATAGAGTGAAATCAGTTTGATCGACAGATCCGTCAGAGTTCATATCTGAAAGAATTATAGATTCTGAGTTTTCTGGGCAAAGAGTTTTATTTCTGGTTTTAAAAATTGAACAAGCCAAAAGAATATTATAGTCAAGTAAATTTCTTTCCTGATCATTGTTTAGATCTCCAGTGGAAAGATTAGTTTTAGTGATATTATTTATTTGATCTTTAGTAAGCTCTGCATCAATACGCTTCGCTAAATATCCTGGGCTCGAGATAAAAATATTATAAATTCCAGATTCTGGAATATTAATTTTTACAGCTCCTTGGAAAAGTCCTGAGGTTTTATCAAATGTTAGATTTTGAGAAATATTTTTTATGTTTGTGCCGTTGGGTCCTGTGATTTGTAGAGTAATTTTTGCATTAGTTTTTATAGGAGACATGTTTCCACTGAGAAGATTTGGTACGGTATTCGTTCCTGTCTTTCCAATTCCCTGAAGTCCTACTATTAAATTTAGCGTGGTATTTCCAGTAGTGGGGATAATAGTAGGTGTAGAAGTTGGTGGTTTAATAGTTGGAGTTTTAGTCGGCGTTTTCGTAGTGGGTGAAGTAGTTCCTCCAGCAGAATCTATGGGAGGCTTACAGTTCTTGTTAGGTGTAAAAGTTAATTCCTCAAAACCTAGTTTAGGGATTGGTGCAGAAAGCTTAGTTTTGTCACCGAAAACTTCATAAATGGCATTCCAAGTTTCCATTGAGCCTTTATCTTGATTAAAAGTCCAAAAGCCAATTCCTGCCAGACCTTTGCTTTTTGCTACTCCGAATTTCGCAATTTGTGCCTTTTCATTATCATAATAAACTTGATGCCAACCTTTTTCTTCGCTACTGCAAAGATAATATGAATAGTAGGCAGATTGTTCTTTCATATCATATTTATTTTCATAAGCATTTCCTTCAGCTCTAGCGTCATCATAGAGAATCAAACCTCCTCCTGAATTATTTCTTTTCGCAGAATTTAACGAGTTATCTTTCGTGGACCAGCGATTGGTGTAAAAAGGAAAACCAAGTATTATTTTTTCTGCAGGCAGCTTGGCTAAATATGCGTCTGCAGTATTTCTGTAGGCAGAAATCGGATTAAAGGAGCCAGCTTTTGAAGATGTGGATTTAGATTTAAAGCTAAAAGACATAACGAAAAATCCATCAACATATTTATTTAATTCTTTAAGATCAAATCCCGCTTCAGATTTCGCAGTGGAGGCAAAAGTATCGATAACAATTTCCATTTTTGGGTCGATTTTATCGAGTTCTGTTCTTAAATCTTTAATAAAAAGTGTAAAGTTATCACGTGATGCAGTTGGAACAGGTTCGAAATCTATATTTACGCCGTCGACTGGAACGGGAGAATTTTTAACTTCACTTATTATTGATGCAACCGCTTTTTTACGTCTTGTTTCAGTTGACAGTAAATAATTAACTTCATCAGTTCCGAAGGTCGCGAATCGAGGATGAATTTTAACACCACTTGACCGGGCGTCTTTAAGAATTTTCTGAAGTCTGGCAGATTTCCATACTTTATATGGAGTATTAGTTTGATTTACGGTTCCATCTTTTTTTAAAGTTAATCCCGCATAAGCTAGAGTAGTCAGATATGGATACTGTAGATAAGCGGAAGCCTTATCTGAATCTGAATCTACGTACGGATACCAAAGAAATCCATAAACTGTCCCAGTGAGTTTAGTATTATTTACTGGTGAAAAAGTTGAAGTAGTTTTAGTCGCTCCAGTATCAGCCTGGAAAGTGCTGGAGGTTTGAGTGCTGTTTTCAAGCGTATTAATTCCTTCAGTGTCAGCGGAAGTACTTTCGCCCAGAACTTCTTTTGGCTTAGTTTCTGGGGATACAGGTTTATTTTGAGCGGAAAGAACGAGTGGAATTAATAAGACTGCAATTGAGAGAACAGAGAGCGTAAAATTGCGAATAAAAACCTGCATATTTTAAGCATAGGAGAATAAGAATTTGAAGTCAATTAGTGGTATGTGATGATAAGGGTTGGTTTTCCTGAAGATGATTCGCTTGAATATATTACAAGATTATTGGCATTTGTTCCCGTAGATTCAATTACAAAGGAAACATCACCTTTTGTTTTTCCGCTTAGTCCCGGAAGAACGTTAATTTCAAATGTAGTTCCAGCAGCGATTGCTCCTGATTTAGTTCCAATAGTCGCTCCTGGAGTAGGCTTATTTGAGTAGGTAAGCCCTGACTCAGTCCACGAGTTGGTAACATTTTTAACTTCAAGTTTATTAGAGGCTGATACAGCAGAGTCAGCTGAGTTGTTGGCGTTTAGTTTTAAGACGGCAGAGTCAATAGTTTTTCCTGCAAGATTTGGAAGTGTAAATTTAATATAAGTTGCTGCGTTTGGGGCAGATGCCTTCATATTAAGAGTTGTGGAGGCGGCGTAGTTGGAGCTTGAATTATCGCTCCTCACATATGTATCTGATTTAGGATTTAGATTAATGGTGGTTGAAGTTGCTTGTGCGCTTCCAGGGGTAGGTGTTGGCGTAGCGGTTGGTGCTGTGGAAGGTGTTGGTGTAAGAGTTGGGCTTGTGTTGGGATCAGTTGTAGGCGTTGGAGAGGTAGGAGTAGTAGTAATTTTAATTGGGGTTACCCCTTTTTCTGCCTTTAATTGAGCCAATTGTGCAGCAAGCTGTGATCTGATTTCGCTGACATTGGAGGGTGGAGTTCTTTTAGAGTTAGGGCTAAGTAAATTATCTAGCTCACAAGGATCTCCTGGATCTCCGACTTTCCAGTTATAGCAATATCCACCAGACAAATCATAAAGTTCTTTTTCACCAGTAGCATATTCGATATAATGCCACATTCCGAGCGGATTCTGTGCAGTTGTGCGGATAGCCCACCACGCAGGGCGAGTGTCAGGCGCTGCATTAGCTGGTTTTATGGGTTGGCTTTCCAAAATGGCTGTTCTGTAATAAGGATATGGCTGATCTTTTAGAAGAGCAGCGAAAGAGATCCCATCAGCTTTTGTCTGACCATTCGGAAAAGGTCCCATGGTGCATCCTGCTAATTCGCACCAAGTAACAGGGAAATCAATGTTTGAAAGAACAGTGTCATCTACTCGGGGAGTTGTTCCTCTTCCAGCAGGCCAAGCAATATAAAGCGGTACATGTGTAACATAAGGTGCAGTTTTAGCTGGAATATTATGCTCTTTAAATCCATAACCGTTATCTGCCGATAATACAAACACAGTGTTATTTAGCCTACCTTGGCTTGTAAGTTGAGCAGCAATTCGGCCTACTTGTTCGTCAACTGAGAGAATTAGTTCACAGTCAGTGACTAGGTTGTATCCAGTTTTTCCTGTTCCCAGATCTCTTACCCATTGAGATTTATCACTCTTATCAAACTCATTAACAGCCGGTGAATTCCAGGCGGGTATATCTTTACATCTGGGATCTCCGGCGTATTTAGGCTCTACTGTTTGTGGCCCGTGAATAGCATAAGGATTATATTCAAGATAAATTTGTTTATCTGCTGGCGAAGCTTTAAGTCTGTCTACAGAATAATCACCAAGCACCTTTGTTGAATAGTCAGATGGTGCAGATCCGTAGTAATTCATGGAGTTATCTTTATGAATAATATTGTAGTTATAATATTTGCCGTTGTCTGCGTAAATAGCATCAAAAGTAATCCATCCCGGTGGAATTCTTTTACTCAATGGAACTTTAGTGTAGTTATTAATATATTTTCCCACAAGCATCGGACGATAATTCACGCTTTTTAGTTCGGTAGCTATTGTGGTAGCAGGATTAAATTTGGTTCCGTCTAAATCTGCTACTCCGTGGTTTTGGGTATGTTGTCCGGTCATGTTCCCAACTCGACCTGGACAACAAAGAGTTGTCTCTACATAGAAATTTGTAAAATTAATTCCTTTAGAAACAATATATTTATAAATGTTCGGGGTTCTTTCTTTTGTAAAAAGCCTCCCATCCATGGGATTTACATCGTCAAGCATGATAATTACGATATTGGGTTTAGTGGCGCCTGCTGTTCCAGCTAAAACTTCTTGATCAGTATTTTCTGCGTCTTTTTGGAAAATCTGTTGTTGATTCGCTAGAGTTACAGTAATGGGAATTGAGATGAGGAGTATAAAGAAGATTATGATTGTTTCTTTAGAAACATGAGAAAAAGAATGTTTTAAGCTATTTAAGCTAAACTTTCTAGATACTTTCTCGATGTGATGATTTTCTTCCATAGAAATAAGACCTATATCAAGTATTGAAAATTTTAGAGCCTATTGCAAGTGGGAATTTGACCGAGAACTAAGCCTGAATGAGGATCGCAGGAGACATTGTGGATTTCAATACTACTTTTCTAATTTTATCTTTTTTAATGGTTTTAAGGATGGTAGTGATATTTTCAGCTAATGCTTTATCTTCAAATGAAGTTTTTCCAGCGATTAAATGCATAACAGGGAGTTTGGATTCTGTTTTAAAACTCATTTGTCCACCTTGGAATTTTTTCGCAGCTTCTTCTGGGTTAGATGAAATAGTTCCGTTTTTTGGATTAGGCATAAGTCCTTTAGGTCCGAGAACTCTAGCGACTTTTGCTAATTTAGGCATCATTGCTGGCTCTGCAACTAGGATATCGAAATTAACTTTGCCTTTTTCTACTTCAGCGATTATTTCTTCTGAGGCAATAGCGACCCTAACTTCTTTTCCTGATCCGTGTGGGAGAACAACTGTTCCTGAAATTCCTGCCTCAGTAGTGTTAATATGGAGTTCAACTGTTTCATCGAACTTAGTCATTTTCACTTTTTTAAGAAGATCAATTCCGTCAGCAAGGGAATAAGTTTTATTTTTATCAATCTGAATGATTTTCGCTGTATAGTTGGCAGAGCGCTGTTTTACTTTTACGAATTTTTCTTTTTTAGGTTTTTTAGCTTCTTTTGGAGCTTCTTCAACTGTTTCTACTTGCTCATTGGCTGATTCTTCAATGGGTGACGATGCTTCTGTTGATTCTTCAGACTCAGCATCAGCAGCTTCGCGAGCCTGTCCGTCATTGTCTGTAAACTCAGCCGCTGACAGACGGGCTTTTTTCTCAGCCTTTTTTACAGCCTTTTTCTGTGCTTCTAATGCTTCTTGTTCTTCGTCTCCAACTGTTTTTACTCTAATTTTTCCCATATTATTCGACTTTTACTCCCATACTTCTTGCTGTTCCTTTAACAATAGATACTGCTTGAGGAAGATCTGTAGTGTTTAAATCTTCCATTTTAGTGTTTGCGATTTCTTCTGCTTGTGCCTGGGTAAGGGTAGCTACGAAATCTTTTCCTGGTTTTTGAGAGCCTCCGCGACCAATAGCCTTTTTAATTAGTTCAGACATAGGCGGTTTTTTAGTAATGAAAGAGAATGTGCGATCCTCATAAACTGTGATAACAGCAGGAATAATATTTCCTTTTTGATCTGCGGTACGCTCGTTAAATGCCTGCACGAATTCCATAATAGGAAGACCGTGAGGTCCAAGCGCAGTTCCGACAGGTGGCGCTGGTGTAGCAGCTCCTGCAGGAATGTTTATTTTAATTAATGTTTTAATCTTTTTACTTGCCATATATTTATGTTGAAATTGGGAGTTGGAAGTAGATACGAAGAGCCTAGAAGGCTAAATCTCATCTACTGGTCCATGCGGTCCGATTGAGTCGTGACCTCCCAGATATTCAATAAGAAACTGATTATAGCTTGTTTACTTGTAAGAAATCAAGCTCAACAGGTGTTTCGCGACCGAAAATACTTACTAATACTTTAAGTTTACCTTTAGGTTCATCGATATTATCAATAGTGCCAAGGAAGTCTGCGAAAGGTCCGTCAACGATTTTAACAGCCTCGCCGACAGTGAATGCACTCTTATATAGTGGCTCTTCTTCGTTCATGAATTTCTGAATAGCTTCAACTTCTTTTTCTGAAATAGGAGTGGGTTTATTTCCGGCACCGATAAATGCAGTTACTCCTTGGGTGGTTCTAATAAGCAACCATGATTCATCATCGAGGGCCATTTTAACAAGAACGTATCCCGGGAAAATCTTTTCTTTAACAGTTTCTTTTTTACCACCTGAAACTTTTACTGTGTTTCTAGTAGGAACGATGATATCGAAGATTCTATTTTCAAATCCGAGAGACTGAACGCGCTGCTTTATGGATTTAGCTACTTTATTTTCGTGACCTGAATAAGTGTGAACGATATACCATTTAGCAGTGTCAGGGTCAGATGCGTTAAGAACTTGTTTAGCTTGTTCAAGTTTTTCGTCTGGCTCTTCGTTATTTAGTGTAGCTGCTAGGGAATCTTCAGCTGTTACGTCTGAATTAATTTGTTCTTGTGCAGCTTCGGCTTCAGCTTGGTCTTTTTCAGCCTCAACTGCTGATTCTGGAGTTTCTGCAGGCTCTTCAGTTTCTGTGGCTTCAGCTGCATCATCTGCGTCTTGAACAGCAGCTTCCTCTGTCGGTACGGCTGAACCGCCCTCGTCGAGGTTTTCGTTTTCAGGCAAATTTTCTTCGTCTGAGTTATCTTGTGTTAATTTAGGATCGTCTATCATATTTTTTATCTACTTAATAATAAGTCTAATGCCTTAGTTAGGACAAAATCAACTGAGAAGAGAAAGAAAGAAACTATTAATGTAATTACTATTACAGAAACAGTGAGTCTGATTGTTTCTTCTCGAGTTGGCCAAGTTACTTTTTTAAGCTCATCAATGACTTGTTTAAGGAAAGTAACAGGTGAATAAGTCATAACTAATTTAAATCCACCAAGTTTTGGTGGATATGTCAAGTATTTTATCAGATTTTATCTCAATTTTCAATTTCTAGTTTTAAATTTTAAATAAATTTCTTAATTAACTAATTTTAAAATTGTGACATTGATTAAAAATTATAAATTTAAAATTTAAAATTACTTCTCTTGAATTTATAATATCGGTGTAATATTATAGTGATTGTTGCCATGAAGAAGATTAGAAAAGCAGTTATACCTTCAGCTGGATTTGGAACCAGATTTTTACCTCAAACTAAGGCAATGCCTAAGGAAATGCTTCCAATTGTAGATAAGCCTGTTATTCAATATGTAGTTGAAGAGCTAGTAGATGCAGGAATCACAGATATAATCTTAGTTACCGGATACCATAAGAGAACGATTGAAGATCATTTCGATAATGCCTCTAAGGATCTTATAGAAAATTTAGAAGCAGGTGGAGAAAAGAAGAGACCACTTCTTGAAGAAGTAGAAAAGATCTCTAAAATGGCTAATTTCATTTATGTTCGCCAAAAAGGACCTTACGGGAATGGTACCCCGCTTCTTAATGTGCGACACATTATCGGTGACGAACCTTTTATCTATGCTTTCTCAGACGATTTTATTGTAGCAGAGCCTTCACGTTTCAAGCAGATGATAGATGTATATGAAAGATATGGTTCAAGTGTTTTGGGAAGTATTAAGGCAAATAAAGATGAAGATTATGATAGGTATGGATTTGCTGGTGGAACACAAATTGAAGATGGATTAATCGATGTAGAAACACTTATCGAAAAGCCGGGAAAAGATAAGGCACCATCAGACTTAGCAAATGTTTCAGGATTTTTGTTCACCCCAGATATTTTTGATTATCTGGAAAAAGTAATGGAAAACTTACAAGAAGGACAAGAATTTTATTATAACGATGCCTTGAAGCTAATGCTCGAAGATGGAAAAAGAGTGATCGCAGCTGAGATTACAGGTGGGAAATATTATGATACAGGAAATAAGTTGGAATACTTAAAGACAGTTGTTGAATTAGCTTTGAAAAGACAAGATATAGCACCTGATTTTAGTAAATTCCTTAAATCTCTAGAGATTTAAAAAATGTCAAAACCTGAAGTTGATGAATACTCAGAACCGTTCGGCGAGCAGGTGGTCCCGCATCCTACGGGACAGTTTTTTGGAGATTATTTTCCACAAATAGATTTATCTACCACAGAGCCAAGGAAAGGAAGGGCTTTAAACCTTATTGATGTTCCTATCCAAAGTATCTCAGCCCTAAGAAATCTGTTGCTCGAGAATAAAAAAAGGCTACTTCAAGTCTCAGCAGTCAGTGTGGGGATCGTTGGTGGTGTGACTGCGGGTGCACTAATTTGGCGAGAGCAGCGAAAACCTAGCGCATAATTTGGTACAATAAAATCCTCCATGAAGTTAAATCTAAAATTCTTATATGCTGGTTTATTTCTTCTTCTAGCTTTTGTTTTTTATACAGTTATTGTAGCAACGAATTCATTTGAAACAATAGATTATAAATCAATGGTTTTTATTCAAAAGGTAGTTCCTGATTTTTTAGTGCCGTCACTTTCTACATTTAGTATTATTGGTTCAGCTGAAATTACAGGAATAATTCTATTAATTATTATTTTATTGTTGTTGGGAATTCGGAAATTATATATAGTAGGATTTTTCGTTCTTACAGGAATTGTTGAGTTATTTTTAAAATCTATTGTTCAACAGCCAGGTCCGCCAAGAGAGTTACAAAAGACCATGCATTTTTTTGGTCTTCCATCTGGGGATGTGAGTCATGGATTTTTCGCTTATCCTTCTGGGCACTCAGCCAGGTTCGCTTTTATAAGTTTGATTTTAATTTTCGCTATTTGGTTAAGCCCGAAAATTGGATTAGAGACGAAAAAGATTTCGATTGCTTTAATTCTAATTTTTGACATCGTTATGTTTGTAAGTCGAGTCTTTCTCGGAGAGCATTGGCCGACAGATGTGGTTGGGGGAATACTCTTGGGTTTTGGGCTCGCATTTATCTGCGGTTACTTTTTATTTGCTAAAAAAAGTTAGGGTGGGTGGAAAGAGGAACTGCAAAGCAGCTGTCTTGTTGGTGGAAC
>CAZGGU010000030.1:0-7527 GCA_964525395.1 uncultured Gammaproteobacteria bacterium
TATACTCCGACGATTAATCCAGACTTGCTTAAGCCTATTACTTTGAAAGAGGTGAGTCATGGCTAAGCTCAGGAAGGTTGTTTTCGGATCGCTTAGCGGTCCATGGATGAGCTCTACTAAGGTGATCCAGCTCTGGAGCGATGCTGATAAAGCGGCTGCTAAGGAGCTTCAGATTCCCTTGGGGCTCGCGGTAGATATGGTTGACGATGTTCTTTGTATCGTGGGTTCGGATCTCCCTTTGGGGATGGAGACTCGCGGAGAAGTGGAGTGGGTCGTCGGTAATGTAATGAGCCGCATCCAGTCTTATTCTCAGAAGATTTCGGCAGCACTCGAAAGGGGTGAAAGGTTTCCTGAGCCTCCAGGGTGGATGCTTGAGCCTATTTCTAAGCCTCGTCGAAGGATCAGGCATCATAAGTATGCTTTCCAGCCCACGCTCGTTTTGAGCGAAGAATAGGGGGTGTCTCGTGTCTGATGGCAGCGGTTTGACTCGCATTGTGGCTAATCCTCAGTGGGGGTTAAGACATTCTCAAAACGTAGTCCAGATCCATACAAATATGACTGCTGATGAGAGACTGAATGCTCTTGAAGTTCGTAAAGCCAATAGGCCTGAACAGATCAAGAATCAGCTTCTTCACGCGGGAAGTCCTATGTATTACTACTGCAGAGAGTGTGGCCATTTGGCTGCGATAATGTCAGAAACGCACACTGCTCCTGTTCCGAAGTTCTGTCCTGAGTGTCAGTCACTCAAGGATCTGAAGATCATCGACTAGATCAAGTCAAAATCCGCAAAGGAGAGTTTGCCTATGGCAAGAAAAGAGCGTTTGGTACCCCGATTTAATCGGTGGTAAAAGAAGAGGCGAGAGTGCCTCGAGGAATTGGACATTGCGTCCGCAAAATTCTTCGAGATTTCTCGACACCTCTTCCACCAAACGCTTCTTTCGTATTTACTGACTAAAATAGTTACTAGCAAGTCAAGCTTATGCTATACTCACATTAACAATTTTAAATTCTAAATTATCAATTTTTAATGAATATTAAATTAAATAATTAATCATTGAATTAAAATTTAAAACTGTAAATTGTAAATTATTTAAATGCCGAAGTTTGATTATTTATCAATGCAAAAGAAGTGGGATGACCGTTGGCAGGCACAAAATTTGTATCACCCAGATATGAAGACTGCTAAAAATCCTTACTATTGTCTTTACATGTTTCCTTATCCTTCAGCCGAAGGACTTCATGTAGGTCATGCATTTTCTGGAACTGGAGCAGATGTTTACGCTAGATTTAAAAGAATGAAAGGTGAAGATGTTTTCCAGCCAATGGGATTTGACGCCTTTGGAATTCATTCAGAAAATTTCGCATTAAAGATTAATGACCATCCCCAAAACCTCATTAACCGCGCTACTAAGCATTTTAAAGAGCAGTTTGATTCTTTGGGTTTTTCTTATGACTGGACACATTCAGTAAACACCTCTAGTCCTGATTATTATAAATGGACACAGTGGCTGTTTATTCAGCTTTTCAAGGCTGGCTTAGCGGAAAAAAAGAAGGCAGAAGTGAACTGGTGTCCTTCATGTAAAACAGTACTGGCCGATGAGCAGGTATTATCAGGTGAGTGTGAAAGGTGCGGGTCTGTGGTCGAAAAAAAGATGCTTGAGCAATGGTTTTTCAAGATTACAAAGTATTCAGACCAGCTTTTGGAAGGGTTGGATCGCATTGATTGGACTGAAAAAGTAAAGCTAGCTCAAAGAAATTGGATTGGAAAGAGCGAGGGGTTATTGATTAAGTTCGAAGTTAAAGGTGGAGGAGAGATCGAAGTATTTACAACTAAACCTGAAACAATCGATGGAGCTTCATTCATCGTAGTGTCACCTGAGCATGTTATTTTAGAAAAAGCTAATCTTGAAGCCAAAGAGTATTCTGATGAGTGTAAAGCCAGAGATAAAAAGGCTGATCAAGAGTCTCGTGAAAAAACTGGAGTTTTCACTGGCCTCGTGGCTCTTAATCCTGTAACTGGAGCAGAAGTCCCTGTTTGGGTTTCGGATTATGTGCTTTCTGGATATGGGACAGGTGCCATTATGGCTGTGCCAATCGCTGATGAGCGCGATAATGAGTTTGCTGAGAAGTTTGATTTGCCGATTATTCCTACTTCATTTGAAGCTAAACCATCTGGTGAGAAAAGAACGAATTATCATTTAAGGGATTGGTTAATTTCTCGCCAAAGATACTGGGGAGCTCCAATTCCTATGATTCACTGTGATAAGGATGGATGGCAGGCAGTTCCCGAAGCTGATTTACCTGTGGTGCTTCCATATATTGAGAATTTTAAGCCTCTAGGTACAGGTGTAGCGCCTTTGGCTCAGGACGAAGAATTCGTAAATACGAAATGTCCTGTTTGCGGAGGAGAAGCTAAGCGTGAAACAGACGTAGCTGACACATTTCTTGATAGTTCGTGGTATTTCCTAAGATATCCATCGGTTGGAGATGATAGCCAGGCGTTTGATCCTGAAATTACGAAGAAATGGCTTCCTGTGAATATGTATATCGGTGGGGCAGAGCATTCAGTTTTGCATCTTTTATATTCCAGGTTTATCACTAAAGTTCTTCATGATCAAGGTTTGCTCGACTTTGATGAGCCTTTTACTAAGTTCCGAGCTCACGGTTTAATTATAAAAGACGGAGCTAAGATGTCTAAGTCTAGAGGAAATGTCATTAATCCAGATGAGTACATCGCCAAGTATGGAGCTGATACATTAAGATCATATTTGATGTTTTTAGGACCATTTGATCAAGGCGGAGACTTTCGAGATTCGGGAATTGAGGGAATGGAGAGATTTCTTAAACGCGTTAAGGTTCTTGTAGAACAATTTTTAGCCGTGGAAAATCAAAATAGCGAAGCGAGTGCTAAGGTTGATAGTTTGGATCGTGTAGTTGCGAAAACTGTGAAAAATGTTACAGATGATATAGAAAGCTTTAGATATAATACTTCGATAGCTAAAATTATGGAGTTGGTAAACGATCTATATGCATCAAAAGATAACATTAAAAAAGAGCACATTAAGACTCTAATTCTTCTTCTTGCACCATTTGCTCCGTATATGACAGAAGAGCTTTGGGAAAAAATGGGAGAGAGGGATTCAATGCATTCTCAAAGTTGGCCAATTTTTGACCCTAAATTAGTTAAAGAAAGTGTTTTCACACTGGCCGTTCAGATTAATGGAAAATTGCGCGCTACACTTGAAATTGATTCTTCTTTAGCTGAAGATGAAGTGAAGGTATTAGCTCTAGGCGATTCTAAAATTAAGACACATATCGAAGGAAAAGAAATTCGCAAAATTATTTATGTTCCTGGAAAGATCTTGAATTTAGTCGTTTAAATTATTAGCTTGGTGCAGCTATGTTTGACCGGGAAAAAATTCTTCCAGTCCTCAGGCAGAATAGAGTGCCTATTTTCGTAGGTTCGCTCGGAATTTCCCTAATTCTACTTGGCCTCATTCAGGTTTTTATTAAAACAAATAAACATGAACCATTAAGTTTGGAAAAGGCAGAGGTTGCGCATGAGGAGATAGTAGTAGATATGGAAGGAGCACTGATGAATCCTGGCGTATATAATCTTCCAGGCTCAGCTAGAATGGTTGAAGCTTTGGCAGCGGCGGGAGGTTTATCAGAAAGTGCTGACAGGGTTTGGGTAGAGAAAAATATCAATCTTGCAAAAAGAATATCAGATGGGCTCAAGATATATATTCCACGAGTGGGTGAGCAAGTAGAAATGAATGCTTCAGATTCGACTGACGGAGAACAGATAAGTGGGGATTTAATTGATATTAATTCAGCAAGCTTGAACGATCTGGAAGCTCTTCCGGGGGTGGGAGCAGTCACTGCTCAGAAAATAATCGATGGAAGGCCTTACTCAGCTATTAATGATATTCTAGCTAAAAAGATAGTAGGCCAAGCCACATTCGAAAAGATAAAAGCAAGTATTTCCACACAATAATGTCAAAGTTAAATGTCCTAATAGTAGGTAGTTTAGCACTCATACTCATTGTCCGCTTAATAAGCTTTTCTTCAGGCGTGGCAAAGTACAAACCAGGCACGATTATCAGTTGGGATACTCAATTGCTAACCGAGCCTAAGATAACCGCTCGTGGGCAGAAATTTAGTGTTTTTATGCCAAATTATGAAAGAGTTTCAATTACTGCTAAATTGCTTCCTTTTTTCACATATGGAGATAAACTCAGAATTAAAGGGGAAATTCAGTATTTTGAGGCTGGAAGAGGAAAACAGATAGCTTTCATGACATATCCTGAGATTAAAATATTGGAAAATAGTGAAAGTAACCTGCTTTACAGTCTGCGTGAAACTATTATTAAATTCTTCAATTCAGCTTTACCAGCTAAGGAAGCAGCTTTGATTCTCGGTATAACCTTTGGGATAAAAGAGGAGATGTCAGCTTCATTTGAGGCTGATTTACAAAAGGCTGGACTAATGCATGTCATAGCTGCATCAGGCATGAATATTACGATGCTTGGAGGATTCTTGGCAGCAGTTTTTACGCTTTTTCTGAGACGTCAATCAGCCTTAATTGCCTCAATTTTAGGTATTCTTTTCTACACAGCATTAGCTGGGTTTGAGCCGTCGATTGTAAGGGCAGCGGTTATGGGAAGCTTAGTTTTCGGGGCAAGTATTATTGGAAGGCAGTCTACAGCTTTTATAACCCTGTTTGCAGCCGCTTTTGCTATGTTAATGATTAATCCCAGCTTAATCTACGATATAGGCTTTCAGCTGTCTTTTATGGCCACTGCAGGCCTGGTGTATTTACGACCTTTATTTTTTGTTAAACCGGGACTAAAAGTGGGAATTGAGCGCTCAATCTTGGGTGAAGATTTGGTCACCACTCTGACTGCACAGCTTGCAACTTTGCCCATTTTACTAGTAAATTTTGGTTCATATTCTCCTTGGTCGATATTTGTGAATGCGATTGTTCTCTGGACAGTGCCTTTTGTGATGATCGTGGGTGGAGTAGCTGGTGTGATTGGTTTAGTTATAGAACCCCTTGGGAAGCTAGTGTCGTATTTTTCTATGCCATTTCTGCTTTATTTCATAAAAGTAACAGAGTTTTTTGGAGGATTTCAGTCTCAAATATCTATAAATTCGATACCTTTCATGATAATTGGAGGCTATTATTTGGTTTTATTTGCGATTATTCTTTGGCTCAGAGATAAATTATGAAAAAATCTTATTTATCTTTTTCATAGCCTCAATTTTTTTAATAATTCTTATATTTTTCTACTGGATGAAGTTTAATGATGGCAAGTTGCATGTGGTTGTCTGTAATGTTGGACAAGGAGACGCTATTTTTATAACAATGCCTGATCAAGCTCAAATTCTAATTGATGGAGGTCCAGACGGATCGGTATTAGACTGTTTAGCATCAAATATGCCATTCTGGGATAGAAGCTTAGATATGATTATGCTCACGCATCCGCATGCAGATCACTTAACTGGTTTAATCGCAGTGGTGGAAAGATACAGCCTTGATGCATTTTATACTGAGGAAGTGCCTGCCCAGACTGATCAGTACAAGCTTTTGAAGCTGAGATTAGCAGATAAAAATCTGAGTGCTAAGTATTTGACAGATGGTGACGCAATAACTGAAAAATCTGGAGCAAGCATAGTTACTCTTTGGCCACGCACAGAAACGATTCAATTAACTGATCATAATTATTCAGACCTAGACTTAAATGGATTATGTCTGGTTCAGATCCTGAAGTATGGTGAATTCCAGATGCTTCTTACGGGTGATGCAGGCGCGAAAATTCTTGATCAGATTGCTTTTGAAATAGGAGACATTGACGTTCTTAAAGTTCCGCATCATGGCTCGCGCACAGGTATGAGCGAGATGTTTTTAGATTCGTCTAAGCCTGAGCTAGCTGTTATTTCTGTTGGTAAAGATAATCATTTTGGTCACCCAGCGAAATTTAGTCTTGATTTATTGAAGAATAATAAAATAAAAACATTGAGAACAGATGAGAATGGAGAAGTGGAGATAATAAGTGATGGTTTGAGATATTTAGTAATACCATATCGAAACCTATAGTCTTGACTTTTACCTCAAAAATTGATACTATCCAACTCTATTTTTGGGAAAATCCTGGACATTTGCGTCCTAAAGATTTTACTTGAAAATTTTTGCACTTTAACAAGCTGCGGAATAAAATTATTTTATTAAGTTATTAATGAAACTAATTAGCATTAATAGCTTAGCAGCTTTCGTTTAGCCGAGGCGGTTAGCAGCTTACTTTTTGTAGGCTTTTATCCGTCTCGCGCTTAAGCGAAGGCAATGTCAAAAAATTCATAGTGCCTTTTAGGCGCAGAGGAGTTGGATCGGGTGAATCCAGTTCTACTAGTGATCATCGTACTTTGTGCGTTGGTTGCATGGTTCAATTATTACCGAGCATCTCTCCAAGACTCATCACTTAGTCCTGCACTCATGGATCTACCAACCATTTGGAGAAATCCTAGGTTGAGATTGCAAGTGTTTGGGCCAAGTGCTCTTGGTGCGGTTTGTGTCGGTATCCAAATCATCCTGTTGGTTAATCGCTCACAAGCATAGGAGTTCATCCATGAAGCGCAAGTTTCGGTATAAGTCAGAAGAACGTGATCGGAAGTTTTCGAGCTTCATCATGGTTCTTATCGCTCTTGTTCTCGCCATCTGTGCGATTGTACATTTCGGCGACAGCATCGAAGCATTCAGGCTTGGTTATGCGGTAGAGACGCAAGTCAACTTCATTCTGGGTCTGGTGCTGATTGCATTCAGTGTCTTTTTCATCGTGGTCGTTTATGTTTGGGCGCATCATGCCTCCAAGCAAACGATCGTCGATGATGACGATCCTGATGTCAACTTCCGTGACGGGCCTTTCTAAGACTAAATAGCTCGAAAGGAGCTGAAGTCGTGCTAGTTTTTCGTGCGCTGATCTTCCTTACAGGTTGTCAAGCGCCTAAATCTATCGCCCTATTATTGTCAGATATAGGAATTGATTTCACGATTCCGGAAGGTTTCGTCATCGTTCCTTGTTTTCTCACAGGAATGATTTTTGTGGCTTTGAGTTTTCTTTTTTGGCCGCCGGGATCATTCATTGCAGTTTATAAAAAGCCAAAGTCAAACTAGCTAGAAAGGAGCTGAAAGTGGAGATCATCTTCATATCAGCAGGATTAAACCTTATTGCTGCTTTCTTTGTCTATAAGGTACTCCGTATCTATAGAAAAGAAGAAAAAGCAAAGGGAATTCCCTTTAGCCTTCCGACCTATATCGCGCGAGCTTTTCCGCTTTGGATTGGTCTCATTGCGTTATTAATCATGGTTGAACGAGCTTGTAGATTAGTTAGCAGTGGCTGAAAGGAGCTGAGATGAAGGTCTATATCTTGCGTGGTTTACCGGGTTCCGGTAAAACTACGTTCGTGAAGACGATTGGTGAGATGCATCCATTTTTTCAGATCTGCAGTGCAGATAAGTACTTCCTTGATG
>CAZGGU010000031.1:0-6618 GCA_964525395.1 uncultured Gammaproteobacteria bacterium
CGGGGGCATTTTCTTGGCAAAAAATAAGCCTATAAATTTGTACTATTGGCTAAAAACTAGTATAATTTACGCTTGACGTTTCGTTTTTCCTCTGTCCACGTCAGCTCTTTAACAACCGCAAATGGAAGGTTTAACGTGGTTATAAACGATTTGGTATCATCGATACCTATAGTTGTAGGAAAAATTGCAGCATCCACCTCCCCTAGAACGCTTGTTCTTGTGGCCGGAGGGAGCTGTAGCGGAAAATCACATTTCAGCAGACAGCTTCAAGCTGCTCTGGCTGAAGCCGGAATAACTGCTGCTCTTGTAGAGCAAGATAGTTACTTCCGAGATTTCAATGATCCTCAGATTCCGCGAGACAGCAAGTCTAGGATCATTTTTGATCATCCCAATTCATATCACAATTATCAGCTAAGGGCTGA
The DNA here is from genome assembly GCA_964525395.1 of uncultured Gammaproteobacteria bacterium. GTDB lineage: Bacteria > Patescibacteriota > Microgenomatia > Levybacterales > UBA12049 > 2-01-FULL-39-10-A. The sequence continues at coordinate 423 of CAZGGU010000031.1, forward strand.
TATTTTTTCACTTTTGGCTGGACGCAGTGTGTCATTGCCTATATACGATGTAAACACAAACACAAGGTCACCTGGGAGAAAGCTCCAAGAGCCTTGCCAAGTTGTGATCGTAGATGGGCTTTTCGCAATTTCTCAAGCAGACATTTTGTACGAAGACAAAGTTCGTATCTTCATTGATGCAAGCTCTGAAGTTCGTATGGATCGTCGGATTGCTAGAGACATTCTGTACGGCGCATCCAAGTCTCAGATTCGCTCCGCGTTTCTAGAGAGGGTTGAGCCTTACTATAAGCAATTCGTTTCGCTTCAGACAGCTTCAGCTGACATTATTGTAAAAAACGACTGGAGGTAGTAGTGGCATCCGTCTTAGAGCTTGAGTCCTTGACGGAACATATTGCCAGATGCAGAGATCCTGAAGATCTTTTTGGGCCTCTTTCTGGCTCCCAGGCTCAGCAGCTGGATCAACTCAAACAGCACTACAGGAAAGGTGTTACAACCTGTCACCCTGACGGCTTTATGAGCCTTGGTTCAACTGCTTTGCTAATGGCTGAGGAAACCTTCAAAAGTTTCCAAAGGCTTTATGCGCTTGCTCAGGAGAAAGTTAAGAACGGAATTTACGGTATTCCCGGCGCTTCCGTTCCTTCTTCCTCGTCCTTTGTCCCTACGATTCTCAAAACCAGAAAGCATGAATATAGCATCCTAAGCCATCTGGCCGATGGAGACTATTCCAGTGTGTATCTGGGGGAATATAAAGGGACAGATGGAGATTCTGTGAGGGTTGCCATTAAGATCGTCGCTGATGAGGCTGACAATGATCTGATGGAACGTGAACAGAAGGTGCTTCAGCGTATTAAGCATAAGCATGTTCCAGTTCTGGTGGAGACATTCAGAACTTCGGATGGGCTTCTTGCTACAGTCATGGAATACATTGATGGATTTGATCTGACGACCATTCGTCAAAGATATCCTTCAGGTGTTCCGCAGGCGCATGTTTCCTGGATTTTCAAGCGGCTTCTCAGCGGCTTGAATTATCTGCATGGAGCAGGTGTCTTTCATGGAAACCTAACACCGGACAACATTCTTGTTCGGCCGCGGGACCACAACGCGTTTATCATCGATTACACGTGTTCGGTACAAAATCCCGGACCTGGTGATAAGTTCGTTGCTGCCACTGACATCTACACAGCTCCCGAAGCGTACAGAGGACTGCCTCCTATCGAGGCCTCCGATCTATACTCTTTAGGGAAATGCATGATTTTTCTTTTGGGAGGTGATATCCGAACCAACGTTCTGCCAAAAACGGTGGATTCCCGTTTTGCAAAGTTCATTCTGAGCTTTGTAGAGAAGAATCCAAAAGATAGAGCCCAAGAAGCTAATCAAGCTTGGCACCAGCTCTCTGCTCTTCGCACAGAGATTTTTGGTGATCATCACTTCTTGGAATTCGTAGTCTAGGAGGAAGCAAAATGGGTGGTAAATACTACGACCGAGATGTTGGTTCTACATCCGGATCCCGTTTTGGGAGCTCGTCAGCGTATACAGCAGATGCTGATCTCGCGATGGGCAGACAATATCTAGACAACGGTCTGATCCCAAAGGGTCGGACTCTTTCCTGCGATCAAAAGAACCCAGTCGTGATCGCAATGGATGTCACGGGTTCGATGGGCGACTGGAGCCGGGTGATCTATGACAAGATGCCCATGCTTTTCGGTCAGATCATGATGCAGGGATACCTTCCGGATCCTGCTATCAGCTTCGCTGCTATCGGAGACGCTCCTATGGGTGACGATGCTCCGATTCAGGTATGCGATTTTGCTCAAGGCGATACGCTTGATGCCTGGTTGACCAGGCTTTATCTCGAAGGCGGTGGAAAGGGGAACGGCAATGAGTCGTATACCCTGACTGCCTTAGCCTATCTTGAGCTTGCATCTTTCCCTCAGCTTGAAGGTAAGCCCTACTTCTTCTTCACCGGGGATGAAGGGTTTTTTGATCAGGTTGAGAGGTGGGAGATTGACCGCTTCATCGGAAGCGGAAACAGTGCCTCCAGCAAGAATATCCTGAGGCGTCTCAAGGATCAGTATCATGTCTTTTTGATCCATAAGCCTTATGGCTATGGCAGTCAAGACAATGATATCGTTCTCCGATGGTCACGTGTTATCGGGGAAGAGAGAATCCTGACGCTTGAGGATCCTAAGGCTGTGGTGGATACTATTCTCGGAGCTATTGCTCTTCAGAGCGGCTCTCGGGACTTGGACAGCTACACCGTAGATCTTCTTGGACGAGGCCAGTCGGCTGATCGTGTCAAGGATGTCACTGGAGCGCTCGGGAAACTGAGTGTCTCTACAGCCCTTGTCCCTATCAGTACTGCCGGTATTCTTCCGGCCGCTTCAGGCGCTAGGCGTTCGGGCGGTACGAAACGCATTAAGTAGTTATCATCGGGGAGCGGAAAATCCGCTCCCCACCCAAATTTGGAGGTGAAATGCTAATCGCCACACTGCCCCCCTATGTGAGGCACAACAGGCAAATCGCAAGCGATCCACTTGTGGACGCACTTCGTTTTAATACAGTAATGCCGCTTGCAGATAGCAAGCTGGAAGTACTGAAGAGGCTTGTTGATCTTTGCCAGGGAAAACCTCTTTGGCTTGATCTGAAAGCTAGGCAGCTCCGTATTACGGAATTTGCTTATCTGCCTTACGCTTATGTGCGTATCAGCAGAAAAATCCGTGTTAAGACACCGGTCAAAGTTCTTTTCAAAGAAGAGCTAGCAACGGTTGTTCAAGTGGTTGATGGTGATAAGCTGATCCTTGAAAGCCGGCCAAATCAAATTGTTGGCGCAGGTCAGCCAATCAACATTCTTGACCCTTCTCTTCATATCGAAGGGTTTCTGACACCAGGCGACATTGAGTATGTCGAGGCGGCCAAGTCAATTGGTTTGCACCGCTATATGCTTTCTTTTGCCGAGTCGCTTACGGACATTCAGGAGCTTCACGCACTTGATCCAGATGCCGAGATTGTCGCTAAGATTGAGTCGGTGAGAGGTCTTGATTTTGTCGTCCGTGATTACAGCGCAGTTTCTTCTTTTGTTCGCCTCATGGCAGCAAGAGATGATCTGTTCATTAATATGGGGACGCGTAAAGTCAGCATTCTGGATGCAGTGAAACTCATTCTGGATGCAGATCCCCATGCAATTGCTGCTTCTCGAATCCTCACTTCACTTGAGGAAGCAGAGACAGTTTCAATGGGAGACATCTCAGATCTTCACCTCCTGCATATGCTCGGATACCGTGCATTTATGCTAAGTGACGGTCTTTGTTTTAATCCGCAAGCCTTGGCTAATGCTCTTAATGTGTTTAAAAGCTACATGGAGAGGGCATAGTGGACAAAGCTATTGTATTTTCTGTAGTAGGTTTAGGCTTCGGAGACGAAGGTAAAGGCACTACAGTAGACTATTTGGTCAGAAAGCATGGTGCTAGGTCAGTAGTTTGTTTCACGGGAGGTCCACAGAAGGCTCACCATGTAGTCTCCCCGGACGGATCTCTACACTGCTTTAGTCAGTTTGGTTCTGGGACAATGATTCCGGGTGTTCGCACCCATATCTCTTCCCAAACCTTTTTTAAGCCGGATAATTTGCTTCGGGAAGCCGAGACGCTTAGGCGAATTGGTGTTTCAGATGCACTTGTTCGGCTGACGATTGATCCCCGTGCTGGATTGGTAACTGATCTTCATGGTCTGATCGGACGCTTGCTTGAAATGAGCAGGGGTGAGAACAGATTGGGAAGTGTTGGTATGGGGGTAGGCCAGGCGGTACTAGATCGTAAGTCGAAAGGCTTTCGCGCTCTTACTGTCTGTGACCTTTATAACAAATCAATTCTTCGGGCTAAGATCGAAGATCTTTGGGACGAAAAAATAGAACAGGCTGAAATGCTGGTTCAAAATCGTCCTGATCAGAGAGCTTGTCTCGATGATTTCCTTTCCGGAAATTCACCCTCTGCTCTTACAGATTCCTACTCGGAGTTTGCAAAGGTTTGTACCGAAGCTCTTTTGTTAGATGAAGAGTTTTTGGAATTATGCCTGAAAAGGCGAGAAGTGATTGTTCTTGAGGCAGGCCAAGGCACACTTCTTGACCCGCTTTACGGATTTGTACCGTATGTCACAAAAACTCCAACTACATCTGCATCTGCAGATAGGCTCTTGGCTCCGTGGATGGACGAGATTGAGCTGATTCATGTAGGAGCTGTTAGGGCTTATGGCCATCGACATGGCGCAGGTCCTTTTGTCACATTTGATCCCGGCTTTTCATCTGACACGCCGGATCTTCATAACCAGACCAATCAATGGCAAGGAAAGTTCCTTACCGGTTGGTTTGACCTGCCTGCAGTTCGGTACGCGATTTCCGTGAATCCTGGACTCAGTTTTATTTCTCTTACCTGCGTGGATCGCTTGAAGGATTTTGGGAAGGTTTGCACCTCCTATGAATACTTTGGAGACGATCCAAAAAAACTAGATACTTACTTCCTGTGGGAGGTGACGGTTGACGGTAGGTTTAAGGTAAACGCTTTTAAGAAGCTCGACTCTCCTTCAGAGGAGAGAACAAGGCTTCTTGCGGAGTGCAAGCCGCTTGATATTGAAGAGGTCGATTCGACTGATCCTCTTCAATTCGCTGCACAGCTGCAGGAAATGCTGGGAGTTCCTATCGGAATTTTGTCTAATGGTCCAACAGCGGATCAAAAGATAGATCTTCGGGGAATTTCATGAGCGCCCTGCTTCAAAATTGGGGACCGACCGGCGAAAAGCTATTGAGGTTTATCTGCTTGCAGATAAATGCTCGGCAGCTTATTAGCCCTAAGGTCCCCTTTTTCTTTGGAATTATGGCTGAAGAGTAATATCTAGGTATTTTTTCCAAAGAAGAATTTGTTGATTTGTGGATACTGTCCACGACTTTGCAAATTCTTCCTGTTCATTTTGCGAAGGTATAGCTGCTGACTTATTTACTGCATTTAAAATAAACTTTGGATTAGTCCATTGGAGCAGACCTACTTTTTTAAATTCCCAGTCAGAGCTATACGAGTAAACTTTTCCATCTACATAAGTCATTTGATCATTCGATCTATACCAGTTAAATGGATTAGTATCTATCTGCCATTTTTCTTCTAGTTCGAATTTATTAACTATTTCTGCAATATGTTTAATGTCATTTTCTGTTAAGAGACCAGCTTTAATTAGTTCAGCTGCTGAAATGGATCTAGATGGAACAGCTTCTTGAATGAAATATCTAAAAGGTGGGCCTGCTGGATCGAATTCTAGAATTTTAGGTGTAGGAATTTGATATTGTTTTAGAATTTCCTGCCCATCAAAAGTAAGTTGCATAGCTTGAAAAATTTCTTGTGTATCTGGATTGGAATTTTTAACTACTTTTATGAACTCTGTTTCATTTTCGAGAAGATAAGCGATTTTTTTTGTGCCAATAATGGGGGCTATTTTATCTGAAATCTTAAATGTTTTTTCTCCAATACGTAATTCTAGTTTTTCAGGATTCCAAATTATTGATTTTAATAACTTTTCCACTGCTGTGATTTTAAGATAAATCTTTTGCTAGCACAATCTATTAATAATATGTAGAATAACCTTCTATGAAAAAAGTTCATTTCTTTAATGGTCGTTCAAGACTAGGAATAATTAATAATCCTTACCATCAAAAAACAAACAATATCGGAGTTGAGTTCGGTGGAGATAAAGTATTATCTTTAGATTTTTTAAAAAAATATGATTTTAAATTAAACAGTTATGACTTTCCTCTTCCAGAGAATGTTAAGTCTAAAGATTATTTCGATACATTCCGAAATTCCGTTTTAGATTTTAAAAATATTATTAATCAGAATTTAAATACTGAAGAAAAACAAATAGTTATTGGGGGAGATCACATAATTACTTTTCCTTCAGTTCTAGCATTAATTGATCGAGTCGGTGCCAAAAATATTGGCTATATCCACTTCGACTCACATGGAGATATAAATACTTTTAAAGAGAGTCCGTCTGGAAACTTTCATGGAATGTATCTTCGTCCGCTTTTTGATAAATTTGATATTCCTCAAATTGACGAACTAGTCCCAATTAAAATTCCCAAAGAAAACTCTTTATTTATTGGAAATTTAAAACTTGATAGTGGTGAAGAAAAATATTTTCAAAAAAATAAAATAAAAAT
>CAZGGU010000032.1:0-6514 GCA_964525395.1 uncultured Gammaproteobacteria bacterium
TATATGATTGTTGAGGATATATTTAATCGTTGGCTTGAACATAATTAAATTATACCAGAATAATGGTTATCTTCGCTTGCGACGGTTATTTTTTTCCTCAATTGCATGAGCAGCAATTCTAGCGATTGAAGCAAATGTATCAGCAAAAAAAGGGTATTTTCCATTCGGATTTAGTAGAACCGAGGCTGAAGTTATGGGCATTTCTGCAATTTCAGCATAAGTTGGCCAACTACCTCTATCATCGCGCTTATCTTCCCTGTTCCTAACTGTAACTTTAACATTACCATTTTTATAAATTATAATATCTAAAAATCTTTCAAATTCATCAAAAAATTCTCCTGTCTGTCCAATACCTTGAATTCCCTTCACTTCAAGCTCAAAGTCATCTGCTTCTGCTCCTTTGAGTAATTCACCTTCTGGTGCGTATAGTTGTGCTGAAAAAGAGTGTTGCTCAGGATTAGGCTTATTGAGAAAGGTGTTGGTCATTAAATAAAAATGATCACCAACAAATGCACTCATCTCTCCCCCTCCTGCGCTCGGGAATCTTAGCGGATGCATATATTCATAGTCTGTCATATTCAGCTGTAATTTCCAGTCGTGATTATTTTGAATACGAATAATATTTAAGGTATTTCCTGATCCATCGGAGCTTGGGATTCCTTCTATACCCTTTGGAGATGCAAATATGCCATCTTTTTCAATTACACCTTCGGGTAAATTTCTTTCAGTCATATATAATTTACCTTACGCCTCGTGAGGGGGTTTCGCCGGAGAAAGCGTTAGTTTTTTGATAAGGCATGTCCTCACGTCCGGCTTGAGCTCTGTCTCTCATTCTTGCCATCTCATCAAAAACTTCCCTAGGAACAATAATAGTTAATTTGGTATTGGTTGGCACATTGGTGGTTTCAGGTGTGTCAACAATTTCTTTAACTCTGTGTTCAATATTCATGCTGGAATTATAGCACTTTGCGTAAATATTGACTATAGGGCCTTTCTGTTTGATTTTAATCTCCTGAGAATGGTAAAATACGGTTGTTGAATCTTAAACAATGTGTTTTTAGATTAGACACGATTAATAACTTAAAGCTAATAAAATCAGTGGATTATGTTCAGTTGATTTTATTATCTTTGAAGGAAAATCGTTGGGAAAAAACCTTCGGTTTTGTCCCATATCCGCGCCCGTAGCTCAACGGATAGAGCACATCGGTTCTAACGATTAGGTTGGGGGTTCGATTCCCTCCGGGCGTACAAGGTACCATTCGGTACCTTGCTCTTGGCAAGAAGAGTAAGGTGAATGGTAACGTAGCCGGGCATCGAATGGTGCCCGACAAAGCCAGATGCCGTATGGTTAGTGGGCAGTATGACTTTTTATTACGTCTATATTCTTCATAATCCATCCTTAGATTTTCTTTACATCGGATATTCCACTAATTTAAGAAGCAGAATTACAATTCATAATTCAGGAAAAGTTAAATCAACCAAGCACTACATTCCTCTCAAGTTAATTCATTATGAGGCTTATTCAAATATTTATGATGCAAAGAGACGTGAAAAATATTTGAAGACGAATAAAGGAAAAACTACAATTAAGACAATGCTTAACGTTTACTTTGAGAACTTGTGACTGAGATTCCCTCCGGGCTTACTAAATATTTTTGGATATTAATCCTACTCTTTCAAGCTCTGAGGTGATATCAGGAAGTCCTTGATCCTGAGGTAAATATGCTGGATCGTATCCGCTAACATGTCTTGGAGGTTTATTTTCAGGTTTTTGATCAATAAGATCTGGATTAGCTTGCCAATGTTCTCTTACTCGTCTGTTGATGTCTTCATAATTAATTCTAATTGCAGTTTCAAGTCTACTCATCCAAGCTTTGGCAGCTTCTAGTCCATCCCTTTCAAGTACAAGGTTGTAACCGGCGGCAGTAAAGGCTGCAGAATGGGTAGGAGGTAGGGGGCATTGAACTTCAGTAAGTAGTTTGTAGATTGCTTCGGGTGTTCCATCAATAACGAAATATTTGCCTTCGAAATTAAAGTCATCGTTTGGTAATTTTTCTTTGGCTCTTCTTTCTACCATTTCCCTGACTTGCTCAGTAGATATATTTAGTTTTCCAAAAAGTAAAAATTCATCATGAATTTTTATCTTATCTTTTGCAATCCCAGAAATAATATTAGCTTCAATAGCTTCATCTGGAATTCCAAGCTCTTCTTGTAGTTCTTTAGTTAAATTATTATTCACGCCCTCAGTAGTTAGCGGCTTCATTACTGGGCCAATGCGTACGCCATCCAGCATTCCGGCAACACTGGCTCCTGGAATGTCTCCATATAGACGGTTTTTTTCACTTCTGTGTTGAAGTATTATTTTATGGCCTCCATCTGCTTCAGTAGTTAGTAGTATTCCAGCAGTTGCAGCAGGATTTGAAATACTTAGCGAGTCCACTGATTCAGTCGAATCGCTAATAGCGATGTACGTTGGAAAAGTGACTGGTATTGTGTCCACAGTGATTACATTGCCATCTGGCCGAGGATTTCTGATTCCTAGTTTAGGCTCAAAACCGGGTCCCACCCTAAATTCTAGAGGTTCTTTATCTCTTTCTGTTCTAATTCTTCTTGCTTCAGGAAGTGGCGTATTGGGAGCATGACGCATTAAAGATTTATCTGTTTGGATTTGTAATCCTTCGGGAGAAGTAGGTAGAAATTCAATTGTAAAAACCCCAGCATCGAAAAGTGGAGTTGTCTCAACTTGTTTTTCGATATCAGGCTTAGATTGTTCACTCATTGGCTCCATTTATAGTTAAATTGTGGTGTAATTTAAGAAGTTTGTCAACTTAATGTCTTCAAAAAATTTTCTAATCTTCCTACCTCTTCGTTATCAATGTGATTAATATGAAATGTTTGCCAACCTAGATTTTTCGGCGTTTCGATATCTTGTTCCAAGCTATCTCCAACCATAAGTATTTCTTCAGGTATGCATTTTGATTTTTCTTGAGCAAGCTTAAAAATTCTTTCATCTGGTTTAGAAAATTCCATACCCCCTGAGGTAATTATTAAATCAGGTTCGATTAAATCAATAAGATTTATTTTTGTAATTTTTTGAATTTGTTGTTCGCGATCACCATTGGAAATAATTCCTATTTTGATATTTTGTTTTTTTAAATTATTGATAAGAGTCAAGATGCCACTGAAAATTTCCCAATTTTCTTCATATTTTTTTAAATACTCCTGGAAAATTTCTGCTGCTTCGGTGTGATCGATGACCTTTCCATAAAAATTCCAAACATCAATTATTCTTTGGTTTCTCTGCTGCTCGAAATTTAATTTCTTTTCTTCAAAAAGTTTCCAATTCTTTTTAGTTTCTTTTATCCAAATTTCTTCAAATTCTTTTTGATCTACATCTGGAAAATATTGAGATTGAATGCTTAATAGTGCTTTTTGTTCTGCTCCTTTATGATTAAGGAGTGTATTATCTATGTCGAAAAAAATTGTTTTTATTTTCATATGTTGTTGATCATCTGAAATAATTTTTCATTCTGTTCCGCAGTACTATAATGAGAATTATTAGTTAAAAAGTCAATTATGTCTTTGATTTTTGTTTTAAATTCGTTTTCTCCAAGGCTAGCCTGATCTTTATTAAAAACGACTCGTATTCCTAGTCCACTTGTCCCAAGCCAGTAAGGTCTAGGTGTGGGGATAATGGGTAAATCCGTAGGATGGTTCCAAGGTCTCCCGGCTCGATTTCTTGCATGTGGACCAACCCCATCTCTTAACCAGATTGCCTGATGGGTAGATGAATCATAAATTCCCTTTTCATCTGGCTTTCCTGCTTTTACATCATGAAGGGTGTAGTCAATTTCAGAATTTTCATTATAAAAATAGTTATACCACTCATCAGTTGTAGGCAGTCTGCCTCCGCACCAATCAGCATATAAAGATGCTCCAATCCAATTGACGAAATTTACAGGTTTTTCTTCACTGCCTGCTTCAATGAGAATTTCATCTTCCTCTTGCCTGATTTTTCCTTCAGAGCGGTCATTATAAAAAAGCGGAACACCTCCAATTGAAAGCGGAAAATTATTTTCTATTAGCCAATCTAAAAATTGTGCATACTCCTCGTTAGTAGTCAGCGTAGGAGAAGTGTATAATTCAGCAGAAGTCTGTACGGCTTCGTTTCTTGTTTTCATTACTGCCTGAGTTCTAGAAACTTCCCATACAGGAAGAGTATCAGCCTTATCTTTGGGAGAAGGCATGATTCTAATGTTGCTTCCTTCGACAGGTTCTAAGTCAATTCCTGCTTCTTTCATGACAGCCCTGATGTCTGCCTCTTCCCTGCTGGAGAGAATTTCCATAAAAGGTAGTAAATGTTCTCTGGATCTATAAGTACTATAAGGGCTATTACCACGACTTTTGGTGGTTTTTTCAATTATTAATCTTTCAGTTTCTGGAGTATAAGGTAAACCTAGTAATTCAATTATTTCTCTAAAGCTAATCAATGGGTCGTTCACTAGTTCTTCATATCGAGCTTTTATAACGTCTTGATCATGAGTGGCTCTAGCAATTTCAGAAATACCAATTGCATAATACACGGCGAGTTTTCTTATAGGCGAAAGTTTTCCGCTTTTATCAAATAGACCATCATAAAGTGAAGCAAGACCAGGTGTAGATTCCACTGTGGTTTGAAACTGAGCAAGTCTTTGATTAAAATCCCAGTCATCATATAGTCCCCATCTGCGATAAGAAGCGATTGAAGCTCTGGGATCCCTAGAAACTACTAAAGTTTTAAATTGAGCGCTTTTTAATAGCCAGTCAGCATAAAGAAAATCCGTTTCTTTTACGAGTTTGTCCCCTTCGTTCACCCATTCGATAAAACTTCTTGTAAGTAAAGATTGGTATGGTTTGTCGCGAAGTTCTGTATGGCCGAATTCTTCTGAGACTTGATCACGGGATGAATAATTCCAAGGATTTAGAGGGTTTTGTGGGTCTTTATCATTATGGAGCCCTAGGGGTTCGCTTACTGCTGCATCATAAAGAGGAGCAAGCGTACTTTCAACCCAATTAGTCCCCGACCTCTTCATGCCGAGGATTAAGGCAGATTTGTCTTTCTCTACGCCTGACATTCTGGTTAACGATTATAGCAGATTTGAAGCAGGCGTGAGGCAACTGCTATAATTTCGGGGAATATGGATGAGATTTTAGAGAATGTTTATCAATCTGCTTTAGAGCATCGAAGAATTCATGGCTGTGGAGCAGTCCCATATCAGGATGGAAAATTTCTTACAGGTTTTGTTTCATCTGCAAATGCCAAAAAAATCTTGGAAATTGGAACTGGGGTGGGATATTCAACTGTTTGTTTAGCTTTGGGAAATAGTGACGCTCAAATTGATACTGTAGATAAGGATCCTTCCCACATTTCTCTAGCCAAACAAAATATCGAAAAATTTGGTCTAAATGTTACTTTTTATGAAACTAAAGCGGAAGAAATACTCCCAAAGCTAAATGGTCCCTATGATTTAATTTTTTACGATGGATTTGTTCCTCAAAAAAGATTCGTAGCTGAATTTGAAAGATTGTTAAAAAAGAGTGGAATTCTTCTGAGTACCAATTTATTTTTAAGCGTTCCTACAGGCGGAGGATATTTAAAATTACTTCAGGAAAATAGTTGGAAAACTGAAGTTCAAGGCGATACAGCTATTTCTATTAAAGTTTAAGAAGTTTACTTATTGGAGAATTCAATTATCCATTCGATACCGTATTTATCTCTGAACATACCAAAATACATGCCCATTCCTTCACTCATTGGCACTTCTACACTTCCTCCAGCTGAAAGGCCATTAAATATTCTTTCTGCGTCTTCACGGCTTTCTGTGCTAACTGCAATCTTGCTTCTATTTTCATTTTCATTAACCCGACCCATGCCTTCTGGAACATTATTCGCAATGAGCATGTTCGTCTTACCGATAGGTAGAGAGATAAACATATCATTTACTTTACTTATTTCTCCGCCGAAAACTGATTTATAAAAATCGAATGCTTCTTCAGCATTGCCATTAAAATTTATCCAAGGGTTTATTACCATAAATATATGTTATCAAAATACTGCAAACTTTAGAAGACCATTTATGGGTCAGCTGTGGCACGAAATCTAGACTTATTACTCAGAAATATCTGCTGGATTTAGTAATTTATATTTCTCTATTAAAATCTTGAAGAGCAACTACTAATCTGTAATAATTGCATTATGGAAGCAGTAATATATTTAATTCTCATTGCAGTGTTGGCGGTTACAATTATTAAAATAATTACTTCAGAGAAAACTAAAATTAAAAAAAATGATATTTTTTACTTCAACCGGTATTCAATAGCTCTTATTACCTGTAGTTTTCTATTAGGTATTTTATTATTACGAGTAATTAGTCTTATAAATCCTTAATTCGTTTTACTCAACTTTATTCTGTGACATCCTTATTTATCAGTGAAAATAAACACTTTGAGCTTGTCGAGTGGGTCAGCTACCGAA
>CAZGGU010000033.1:0-6016 GCA_964525395.1 uncultured Gammaproteobacteria bacterium
CGATCCTGATGATACTGATGCAAGATTTAACTTATCCGTGGCATATTATAAACTTGGAGATTATCAAAAATCCGTAGATGAATATGAAAAAGTAGAAGATAAACTCTCCTTCAGAACTCTTTGGTATCAAATCGAACCAATTCTCTCCTATTACGAATTAGGAAATGATGCTCGAGTTTTCCAAATTACTGAAAAAGTTCTTAATAATCAGAATCGTGCTTTTTCAGAACTATATGTAATTCGAGGAAAAATTTATCAGAGGCAAGGAAATAATTTTGCCGCCCAACAAGAATTCGAGAAAGCAGTAATGTATAACAAGAGCTTAAAAGAAGCCCAAAAACTCCTGGCTGAAACGAATTAATTTTATCTCACTAACTTATGGCAACTTATGCTGCTTTTTGCTGCATTTGCTTAAGCTGAGCAACAGTCAACATAACTTTAAGCGAGGCAATCATCATTAAAAATCTTTGAAAATCCAACCGATAATCCCTTTCTCCTGTTAAATAATGTGCAGATTCATGAATTAATGTACCAAGCAATCCTTCTGGGTTCATCAACTGTGACTGTTTAATTGAGATATCAAGGCCATTGTTTCTATCAACCACACTACCATTTAAAGGATATGATTCTCCCTTAACATGCAAATCTTCGGGCTTCATATTAGTAAGCGTGAAAGCTCTAAGATCGATTTTTGGCGCAGTCTTATTCAGATAATCCTTTGTATCTTGGTCAAAATCTAAAGACTCAATTACCCCTAGAAGTAAAGTATTTACTCCCTGATAATATCTATATAGCTTCATATGATCATCAGGTGAAAGCTGAACATCATCAGAGTCTATTTGCGCGGAAAAATCTGATGAATCATATACTTCATGCATAAGAAGAGATGTTAGCCCTTCAGGTAGATGGATCAAATTATGTGTTTCCAGATGCGCCTCATCTGCTACGGCTAATAAAGTTTTAAAGGTTTCACCATCACGATCTATCACTTCTGCATCAATACCCCCAACATAATAACTGTTTAATTTTTTGAGCCTAGATTTTAAAGATAAGATTGCATTAGGACCAAATGTTGCATAAAAAGTCTTCCTCCAAAGAACTTTAGTTCGTTCAGATGTAATAAATGAATTTGAAATTAAATCATATTCAGAAAAGTCAGCTTCAGGATTATTTACTGCTGTTAAAAGTATTTTTTCCATTACTGAAGTATCTGTAAGATCCGCATAATAATTTCTCAAATAATTTCTCAAAACCTGTGAATCATAATTATTTCTTTCGCGGGTGTTAATAATTGATTCATTAAAATCATAGCCGAACATAAATCTCATATCCATGTTTATATCTATGGGAACAAATAATCCTTTTTCATAAATGCTCCCTGGCATATTGGGGAAAACTCTAACAAGAACATTTCCTTGCTGAGATTCACGCGGAAGAACCAGTTTCCCAATTCCTCTTTGACCAAAATCATTTTTCATCCTTGGGTCTAGCTCCTTTGCCCATACTCTCCAAATCTCTCCCGCGGTATCCCATTTACTAAAAATTTCATTTACCGTCCACATTTGTTCTTCACTTAACTTAGCTTGATCTGGTTCGAGATCAAATGCTGAAAAAGTTGTACTAGACCCTACTCTTTGACCACTATTCCAAGTCATATTAAATCCTAATAATTCAAAAGTTTTTTCAACACCTTTTTCATAATCCCGAGCACTCGTCTGATGCATAACTGGTGTTGCTACCCAATCTCGGGATGCTAGCTGCATTTTTATCCCCTGTTTAAGCGCTGAACCTGCTAGCATTTTAAGTCCTTCTCCGAACTTTCCAATCTGATCATCATCTTTAGTCGAACTCCCCAAACTTGTTAGATAGGGTGTCGTAAAACCCTGTCCTTTATCGGAAACCTCAAAGCCAATTATGTCCCAAAAATATTCCATCCTTCTTAATTCTTCTGAACTAACCTTCCGAATTTCGCCCTCTCTGTTAACCACAGTAAAAGAAATTTGCGGAATCTCTCTAGAAGCATCAATATGATTTTGAATAGCATCTAAAAGCATTCTTCTTGGATCCGACCAAACTTTCTCTCCATAATCTACTGAGATTGTTGTTGTTAAAAAATCTTTCCCTTGATTGACCTCAGGCTTGACTTGAACTCTTTCCGAAGCTATGCGCTCTATATTAATAGTTTGATCTTGACCGGGAACTAAGTGCAAAAAGTTATTATACAATGCAAAGATGGATGAATCTGATAGTTCAAACTCTCGTTGGGTTTCTGCAATATCTATTATTTCTCTTTTACCATTATACGTCTTAAAGGCTAGAAGTTGATTCCCTCTTCTTTTTAATTCTATTAGTGTCTCTTTTTCACCTTGATGAAGGGTAATTTTTATTATTTCATCTTTCTTTAAACTAAATGGTAAATAATAACCCGCGTCTGATGTAATCTTGTGTGAAGCTCCTGCATCTAATATCCTATTTACTACACCCCTTTCATGATTACTATTTAACGGAAGCTCCACCAATTCTCCGTCTAATCCAATTTGATAAATTTTTCCACCAAAATAAAATCTACTATTGATCCCTGTCCAAGGTGATATCCTGCCTATAACCATGTCTTTAGTATTACCTCCTACCAGATTCTCAGTATCTTTTTGCCAATCTTTCAGAATCTGCTCAACCTCCTCTTTAGTTATATCTAATTTATTTAATCTCCGTAGCTTTTGATAAAATTCTAGTAATTTATCATCTTGTTCAACTTCTAGAGCGGTGTAATAATCTCTTTCAGGAAATTGCGCTGCTTCTGGTATTAGAATTCCTAAGCTAGTTAAGAGCTCGGGCCTTAACTCTGCTAAGCTGTCTGCTGCCAATCTTGTCATTATTTCTTGAGTACGCACATCGAAATCATTAGTTCCCACATATGCCTTTACCAATTGAATATACAAATCTGAGACATCAGAATAAGTAAATTCAGAAAAACGTTTTCGAAGTTGTATAGCATTTGTTTCAAACTGATACCCAATGCTTGAATCATCATCTGGAGAAGAATCATGCTTCTGATATACAAAACGAAGATTCTCAAGTCTTTCAAGATTATATGGAGATTCCATCATGGCATCAAAATAAGCGTGTGGATCTTCTATATTATTCAGCGCACCCATCTTAGGATGGTTTCTTGTAGTAAAACCTGCCTTTCTAAGCTCTTCTGAAAAGTGCTTAGTCAACTGTAGTAAAACTTCTACTTGCTCACGCTCCACAAACTCACCATTATTAATAGCCATCTGAGATAGCTCAACTTTAGACTTCAGCATGTCATCTAGGGTAACAATCAGATCGGGATAAAGATCTCGAATAAAATGTATCGAAAATTTCGCATTACTAATAACAATTACTCTGTATCCTTGATCCTGAGCTTTTCTAATCTGACTCTGGTCCAAAGTGCCACTTGCTACGAAAAGATCTTTTCCTGGACTGAAATAAAAAACACGCTCAATAGCCTGTCTCCATTTTGCTTCCTGCTCAAAAGTATTATCTAAAAAATCTAAGTGCGCTATCTCTATAAATTCTTTTCCAGTTTTTATAGCCCTCATCAACTCGATCATAGACTCTTGATCATCTAATACATCAAGATTACGCTGTATGGCAGCACTTAAATCTGCTCTATTTACAGTTTTTCTATCTCGTCCATTGATAGCCCATTTCTCTCCAATGTTATAACTCCATAAAATCTCATCAGTTTCTTCTACAAGCAAACCTTTTATATAGACTCTTCCCCCTGGAACTCCATCCGATTCCAATGAAAAAGTTTGATGAACCTTAGGAATAAATTTAGGATCTTTATAATCCAAAATATATTTCCCTAAGCCTTCATCTTTTCTGGGATCCAGTGCTTCTGCGATAGTTTTTCTCAGCTTAGAATCAAAATCAGACGCAGAAAAATCTATGTCAGTTATCGAGCCAGTCGTAGACGGCTGATTTTCCACTCTAGCTTTTCCTTCAAAAACTATAGAACCATTTTCTCCTGAAGGACGTGCTAGCCAAAGCTCTTCTTCATTTCTAGAAAGTAACCGAATGTCTGCGCCGGCTCTGACTAAATGAGTGATACTCATTTTAAGCCCTTCACCCAATCCTCCTCTTCTCCCGCCACTTTCCTTCTTCGTAGTTCCCCCCATAATTCCTAAAAATCTGTAATCAAAACCGGAACCTTGATCTTCAATCCGAAAACCAGTTATTTCCCAAGAATCTGCTTCGTCATTTACGGCAGAATAATCAAGAAGTTTAGATTGATCACCTTTTCTAAGCTTTAACTTAATTTTGGGAAGCTTACGCTCTACACCTTTAAACCTTTTAGCAATCTCAATGGGATTAAGATTTATTCCTTTTGAAGATAAGTAATTAGAAAATTCATTAATCCTAATCCATGCGTCATAAGAATCTATATTTTGAGCAGCGATTAATATGCTATTAATTTCTACTAATTCATCTTCTGGCACTTCAACAAGATTAACTCCAACAGTTTCTAATAGATTTCTCTCATAGACACCTTCACTCGCATCCAAATGATTTTGAACCAGATCAATGACAGACTGGACTGGACGCCAGGATTTCTCACCGTAGGCTATATCTACTCCTGTTTCCACTCTCACAGGAGAAATTCTAGACTTTTTCGCAGGAGGATCCATTACACCAAACTCAGGCATATATTTATATTAGTATAAATTCACGAAAAAATGTAAGTTTGATCCCATGAGGAATTATTTATACAAAGTCAGAGCCACTCTGCTACGCCACCGTGGCCGCTGCAAGTTCCTCGCCTATGCTGACTATAGCTGTATGAGCCATCACGACATTGTGCGCTGGCATTACTTGGTTGAGATTCTGAATAAGATGGCGATTGCACACGGTTACCATCTACATTCGTATAATATTGGTCATTACTCTGAGTCGAGGCTGGTACTGTGGTAGGTGTGGCTGTAGGCACGAAAACTGTGGGTTTTACTGTGGAAGGCTGGACTGTGGGTGCCACAGTTGTGGTGGTTTTGAGGCTAGACTGTGGTGTTACTGTGGTATTTGAAAGAGTAGTTGTGGATTCCACAGTAGCGACTGTGGGAGATGGCGAGGCTGATGTGGAAACTCCTTGAACAGCTGTTTGAGTAAGATTACTTCCTAATATGCCGAGTAAAATGATAAAACCAAATCCTGCGGCTATATATGTTTTATACGGTCTTTTAGGTGAATTTAAATCTGCCATCTATATTAGGCAGAATACGTGGATATTACTCTCCTTATTGCTGGCTGTCAACCGATAGGATGAGCTTCGTCTAGTCTTGCGGGTGCTTCATAAACTAGAGTAGCGCCTACTGCTGGATGTTCGCCTACTAAATTATCGAACTCCCCTATCCACTGCAGTGTAGATACTGGCTCATTCATCAGAGTCTCCCACGATTCCCCTCGCGGCGAACTTTCAATTCTTTGTCTTAATACGGGAAATGTTCGCTCGACATGACCCGAGATATCATTGGGATTATGCTCATACATATCACGATCTACGTCGCTTATCAAAGTGATACCAGAACTTACACCTAGTTCTACAATAATTTTCTGCTGTGCTTCTCTAGCTCTCTCGTTCATGAGAAATTTATACACTCCTTCTATCTACGCTGTCAAGATTAATTTACAGAACTATCAGAAGCGGGTGGAATAGGATTCTGACGCAGTAGATCGATTTCATCACCCAGGGGTCTAGAATCTTCTGTAAGATCTCCGCTGGCAGAAAGTTTAGTCATTTCTTCCAAAAGCCTTAGCGCACCTTTTAATTTATCTCCATCACCAAGAAGAGCCAAATCTCCTTGAGTAAATCCTGATTTCAGTCTGATATATTTGAATTTTGGCTTTTCTCTTTCCACAGGGTCGAATATACTATTAAATATATGGGGCGTCAATTGCTATTTATTTTCTATAAGGGAGAGGATGTTTCCTGATGGGTCTTTAAACCATGCAATATTTGGGCCATCTCCTGATT
>CAZGGU010000034.1:0-5132 GCA_964525395.1 uncultured Gammaproteobacteria bacterium
AAGTTTTTCGAAATCCTCTGGAGTTTCATAAGTAACTTTATCTAAGATTTTATCTAGATATTTATTCTTCGTAAAGTCTTCCATTTCTACTGCGTGGTGCTTAAATTCTGCTCTGTCAAACTCAGCGAAAACTAATTCCTGCTGGCCACTATCTTTTACTGCAATCATTCTGGAGACTGCTCCCGAATGACGACGCAAAAGCTCTATGTCTTTCATCAGCGTTTTATAACCAGCACCGATAAGCTCAACCGAAAGATCTTTATTTCCTTTGGATTTTTTATCTACTAAGTTCAGGGTTTGGTTTCTGAAAACTTGAGATGCAATTCCTTTGTGCGGCTCTTCCGTAAATGAAACATCGGCTGGACTTTCTCCGTGCCAGTGATATCTTCTAGCGGTAGCGTTTTTCGTGTTCATGCCTTGCTGCACTACAGTCCATGCTCCGTTTCGAGAAAAGAAAAAAGCATGATGATAAAGTGAATAATCATCCTGAATTAGAGAAGAATCTACCTTGGCAGACATCTTGGAAGAATAAACTAATTTATTTGTTTCATTTCCTAATCCTAATCGCTCTCCCCAATCAGCAATCTCATCAGGTGTTTTTTTACTCGTCGCGCCTTTTCCTCCGGCTATAAAAACCCCTAGTTCTTGCTCACGTCCCCGAATGGATTCTTTTAGTGCAGCGGTTAAGATTGTCGTCAAACCTGAAGCATTCCAGTCAAAGGCCAGCACTGTTCCTAAAGATTGAAACCAAACCGGGTCAGCAATGCGCTTTATATACTCGTCCGGTCCATATTCCTCGATAAGTACATCAGTCATCGACCGACCAAGACGAACCATGCGTTCAAACAGCCAAGGAGGACATGTTCCAGTGTCTAGTGTAAATGTAGCAACGCCACGTTTCATGTTATGAATAATGTATCAGGAATGATGAATAAAGACTAGGATTGGTAGACTGGAACTTCAGAAGCTCTAACTAATCTTCGATATGTAGGCAGATGTTGAGGCTCATCATCAATTATAGGTGTTCCATCTTCAAATCTTATTCCTTCCATCGTTTCCCATTCTGTCCATGTCATATCAGAGCCTCTTCCCCATGCAAGTCCAATAGCATCCGTCACTCTTTGTCTGAATTTGATTTGACGTTCCATCGAACCTTCCTGCTCTCTGCTCATTGGAGTTACTGACTTAAAAATATCTCTTATTTGTTGACGCAAGGGCTGTCTATCCCTGGAAATAAATCGCATTGATGGTATTACAGGCTTCTTGAGATCAACTTCCGGCAACTCAAATACTTCACCGACCGCCAAATCATAATATCTAACTCGTCGGAGTGGCTCTGGATCTTGATCAATTTCACCTAGAAAAAATCTTCTTTCCTCTGTGGTAGCATCCGATGCTTCCAAAACTTCTCCAGGAACTAATCTTTGACGAGTTGCCCAATCTCTTCTTTTTTGAAAAGAAAATGCATCTTGAATAGCTAATTGTTCTTTTGTTAAATCCCCCAGTGGTGCTCTATGAAGAGGTGGATAAAATTCTCGCACAACTCTACTTTGATGATCCAATTCTGACATACGAAGATATTACTTCTTAATTATTTGCTTGTCAAATCAACCTGATATGTTTTCTATCTGTTCAATGGAAACTAAATTGTTTGAAGAATCTAGGATTATGGAAATAGCATCAATTCTAAGCGCGTCTGGTAGTTTAGGATTTAAAACTTTATAGAGCTGGGCTGTTTTTATAAGAGATTTTAATTTGTAATAGCTAATTGCCTCAATAGGAGTGCCATAAGCATTCGAAGTTCTGGTTTTTACTTCTACGAAGACCAGAGTTTTATCTTTGGTGGCAATTATATCGATTTCACCGTAACCTTTTCGGAAGTTTCTCTCAATAATTTTATAGCCTTTTTTCTTGAGAAAATTAGTAGCTAAATCCTCACCAATAATAGCAATGGGATTTGTGATTCTCACAATAAAAGTATATGAGGTAATTAAAATTTAAACAATTGGGCGAGGAATTTTAAGGAAGTTAAGCTTAGCTCGTCTAACTTTCATTTTAGGTTTTTCTTTAAATTCCACTTTATCTACGTTGGGATTTCCAACATGCCAAATTCTCTCCACAGAAATAGGTCCTACCATCTTTTTTACAGTGTAAGATCTATTTTCACCACGACCTTTGATCTGGAGAACTTGTCCCTCAAAAATCTGAGTTCTAGTTTTTTCTCCTTCTACAATCTTGGTATAAACTTTTACGATATCGCCAACTTGAAAATCAATATTTGTAACCATAGATACGTATTATAGCTAAATTGAGACTATTTTTCAATTATGATAATATTTCTTCATGAATAAAAGCCTAATTATTAAAAATACCGAAAAATTTGCACGAGAAGTTCTCGAAGGTGAAGGCACAGGACACGATTTTTTTCATGTTGAAAGAGTGGCTAAGCTAGCTTCATATATAGCACATCAAGAAAAAGCAGGAGATATATTTATAATCCAACTCGCTGCACTACTCCATGATATTGCTGATTGGAAGTTTAATAACGCAGATGAAAATATAGGATCTAAAAAAGCTCGAGAATTTCTGCTAAGTCAGAATGCCCCAAACGAAATAATAGATGAGGTGGAATTTATAGTTAAAAACATTTCATTTAAGGGCGGAACAAATAAAATAAAAATGCGTTCTATTGAAGGGAAAATAGTTCAAGACGCTGACAGATTAGATGCTCTTGGAGCTATTGGAATCGGAAGAACTTTTGCATACGGCGGATTCAAGCAAAGAGAAATGTATAATCCAAAAATAAAACCTGGAAAATATAAAGATTTAAAATCATATGCTAAAGCCAAAAATACGACCATAAATCATTTTTATGAAAAACTCTTACTGCTACCTAATCAAATGAATACAAAAACTGGTAAAACTATCGCTAAAAAACGAGAAAAATTTATGAAAGAATTTTTAACTGAGTTTTATTTAGAATGGGATGTTAAACTTTAGCTTTTTTAATGGCTTCTACGAATCCGAGGAATAATGGATGAGGGCGAAGTGGTCTGGACTTATATTCTGGATGACCTTGAGTTCCTAAATAGAATGGATGCTCAGACTCTGGAAGCTCAATAATCTCTACTAATCCTTCTTCTACAGATTTAGCTGCGATCGTGAATCCTTTTTCCTCAAATTTCTCAAGATAATCATTATTGAATTCAAATCTATGTCTGTGTCTTTCAGATGTCAGACCTTTAGCTTTATCAATAAAATCATCATATTTCGCGTAAAGATCAAATGCGCGAGTTCCTTCTTTTACTATCGCATCCCAAGCTCCGAGTCTCATGGTTCCCCCATATGCTCGTTTTTCCATAATTTCTTTCTGTTTCGGCATAAGGTGAATCACCAAATCTTCTCCATCGGGAGTATTTTCCTCTGTATTAGCTTCTTTAATACCTAAAACGTCTCTGGCATAAGAAATTACAGCAAGCTGCATTCCATAACAAAGTCCTAGATAAGGAATTTTCTTGTCTCTCGCATAACCTGCTGCTTGAATCATACCTTCTGCTCCTCGGAGTCCCCAACCAATGGGAACAATAATTCCATCTGGATTTCCGATTACTTTCTCAAGATCAGCGTCTTTTTCTACTTTTTCGGCATCTACCCAATGAGTTTTAATAGCTACACCTAGTTCGTAGGATGCATGATCTATCGCATCGAAGAGTGCTGCGTATGAATCTTTCAACTGATAGTCTCCAGTACCGAAGTATTTTCCGATGATTGCAATGTCTAAGAATTTAGTTTCATTCTGTACCTTTATGACCTTATCTACAAACTTCGCCCACTCAGACAAATCAGCTTCCTTTACAGGGAGACTTAATTTTTCAAGAATTTGCTTACCAAGATTTTGCTTATTTAAACCAAGCGGAACCTGATAAACAGACTGAAGATCTGGACTTGAAATTACCGCTTCAGGAGCTACATTACAAAACAGCGCTAATCTCTCAATCCTTCTCTGATCCAGCTCTTTGTCTGAGCGACAAATCACAAAATCAGGCTGAATTCCAAGAGAATTAAGTGTGCGAACTGAGAGCTGAGTAGGTTTAGTTTTTGGTTCTCCTAAATGCGCAGGTGTAGGCACATAAGAGACGTGAACATGAACTACATCTCCAGGATTCTGAAGCGTCATAATGCGGCTTGCTTCATAGTAAAAAACATTCTGATATTCTCCAGCAGTTCCCCCTAATTCAATAATTACTATATCAGCATCTTTAGAATCTCCAAGATGTTTGATGCGTCTAATGATTTCGTCTGTAATATGAGGAATAGCTTCTACGTCTTCTCCATGATATTCAAATCTTCTTTCACGTTCGATAACAGTATTATAAATTTTACCCATGGTCACGAAATTATCAGTTCCCATGTCTTCGTTCATGAATTTTTCATAGGTTCCGATATCCATATCAGCCTCAGTTCCATCTTCACAAAGGAAGGTATCGCCGTGCTCAATAGGATTAATAGTGCCTGCGTCGAGGTTTAAATAATTTTCAAATTTAATGGGTGCGACTTTATAACCTGAGGATTTAAGTAAGAGTGAGATGGATGCAGAGGTGATGCCCTTTCCGATGCCGGAGATGACTCCGCCGGAGACAAATATGTATTTCCTTTTTTTGTTATTCGAACTACTATCGGGCACGATTAATATTAGCAAAAAACAAAAACTTAGTCAAGAATTTATTTGAGCAGATATCCCGATTTGATCAGGACTTCTCTTCCTTGGCCTGCCTCGCCAATACTTGAGCGAGTGAGGGGAATCGAACCCCCGGCTTTTCCTTGGGAAGGAAACGTTGTACCACTCAACTACACTCGCATAGGCAATTGCAGGCGGATCGGTGTACTAATCCCGCATTAGGAAAATTATAACATTACTTAGCTGGCGGGATAATTATTTTCGTTCCGGGTGGGACGTAATCAGGATTTTCGAAATTATTCGCTTCAATTATTTTCGTATATGCGAATCCATCCCCGTATTCTCTGACTGCAATATCCCAAAGTGACTCATTCTCCTGCATTACATATGTTTTTCCTTTCGGAGATGGAGTGGAAGTAATTGAATTAGTAGGAGCTGGTTTTTTATCTCCCAA
>CAZGGU010000035.1:0-3753 GCA_964525395.1 uncultured Gammaproteobacteria bacterium
ATCATTGTTCTACTTTTATCAATTACCCTCCCCCTTATCGGTTTTTATGTAGGATTAAACTATGAAGAAAACCAGAATTCTTCCACAGAAGTTGAAACAGAAATAGTCACGAATACTAAAGAGGCAGATGAAAAATATAGAGAATCTATAAAAAAATGCGGAGATATACCAAATCAAGTAAAACAAATTGATGGTCAGTTTGTCCAGATTGGTCGGGCTGAGTGGTCAAGTGATTGTAAGTTTTTGGCTTATGATGTGAAGTTCTTTACCTTGGGTGAAGTTACAGAAGAACAAATGAAAAAAATCGGGATTTATTTATACTCCAAAGACAAAGGCACGATTGAACATGTAATATTAAATGCTTATAATTCTCCTTCATTCCTCCGCTGGGATAATAGTAATAAAATCGTTTTTACCTATCTGGGTGATCCTCAAACTCAAATTGGAAACTACACATTATCCACGAAAAATGTTGAAGGCACTCCTAATTCAAGTATTCTATATGGCCAAGAAAAATAATAAACAATCTAATTTCCTTTCAAAACCTCTTTTGATAATTGGTGGACTAATCATAGCTTTAGCTCTATTTATTGGATATTGGTATATCAAAGACAATAAATCTTCAACTAGCACTAACCTCACATCAAGTCAAAATAAAACATCGTATGGTGAATATAAAACTAAACAATATAGCGAATCAGATTTGCTTTATGGCACTAATTCCAAATATTCTGAATTAATTCCAAGCGATGATACTAACCTAGCTAAAATGTCTTGCACCCCTACATATAACTTTTCAGGTGGTGTATATGATAAAGCCTATGTCGACTCCGTCCAGGAAGCACTACCTACAGAAATTACTTCATATGCCAATGCAATTAAAAATAAAAGCACTAAAGAAGTTGGAGATCTAACTGCATGCACAGATGGTGAAAAAACTATCGTTTCATACTCTCAGGGACAATGCGGAGGTGGATGCTCCACTGGAAATATAGCAATATTCAAAGATAATATTCTAGAAAAAACTATTGACATACCCAATACAATTCAGATGCCTTATTTTGGATGTAGTATTTTACAACTCGTAAATGAGAATGACCTTTATCTAAAATGCGGCGGCGGTGATGGTGTAGCCGCTGGAAGTCTTATAGATAATTTAAATTTGGGAACATTAGAAATCACAACCATAAAATCCTGCACCTCTCAGGGAACAGAAATTAAGTGTAATTAACTACTGAAACGGTAATATTTTCCAACAAAGTCACTTAAGACCTGCCAGGCACAAGACTGCGCCTGGCTCCGCAAAGAGCCATAGCAGAATTGTGACGCAGCCGGGTACCGACTGGTACCTGAGCTTATATATTTTGAAACTCTCTCCGGTTCGTTGACTTTCCAAAAGTAATTACTAATAATGAATTTATGCTCAAGAAGAAAACGAAAAAAGCTCAGAAGAAAAATATAAAACTTCCACTCATCCTGATAACAATTTTGCTATTAATTGCGTCCGTTTTAATATATTCTCAAAAATATTTAACAAATAATGATAACGAGACAGCTATTGGAGATGCCAATACATATATAAATAAGGAATATTCTTTTAAAGTGACCTATCCTAAAACCACAGGTGTTTTTCTGTCTTGTAAGCAAAATGATCATTCATTAAAACAGAATCCGTTAAAAGTTATCGAAGACAAGAAAAATAATACTTTTTATATTTCAGAAGCGAATACTAGAGAAATGACTTATATTCTCCAATCAAACGGCAAATATATTCCAGATTATAAAAATTGTCAGATAGTTAAAAACAACCTAAATCTTATTAAAAATGGATACATAAATGGCAGATCTGATTTAGAAGAATATCCTTCAAATATCTCTAAACCATTTGCTATGAGATTTACGTATTCTAAAATCGAAAATGAAAATGATTTAAATAATTTGGCTCATAAAATCTATCCCAACTGTTACGTTAAAGAAACAGAATTAAATAAAAATATGGCTGGTGTTTATAATGTTTATTTGGCTGATAAGAATGGACTCAATGATGATCCCGATGGCAAGTGCTGGACTAATTTTGTATATTTTTTCTATTATTCACCAGCTAATAAATCTGCAGTAATTACCAGTGGCTTTCAAAACGGACCATTTTTCCCCGAAAAAGGAAATGGTGTTCCCGTGATTGAATTCTTCAAATAATATTTTCCAATATAGTAACTAAGGGTTTACTAATCCATGTGAAACTCAAGAGACTCTCTATTAATTACCACCCGTTGTAATATTCACAAATCCTCGACCTTTTATATACCCAATATGCCTAAGATGTCTATCCGCAGGGAGAACTGTTCTGACTGTGGCAAACCCCTCTTCTCCAGCCTGCTTAGCCAACCAATCAATTAAGTTTTTCCGAGGTAAATTATTGTTTAACATATTTTCAATCGATTCATTGTTAATAGATTTTCTATCTGCATACCTAACATGTAATTTCCCAGGGCCTCCATGACGTATTAATTCTTGCCTCAATCTCTCAGGGCTCCAATTTCTGTCAGCATGAATACTTTCAACAATTTCATCGTTTTCATCAGTTATAACGACAGGAACACATGTGCTAATCATAGGAAATATGGCTATTTCTCGATCACCTTCTATTAAAAGTCCATCCCCTACTACATCTCTTAAATTTTGAGAAAAACCTGACATTACATGCTCACTGGCTTGAACATGTGTTTCTCCACCCTCCGACATACCCATATCATATCCAAACATGTACTCAATATCAATATAAATATCATTTGATCAATAATTTTCCGCATTGCCACTTACGGCTTGCTGAACAGATTCGATCACTTTTGCTATAATATCCTCATGACTGAACAACGAGATGGTTATCAGACCGGATCCCCTGAACAAGAAACAGCTGAGAAACTAGACAGATGGGTTCTGGAGGCTCATGCTAAAGCTGCAAAATCCTTAACAGATTTAGGACTCATTCAGCCGCGACCAGGTGAACATGGAGGTTTTCAGATTTCACCCATGGTCACCCGACGACCACAAAGCTCTCTTTTAGAAGTCTCACGAGATTCTAAAGTTGACCCCAATAAACTTCCCTGGCCACTTAATCAGCCAGATGCAGGCCTCTGGGCAAAGGATGACAGAGAAATAATACTTGGATGGAAAGATGAAGGCTTGAATACTTTCGTAGAGATCAGGCCCGGCGATCCCACAGACAGCATGGATCCTGTAAAATTATCTGTCTCGCGTGGAAAATCTAGATTGGCTAACGATGTTCAAAGATATAAAAACGGAATGTTTGGATTCAGATACAGCCATTATCCAAGCTCTGGTGCCATGATTACTAGCGAAACATTTACTCCGAAAGTTTGGACTAGGGATGAAGTAGAAGCTGCTCAAGCTAGGCTTGCAAAAAAAGCCAAAAATCGTACTCCAAAAGGAATGATAAATATCAATCACTCCCGCGAACGTGAAGAATTAAGGTTACGTCAACTTGCAGAACTTACGACTGAAGGCGATTTTACTGAGGCAGTGAGTGAACAATCTTCCCGCATGGCCACTCTTTTAGATTTTACAGAATCAGATGCATGGAAAGTAGTAAACGCAGTAAACGATTCTTTAGCTGAGGCTGCCACTAGAGGACCCGTTCAATCCCCAAGCCGTTTCAGCAGATTCTTCAAAAGATAGATTCTCGACTGTGGTTAGCTGTCCTAAAATAACTCATCTCTTCGCCCTATAGTTTGC
>CAZGGU010000036.1:0-3632 GCA_964525395.1 uncultured Gammaproteobacteria bacterium
ATCGTGCACGCCACGTCCTATTCTCTTTCAGGAAATAATCCGATTTTTTATCATTTACAAAGCCTATTAGTTCATATAGGCATTTGCCTGCTTATATTCGCAATAACCAACATCTTAACTAAAAAATCTTCAGTAGCCTTCTTAACTGCCATACTTTTCGCTATTCATCCACTCCATACTGAAGCCATCACCTTTATGACTGCGAGCTTTGATACAGTTGGTATATTATTCTTCTTCATTTCTTTTTATTTTTTTCTAAAATTCCGCGAAAAAGATAAAAAATTAATTTTGTATTTAGTATCGGTTATCTTTGCTGCCTTAGCCTTTTTAACTTATGAAATCACCCTTACTTTACCTGCAATTCTGATCATCTATGATATTTGTTTTAAAAATATTTCAAAAAAAAACCTAATGAATCTTCTTCAGTACATTCCCTACTTTGCTGCGATCTCTCTATATTTAGGATTACGCTCAATTTTTCAGAGCAATAATCATATCACTTACTATGCAGGGAGCCTCTTTTTGACCATATTACTGAGTATAAAGTCATTATTTATGTACTTCTATCTTCTACTTTTTCCTTTCAAGCTTTCAGTTCTCCAAATATTACCAGGCAATATAAACACAAGCTTATTTGACGAAAACTCAGCTGCCAACTTTGAGATTATCCAAAAACAATCTTTATTAGATCCAGTCATACTCATCACTTTAATTATCTTTATACTTTCTGTTATCGCTTTCTTTTACTGGATTCGAAAAAATCCAATTATATCTTTTTCTATAGCTTGGTTTTATATAGCACTTATCCCTATCTCCAACATCATCTTTCCTTTACGTCAAGTAATGGCAGAAAGATTCGCCTACACTGCCTCATTCGGCTTTATAATGCTGTTTTCCTACTTAATGATTATTTCAATTGAATCTAAAAAAATACAACCAATTTTTAAAAATTTTATAATAGCAGCTTTACTCGCACTTATTATGATTTTTTCAGCTCAGACAATACTTAGAAATTTTGAGTATAAAAATGAAATTGAAATGTTTAAAAGCTTAAGTAAGCAAGAAAATGGTGGCTACTATTTTAAATATTTTCTGGGTAAATATTACTTCGTCGCCAAAGATTATAAACAATCTAGTTATTATTTTGAAAAGCTCTCGAATTCAAACTATAACGATATTTATAAAGACGCCTATTATTATCAAGCACTTACCAACATAAGACTTGGAAATACATCTGAAGTTAAAAAAGCCTATGAAAGATTACTTAAATATTACCCTAACTATAATAAAGATCGAGTGAACATCATAAAAAACTACATTAATAATGATCAGGAATCAAGTAAAAATAATTCAAATTCTAAGCCAGGATTAACAACATATAATAATCATAATTATAGTTTAGATTATCCAGATTCTTGGAGCCTAAAAAACACCCCTGATCAACTAATTCTCACAAACGCAAACATGTCTTTAAGTATATTCATTGAATATAATGTTCTAGGAATCAACCAACCGCGCCAACTCTACATAACTGATACTAAATTGAATAAGTTTGGAAGCCTTCTCCAGGAAGGTGTAGCTAAAATACCTTCAGCAGAATATGGATATGTTAGAATTTGGGATCAAGATGGAACTAAAATTGCCCACTTCATTTTATTTAACAAAGAAGAAATAATTGAATTATTTGCAAAACCCTTTACCGTAGAAAATCAGTCAGAGATTAATAAAATTATTAACTCAATAAATTTTAATCCGACCAATTAAATCTTAAGCCTGCGTGGTAAATATATTTAATTATCGCTTAGATCATCTACTGGTGGAATTACTTCTTTGAGTTGAGCTAAATCAAACTCATGCGTGGTTCCAGTGCGTATTCCTTGTCGAGATATTTGCATAGCATCCTCGATTGCAGTTCTACCCAGCGGTGCTCTTTCAATAGGCGGCATTCCATATTCAGCCCTCTGACGATCTAAATAAGCCAAGTATTGTTCACGTGTTATTTTCCCACTAAGATGATCGAATGTGGCGCTTCCTTGAGGTTCTGGCCTATATTCTTCAGTCATAGGGCAAATATACTCTCCAAGAATAAAAATGTCAATTTATAATTCCACATGTTCAGGAACTACAGCTACAGCATCTATAATAACCTCTTTATTTACTGGTGGAATCAAATCCATCAAATACAAGCGAATGGCGCTCGTGATTCTCACATCGCCTGCCCAATCTAAGGCTTCAATAGGTTCTGCGGTTTCATGATTTGGTCGCCTAGTCCATCTTCCTAAAGCTACTCTTTTAACTTCATTGGTTTTTGAGTAATAATAAATACCTCCACTTTCTCCTTTTGGTGTAACATCAATTGAATCAGGCACTCTACCTACATTATCTCGATGCGCATCAAGAACTCTAGCTAAATTTCCCGTTCTTCTAGCTAGTCCCATTCTTTTCTCCTCCATATCCTCAGCTCCAGCATCTAACATAGATAACTCAGCTTGTGCGCGCATAAGAGAGGAGTAGGCTATTCCAATTTCTCGCTGCCATGGCATAAGTTGTGTTTCGGTAGTCCTTCGGAATTCTGCATTTCCCATAGGAAGAGGATTATATCAAAGCTAAAGCCAAAGAACAAAAAACCACCCTTTCAGGTGGCTTAAATGCTTTATACTAACGATCCCGGCCTTGATCTATTGTCCCGCGGTCTAGCCGTAGTATCGTGAACGCTGAAGTGTTTTACGACTCTGTTCGGAATGGAAAGAGGTAGTGCCACCACGCTCAAAAGACCGAGATCCTTAGTACAAATTAATGTTTATGTTAAATGTGCAATTATTATCATCTGGATTGACTTATTAGGCCAATCCCAAATGCAATATTTGGCTATTTAAATGTGAAAAGAAGACTCCTCGACTTGCGTCGAGATAAAAAGCGTCAAAATTAAAAAAACTACTTTATCCACCATTAGTATGGGTAAGCTAAACACATTACTGTGCGTACACTGCCCACCTATCAACCTCGTGGTCTACAAGGGGTGTCATCCTTACGGAACGATATCTAATCTTAGAGACGGCTTCCCACTTAGATGCTTTCAGCGGTTATCCGTTGGGAATCTAGTTACCCAGCGCTGCAGAAAAATTTCCACAACTGGCACACCAGGGATTCCCTCATCCCAGTCCTCTCGTACTAGGGACGAATCTCTTCAAATATCAACGGTTGTCCTGGATAGAGACCGAGCTGTCTTACGACGCTCTGAACCCAGCTCGCGTACCGCTTTAACTGGCGAACAGCCAGACCCTTGGGAGCTTCTCCACCCCCAGGATGCGATGAGCCGACATCGCGAATTCTGATTCTCTATCACAAAATTGTGTTCTCTCAGAATTGCATACCCTCTTGTTACCAAGAGGCTTGACTATACCTTCACCCTCTACTCTTATCGCCGTTGATAAACTCAAAAGAGTTTACCCCGAACGAAAGTGAGGGGCTAGTCTAATTATAGAAGCTATAGATTATCCGATTTAATCGGATGAAACTTCTATCCCGTGCTGCTTATAAAGCAAACACGAAGTCGATACGGGCCACATTAAATTATAAATTTAAAATTTAAAATTATAAATTAAGATGATTCCCTCGGTATTGACCTAAAA
>CAZGGU010000037.1:0-2906 GCA_964525395.1 uncultured Gammaproteobacteria bacterium
CTGGAGCAGGAGCTGCTGTTTCTGCTGGTTTACTTTTAGCTACTGCATCAAGTGTCATTACGAATTTCTGAATAGTAGCATTGAGGGTAACTACGAGTCCTTGAATAGGTGAGTTAAGTGTTCCTACAAATTGTGCAATAAGTGTCTCTCGGTTTGGTAATGCAGCGATTCTCATTACACCTGATTCGTCTGTAAGGTTTCCTTCAAGGATAGCGAACTTAACTTTTGGAAGTCCCATATCTTTTACTGCTTTTTGGAGTCTTTTAAGTGGTTCCACCATGTCACCTTTAATGATAAGTGTTGCTGTTGGGAGATTAAGACCTTCATTATCTTTAAAGTCTGCATAGTTTTTAGACTGACCGAGTGAAATCTTAACTAAAGAATTCTTAGCAACTACGATAGTAGAATCCACAGTTTTAAGTTCTTTTTTAAGACTTTCGAGCTGTTTGTGGGAGATACCTTGGAAATCTACGAAAACTAAACCGTTTGAAGAGTCAAATTTTTCAACCAACTCAGCCACGATTAATTCTTTTCTTCCTCTACCTGTATGTTTTACTGCTTGTTTAATTTTTGCCATATAAAAACTCGCCTAAGCGAGTTTGCAAGTTGCTCATAGCGAATAGCTTATGGCTAATTACTAGAGTTGCTCCTCGGTGAGATTTATACGCTTTATCGCGAACTCACTTTCTTAGGTAAAAAGTATTATAGCTAACCTGAGCGTAAAAGGCAAGCATTATCTTATAACCTCTAGTTTGTCTTTGAGGCTAAATGAGAGTATAATAAGCGCCTTGTACGCAAGTCGCGTACGCACTTTAACAAGGCACACATAAGGAGGTGCTGGTTGAGTTCGGGATGGAATAGGAGCAGTTTTGTTTCTGGTTCTTTTTCTGGGAAGTGGATGAATAGTCCGCTGCCTTTTAAGCTCACTACTGCTTCTTTCGTATTTTTCGTGATTCTGATGGGATCTTTCGTGGTTCCGATGAGTCAGAATATGCACGGGTTTTTTACGCTTTTCGGATTCGTTTCGATTCCTTTGGCGCTGACTCTGGTCTTTCTCAGTTTGGATTATGACAAGGATGCGCAGAAGATCACTCTTATCGCATTTTCTCTATTTATGGGTTTCATGGCCACCACCATCATTCCGATGAGTGCGGACATGCACGTTTTGTGGGGAATTTTCGCTTGGGCATTTATTCCGCTAAATTTGACTTTTCTGGCTTTGACGGCCTATGATCCTCCGCGGATTGTAAGGTCCGAGGGACGCTAGGTTGCGTAAGGTGATTACCATTAAGCTGAGCGTAGATCAGCAGATAACAATCGTGCTTGCAGCTATTTATTCGCTGCTTTTTATCTTGGGCATTGGTACCAATGTTTTTGCGTTCATCACGCAAAATGCAGATGTTTACATCGCTTCTTTTATCTGGATGGGTTTCACAGGAATGAGTACGATCTGGGTCGTTTCGCAATGGCCCAAGATCATGGTTTCATCTAGCACGCAGTAAGTTCTCGTGCGCTTGGGCTTTAAGCTAGCAGGCCAAAACCTAACTAAGCGCACACTAAATAGTCTGGTGCAACGAAAAAGGAGGCATAGGCTTGGAAGGTCAGAGGAACAGTAAAAAGGTAGAACCGCTGTATAAGTATAATTTCAGCGCTTATGATAAGAAGCATTCCAAGTGGAAGTTTCGTCGTATAGTTTTTCAAATGCTTTTTATTCTTGCACTAATTTGCAGCTGTATTGCAGTTGTAGTGCTTATTATTACTCCTGAGGATGATCCGAATTTTTTTTACATCTCTATCGTCGATTTGGTATTTTTGATGATCGCTTTTATTCTTGTATTGGTTCAGAGGTATAACAAGGCGCCAGTGCTTGATGATTTCAAAGAACGCATTCAGTAGAGAGGAAGGCTGATCATGCCACTCTGGAGCTATAAGCAGCCAGCCCAGGCTGAGCCAGTTCCCGTAGAGCAGGATCTTTCGGTACATCCGCCTCGCGTATTTTGCGTTTGGTTTGTGGGTAGTCAGCTGAGCCCCTCTACTTATTTGGAAATGCCTAATTGGCTTTCTCGTAAGATGCGTATTCATCTTCAAGCTTGTGCTGGATGTAGGGAAGATGCGGAACGCATCAATGACAGCCCGGAGCATATCACCATGGATAAGATCTATGCTGATTCTTTCGGCAAGGAGACGGATCGTGTGTAGTCACTCGCCTGAGGGTTTTGAGTCTCGGCACAGTCCCGAGCGGGATCCAGGGCTTCGTTTAGAGCGAGCGCCTGAAGATCATGTTCATCCTTCGGATGTAAATATTCGATGGTATACAGACGTTCGTGAAGATCGGTTTATTCGTCCTATGGAAACATGGCTTTTCCATTTGCTTGATTATCAGCTGAGATTTCCTTGCGAAAACTGTCGTATGCGACAGGAGATTGCATTGACAATGGTCAATGTCCCTGTCACTGAGCGAGAGATTATTTCCGGCGTTTCGGATTACAAACTCTGCCAATAAAGGAAGGTAAAGCATGACTCGCCACCAGGATTTGGGAGCTTCAGCCACAGATGTGGCTGTGGATGGCGATGCGGGTACGGTCCATGTTAATAGTAAACATCTTCCCGATGTTTGGCTTCGTCTTGAGATCGCAGTTAGGAATAAAGCGCCTGGTATTCCCCGGAGCTGGTTTGGAGCCTTTTGTTTATACGTTCGCAAAATTCTCGCAACGTGTAAGGAGTGCAGTCAGCGATCCGATGGGTGGGAGACTGCCGCACCTCTTACTCTCAATGAGTTGCTTTTTCTGGACATGAAGGTGGTTTATCCGATTCTTCATGGAGTCAAGTTTGACTTGGGTCCTGAAGAGACTGATCCCATTCGCGAGTAGATAAAGAAATCAAGGCTAGTTAGTAGATAGCGAGAG
>CAZGGU010000038.1:0-2770 GCA_964525395.1 uncultured Gammaproteobacteria bacterium
CACCTAGAGTAGATAATTCACGGGAATTATAATGGATAGTATTGAATGAATAATCACCTGTCGCTTCTAAGAGTGCGGGGATACTAGAAAAATCTGGATAGCGTCTATTCTTCATGGAATTTCCCTGCAAGCTTTTAAGTGTCACTAAGAAACCAATCATGGGTTCATGTCCTTGTTCGCGGTTAAAGCCATTGGCTTCAAAAGTGTCTAAAATATGACCTACTTCCTGTCTTGTGGTAGGGCCAGTTATTCCAATGTATGGTCTTTCATTCACGAGTGGATTATAGCATTTAGATCGACACTGTGATATAAACGAATCTGTTATGGCAGGATTTAAAGAAACATTTCCCAATTCCCACGCAGTTCTTCCAGTCATTCATGTGGAAAATTCTCAGCAGGCAATCAGAAATGCAGCTATAGCGCGTGAAGCTGGGGCAGACGGCGTATTTTTAATAAATATGCCTAGTGAAGGATTAAGATGGTATGAATTATCTGATGTTAAGGATCTTGTGAGAGGAGAATTTCCTAATTGGTGGGTAGGGGTTAACTATCTTGATAATACATTAGATAGAGTTTTTCAGCTGACTGATCCAGAAACTGATGGGATTTGGACCGACAATGCTTATATAGATGAAAGAGATGAATCTCAGCAAATGGCAGAACAGATCGATTGGATTAGGCAGAAAGCTGCAGCCAGTGGCGGATTCAAGGGTCTATATTTCGGAGGTGTAGCATTTAAGGGTCAAAGACCTGTGCCTAGAGTTGATTGGGGACTTGCTGCAAATATCGCATCAAGATATATGGATGTGGTAACTACTTCGGGTTCAGGTACGGGATCAGCTCCGGACCCAGAAAAAATACAGATTATGAAATTCTCAATGGGTGATCATCCTCTGGGAATTGCATCTGGGATTTCTCCTGAAAATGTTCATCTATTTATAGACGCAGATGCATTTTTAGTAGCAACAAGTATTCTTAAGCCGCATACAAATGATTTTGATCCCGCACGTGTAAAGGCGCTTGTTGAGGCAGTGAGAGGTTAAAGATTTTTTATTTCTTCAACTATTTCTGGAAAAGACTCATCAATAATATGTCCTCGGCCCTCTAGGGGAATAAATTTTAAAGTTGGTATTTGCTTAACATATTCTTTGGTGTTTGAGAAGGGAACAACTTTATCATCTTTGCTGTGGAATAAAATTATTTTTTGAGTTTTATCTACCAAGTTTGTGACTGATTTAGTTAACACAAAATCTGCTAAAGGATGAACTGTTGGGGTGTTGTAAGGAGGAGATACGAGAATTAAACCTTTTATTTTTTTAGAAAATGAGTTCTCTGAAAGATATTTAGCTAAAAATATTCCACCAAGGGAATGACCAATTAAAATAATTTCTTCATTTAGTAATTCTATGATTCTTTCAAACCAAATTTTCCATTCAGAATATTTTGCGTTTTGAGGATTTGGCATTTTGGGAAAAATTACATCAAATTCATTTCCTAAATCTACATTTAAATTATTTTTCCAGTCCAATTGGTTGAATTTTTCAAGAGAAATGTCTTTAGTTTTAAGATTCTCTATAAAGTCATTGTATGAGTTGAATGCATTTCCGCCATGAACTATTAATATTTGCTTTTTCATTTTTACATAATTTACTGTACTAGTGTTGGTTATTTATGTTATATATTTTATATTGAAGGATATTTAAATTAATACTCCACCAGTTTCTCCGATTGCAGGCATTTCTTTTTCAGGTTGGCCATTGGGAGTTTCGAATGGTTTATATGTGAACTCAGCTTTGCTGGATATAGCTTCAGTGATGCTTACTCGATTTCCTTCTCTACCAAAGTCTGCAGTTCCAATTTCAATATTTAATTTACGCAATTCTTCAGGGGTAAGACTTTCTGCTTGGACAATTATCTCACCATCGTCATGTTCTTTTATTTCATCAAAAGTGTTTAATGGCGCTATCTGAACTACTTCGCTGCTGCCAACCGTTAATTTACGAGGAATACCAAGTTTTCCTCGTAAAATTGGAAACGTTTGTTCGGTGAGGTTAAATAACGCAACGGTGGGTAGATATCCTTCTTTATTTGCCATTCTTACTTTTGCATAATGCTCAGCATTATTTTTAGCCGACTTTTTAGCACGTTTTCCTTCTGTTTCATCCCTTGCTACTTGAATAGAAAATGATACGCCCTTCTCATTTCCTATTTGAGTACGACCACCTTTTCTATATAAATTACTTACTGCAAGGGGATTCACGAGATTAGCAAACTCAGCATCAGGGATAGCAAAGCCTCGAGAGAAGATTATAGTAGTGTTCATTTTCTAAATTATATCAAAATTGAAATTAGAGTTAGAATATGAATAGGTATACTATTTTGCCATTTTTAAGAATATTTTGAAGCTAATTTTATTGAAGAAAATCTGCTGCTGGACCTGGATTTGGTTCGACACGCTCTTTAGGGTGAGGTGAACTCACCATAAACTTCTCATCCAGGTCAATACTTCAATTCATTCCGTGTTTACACTGAACGAAGTGAAGTGCTGCTGGACCTGGATTCGAACCAAGATAAACGGATTCAGAGTCCGTTGTCCTACCATTAGACGATCCAGCAATTTTCATCCCTAATTTTAGCTGATTTAGGCTTCAAATGCCAATAAATGTAAAATATATGCTGTTAAAAAATATTGATCTAACAATCCAAATCGTTAATATTGAGGCTAATGATTTGTTTGACAAGCATTTAGATTGGTGGGAATAATAATATT
>CAZGGU010000039.1:0-2654 GCA_964525395.1 uncultured Gammaproteobacteria bacterium
GTATAATTTAATTATGTTCAAGCCAACGATTAAATATATCCTCAACAATCATATACTCTTTACTGTTATTCTCATTGCGCTTGCATTCTTTTTATTCCAGGTCAAAGGAATTTTAGTAGCAATATTTATGGCCTACATTATCATGGCTTCGATTCATCCCTTTGTAAGAATTTTAAAAAGGTACAGGGTGCCTAA
Source organism: uncultured Gammaproteobacteria bacterium (assembly GCA_964525395.1). GTDB lineage: Bacteria > Patescibacteriota > Microgenomatia > Levybacterales > UBA12049 > 2-01-FULL-39-10-A. The sequence goes on from CAZGGU010000039.1 coordinate 196, forward strand.
AATTATAGCTATTACTTTAATATATGTACTAGTTATTGCTGCCATAATTTTGTTAGTTATTCCAGTACTCACTGTATTTATTCAACAAATTCAGGAACTTTATAAGGCCTTTCCAGCTTATCTAGATCGCACTTCCACGGCTCTTGGTATAGATATAAATAGTTCAAGCATAAACTCTCTTGTAGGGCCTCTAGCAGGCTCAGCAGGGCAGAATCTTGTAGGCATCACATCTAAGGTGTTTGGAGGCATTTTCTCAATTCTTTCAGTCTTCGTAATCAGCTTCTATCTTCTTATCGATCGTGAAAGACTAGGTAAGAGTGTGCCTGAGCTTTTTCCAAGCGAATACAGAGAAAAAATCCGCTTAACAATTCACCAAGTTGAGGAAAAATTAGGCGCATGGCTAAGAGGTCAGATAGTTCTCTCAGTTGTGGTCGGTGTGATCACTTGGATTGTCCTTTCTCTTATGGGTATTCCTTATGCTGTCCCGCTTGCTATTTTAGCTGGATTTTTGGAAATAGTGCCCACCCTTGGACCTATTATTGCAGCCATTCCAGCAGTAATCGTAGGATTCGCTATTTCGCCTGTCATGGGACTGGCAGTGCTCTTAGCATATACAGCTATTCAAGTAGCAGAAAACAACATTCTGGTTCCTAAAATCATGCAGAAAGCAGTCGGACTTAATCCTATTGTGATACTTATAGCTATATTAATCGGCGCACAGCTAATGGGCGTAGTAGGTGCGCTTATTTCAATTCCTCTTGTCTCTGCAGGCATCATTATCTTCCGCGCTTTCAAGTAAAATTTGACTTTTCCTTAGTCATATTTAATACTTAATTCATAACATTTTATTCATAATTCATATTTATGGCTGCTAAAAAACCAAAAACATTTAAAAAAATAACTCAAGTTGAAAATGCGAAAGTTACTATTGAAGTAGAGCAAACAGGAGAGAATGAAGAAATTACAGAAGCTACAGGCGCTATAGCTCAGGCAAATGCGAAAATCCAGGAAGAAAATGAACAGAAAATTGCACAATCAATTAAAGATGAGGTAAATGAATCTAATGAAAATGATGTAGAATCAGAAGAAAAAGTCGGAGAAAAAGATAACTCAAAAGATGAAACAGATGACAAGGGTGACGACCAAAATATAATTGAGGAAACTAGCGGCATGAGCTGGAAGAGAATCTTCCTCTTCGCATTTTTAGCAGGATGTATCGGAATATTTATCATCGGACTTTTAATGTTCGTAAACAGAAACTTCGAACTTTCTAAGAAATCTGAATCAAATAAAAAAATCGAGCTTCCTAAAGAATCTCCGACACCAAGCCCTGAAGAAGTAGCACTTGATGCTTATGAGATAGAAGTGTTAAATGGTAGCGGAATCTCAGGAGAAGCAGCGAATGTGGAAGGAATTCTAGAAGATGCAGGATTTAGCGTTTCAGGTATAGGAAACGCTGACAATCAAAATTATACTAATACAGTAATCGCTGCGAAAGACGATGTAAAACAAGGATTCATCGATGAACTTCAGACAACTCTCGAAGAACGGGGACCAGTAGAGGTAATCAAGCTTTCAGACACAGGTGACTCAGATGTAGTAGTTACAGTAGGAAGCGATCTAAAAGAAGAAGCCTCACCAACCCCAGAAATTTAAATTGAACTAAAATCCTAAATTTGCTAAAATACACATAATGCGGGTGTAGTTCAATGGTAGAACACAACTTTTCCAAAGTTGATACGAGGGTTCGATTCCCTTCACCCGCTCATTTGGTACTTAGATTCTACAAGCTTCACTACGCTTGAACCTGAATTGTAAAAAAGGTAAAATATACGTACGCCGCGGTGGTGGAATGGTAGACACGAAGGCCTTAAGAGCCTTTATCAGCAATGATGTGGAGGTTCGAGTCCTCTTCGCGGTACACAAAACTTGCAAATGTTTGTTCGACGATTTGATCATTTGCGAACCATATAGGGAAATCGTTGGGAAAAACCGTCAGGTTTGTCCCATGAAACGGGGAGTAGCTCAGTTGGCTAGAGCGCGCGGTTTGGGACCGTGAGGTCGGAGGTTCGAGTCCTCTTTCCCCGACAATGTTAATCGTGCTCAGGAGGTTTGATTCCTTGAGATTTTAGAGAATAATCGAGTAAATCTTTCATTTCTTGTCTTCTGTTCTCACTTCCTAAAATAATGGCGATAATTTTATGATTTTCGTATTCCAGATAGGTAATTAGACAAAGGCCTGCTTCGGGAGTATATCCATCTTTAAGCCCTTTAACTCCTGGATAAGTTGTCACTAGATTCAGCTGATTATACATATCATACGCATAATGATCATTGCTTGCTGGCAAATGTTTTTCCGCAGTTGAGGAAGATTTAACAATTTCCGGGTAATGGGAAATCGCATATTTAGAAAGAACTAATAAGTCATATGCTGTAGTATGCTGATCTCCGTCACCTTC
>CAZGGU010000040.1:0-2513 GCA_964525395.1 uncultured Gammaproteobacteria bacterium
CTCGTGCGTAAATGCAAGGGTTTTAGATACCACCTATTGAACTTTAGAAGGAGGGGTAGAAGGATATGATAAATTCAATGATAACTGAAGGTTTGCCCTTCCTATAAATGACCTAATCTTTACATAATCCGGTGTCCCTTCTATAGCTGGCTCCTTCTTCCCTTTTATAACTACTCTATCTCTAAATACTTTATAATGAAACTCCTGAGGACCATCATGCCTCGTAGAAAGTGTTACGCCATGCGCAGAGATATACCTTGGATCTTCTCCTTTTACCTCTAAATACATGGTCACATGCTCATCTTCTTGATCAAAACTTACATCTACCGTTCTTCGAGTTATCTCTTTAGAGGCATTTCCGTTCAAGCTTAAATCACTTGAAGATTGCTCCAAAGACTCATTTTCTGCATTTTCGCCCTTTTCATCTTTTCTTGGAAGAATAAAATCACCAGCTCTAGCAAATTTGAGGGTATTGTCTGCTATTTCCCAAGGACTGAGGTATGCAAAAAAAGCTTCTGGATTATCATGAGGACTAAATTCTCTAGATTGTATTCTTGGTTCTCTATCAGTCACAAATAAAAATTATATTGTCCTGACAGAGAGAAATCAATAGATCAAAAATGCAGAAACTGCTTAAGAATAAATAAAAAAAATTAATAGGGGGGGGTTACATGCGGATTTCGATGTTAACACCTGCTGGAAGCTCTAAATGTCCTAAGGAGTCCATGGTTTTTTCAGTAGGAGAAACGATATCAATAAGTCTTTTGTGAACTTTAATTTCGAAGTGATCACGAGCGTTTTTATCGATGAATGGGGAGCGATTTACTGCGTAGACTGATCTTTTAGTAGGCAAAGGAATTGGTCCCACGACTTTAGCTCCGGTCCTGATAGCCGTATCTAAAATTTGTTGACAACTAGCGTCGATGACTCTAGCGTCGTAGCTCTTTAAGCGAACACGAATTCTTCCTTTTGGCATAATACTAAAAAATCAAAGGGCCTGCTCAATCCTGAGCCTGTCGAATGTATTAAGCTATTACTTTAGTAACAACTCCAGCTCCAACTGTCTTTCCGCCTTCGCGAACAGCAAATCGGAGTCCTTCTTCAATAGCTACTGGTGCGATAAGTTTAACTGTCATTTTTGTACTATCTCCAGGCATAACCATCTCTGTTCCTGCTGGAAGCGTAGCTTCACCAGTTACGTCTGTTGTTCTTAAATAAAACTGTGGTCTGTATCCTGAGAAGAATGGAGTGTGTCTTCCACCTTCTTCTTTAGTAAGAATGTAGATTTCTCCTTCAAATTCTGTGTGAGGAGTGATAGATCCTGGTTTTGCAAGAACTTGTCCTCTTTCAACATCTTCTTTTTCAACACCTCTGAGTAAAACTCCTACGTTATCTCCTGCAATACCTGAATCAAGCTGTTTTCTGAACATTTCTACTCCAGTTACAACAGTAGATGTTGTAGGCTTAATTCCTACGATTTCAATTGTATCGTTAACTTTAACTTCTCCTCTTTCGATTCTTCCTGTAACCACTGTTCCTCTTCCTTTGATTGAGAACACGTCTTCAACAGGCATTAAGAATGGTTTATCTGTCTCGCGCTCAGGTGTAGGAATATCTTTATCAACTGCAGCCATTAGATCTAGTACTTGTTGTTCTGCTGCTGGATCTCCTTCGATAGCTTTAAGAGCTGATCCTCTTACGATAGTAACGTTATCTCCGTCATACTTATATTTAGTAAGTAATTCTCTAACTTCCATCTCAACTAGATCAAGAAGTTCTGGATCTTGTACCATGTCTACTTTATTTAACCAAACTACGATTGCTGGAACTCCAACCTGCTTAGCAAGAAGAATGTGCTCTCTTGTCTGAGGCATAGGACCATCTGGTGCTGACACAACGAGGATTGCTCCGTCCATTTGTGCTGCTCCTGTGATCATGTTTTTAATGTAGTCTGCGTGTCCTGGTGCGTCGATGTGAGCATAGTGTCTGTTTTCTGTTTCATATTCCTGGTGAGAAATATTAATCGTGACTCCTCTTGCTCTTTCTTCTGGGGCGTTATCAATATCTTCGTATTTTCTAGCTTGTGCAAAACCTTTTTTAGCAAGCACAGTAGTGATAGCCGCTGTTGTCGTGGTCTTACCATGATCAACGTGACCAATTGTTCCGATATTTATATGTGGTTTTGTTCTTTGAAATGTATCTGCCATATCAATAAAAAAGCCATCAACCAATTTGATGGTAAAAAGAGTATACGACAAAAATTAATAATCGTCAATAGGTATTTTTAGACGAATTTGAGGCTAAAAAAGACAATTTTAATATTTTTTATCTTTAGATTCGTGCCTAGGCTTTGATTAACCACTAAGAATAATGTATAATTCACAATTATTATGGGCTTAGAAGCTAAAACACGACAACCTAGAAGAATAGACTTAATTCCAGGTATTCCTGCTGAAGAGGACAAAAGAATACCACTACTTGATTTCGCTGAATCTACTTGGGATGAAGAAATG